>JACOXG010000015.1 GCA_016176405.1 Candidatus Daviesbacteria bacterium | reverse complement strand
AATTACTTTCAGTTTTCTTACTCATTTTTTTATCATTCCTTAATTTCTCTCATTATCATATTAAAAAATGGATAAAACTTTGGTGATTGGTAATTTTTTTGATCTGACCCCTCTTTTAAAAGCTGTGATCAAACAAGTCAGCAAATATAGATTGGTGAAAATAACCTTTCATATTGTTAAAGATAATTTTATTTATCGTCTGATTAGTGCACCGGTAGCTTAAATTTATGATGAGAAATTATCAAAAAAGATTTTTGCCCAAAGAACGAAATTCTTTAAGTCCCCTCATTCTATCAAACATGATTAAAATGCAAGCCACTAAATTTTCTGGCAGACTTAAGATAATTAGTAGCTAGCGTTCATTCCTCTTTAATATGTAAGAAATTCCCAACAGTTGATTTCAAAATTTTAATCCCTAACTTGCAAATTTGTCTATTTTTGGTAAGATTGGCGCGAAATCTATGGATGATATTTTAAAAAAAATCCATAAATCTGCTTTAAAATTCTTAATTCCCTTAACCCCTGAACAAACTTATAAATTAATAGTGGAGGAAGCATTGAAATTAACCAAAGCTGACTTTGGCTCAATCTTTTTAGGTCAGGATGGAGAACTGAAAAGAGTTTACACCACCTATCCCTTTTTAAGTCAAGTGGCACTTCGTCCCAAAGGATTTACATATAAAGCTTTCAAGAAAAAACAGGCCTTAATTGTGGATGTCAAATACCAGCCAAATGTCAATCCTAAAATTAAAGAGTTGGGAGTTAAATCAGATTTGTTAGTGCCACTTTCTTATCGTAATATCTCTGTGGGGGTTCTTTCGCTTCTTTCTAAAAAAAGTGATTACTTCAGCAGTGATCATTTAGCTGCCTCAAGGTTATTTGCTGATGTGGCTTCTTTAGCTATCAGAGAATCTCAATTTTATGAAACTAGAGCTTATCTGGGTAATATTTTAGAAAAAATACACAAATCTGCTTTAAAATTCTTAATTCCCTTAACCCCTGAACAAACTTATAAGCTGATTGTTGAAGAAGCCATGAAACTGGTTGGTGCAGATATAGGGCATATACTTTTGGAACAGCAAGGTGAACTCAAAAGAATCTATTCTTCTAATCCAGCTTTATATTCCATTAAGACTCGCAAAAGAGGTTTTATGCACTCTGTCTTTAGCGGTAGAAGACCACTCATCTTAAGTGATAGAGATATCGTACCAATACACCCTTCTATTACAAATCTGGGAGTGCGGACTAGCTTAGGTATCCCTTTATCATATCGTCATGAATCTATAGGAGTATTGGGACTGATGTCCTTTAAACCAAATTTTTTTACAAAGAAAGAAGTGACTATTTTACAGTTATTCGCTCCTTTGGCATCACTGGCTATTAGAAAAACTCAACTTTATAATGAAACAAAAAGGGCAGTTGAGGCCAGAGATTTATTTATTTCTATGGCTGCCCACGAGCTTCGTACCCCTGTCACCACCATCAGTGGTTATAGTCAACTATTACATAGCAAGTTTGCAGCATCAGATGCTCCGGAATCAAAATGGGTGGCAGATTTATCTTGGGAAGCCCTTAGGTTAACTTATCTAATTAATGAATTGTTAGAAGTTAATCGTATCAGAAGTGGTCAGCTGCAATACATCTGGAAAGAGTGCAGCTTAAAAGAGATTGTTAGAAGAGCCCTATCAGATTTTCATTTTACTCATCCTGAGCATCAAGTTATTGTTCAAGATAGCTTAGATAGTCAAGGCGATTTAATAGTGGGTGATTTTAATAAGCTACTTCAAGCAATGATTAATCTCTTAGATAATTCTGCCAAGTTCTCTTCTGCTGATACCAAAATTGATGTTACCCTAAAGGCTCAAAAAAGCTACCTGATTTTACAAATTAAAGATCAAGGGAGAGGTATTAAAAAAAAAGATCTGCCAGAAGTTTTTGAAAAGTTTTATCAAGGATCCGGTCACTCAGAAGAGGGGATGGGATTAGGATTATTTTTGGTCAAAAATATTATTAAACAACATCATGGCGCAATAGAAATTAAATCTAAAGAAAACAAAGGGACATCTGTCACCGTTAGACTACCTAGGATTAAAAGTGGCTAAATTAGAAAGAGAAGTTAGATCTGAGGCAAATAAACTATTGGACTTTGATGGTTTGTTTCGTGGCCGCCCCCTTAATTCGAGTTTGCGATCCTTCACTCTAAAAAGAATCATTCCGCAAATAGAACAAAATTTGGAAGACGGTGTTGGAACAATTATTTGGGATATTGGTCTACCAGGTTCAGGTAAAACTTATGTCTTAAAGATACTCCACAATATTTTGGTGCCTACTTTCCCATATTTACAGGAACCTCATGGATTAGCGGTTGTTACTTTTGAGAAAGGAGGAATTAATGTAGCAAGACAGGCAGCTTTTATTGAAACCGCCCCACATGAATTGCGTCAGGAGCGTGAACTTAATATCTCAGGGATGTTTTTTCAGGCTAACTTATTTGAAGCTGTCAGAAATCATCGGGTTGTCTTAGCTGAGGCACCTGTTATTACAGGATCCCCATTACCCAGAAATAGGTTTATCGGAGTAGATACTGGAGGAAGAGCGGCTTTTCAATTAATGCAAGATAACTCTAACCTGCTACCAAACTATAGAATGTTAATGATAGGCATAATTGCAGGTCCCACTCAAAAATGGTTAGCCATAAATCTAAGACAAAATATTAAAGAAGCAACAGATTTAGAAGATATGCAAAATAAGCTTAGAGCTTTTGACGTACCAGAGGAGGATATTCCTCAGACTGAAGAGGAATTTAAATTAAAAAAGTTGGAAGGTGCTTCTGCAGCAACGATCTTAAAATACTATGAGGATTTACCAGAATTAAGCAGAGCTTTGCGAAGAGAGAAGCGGATGCCCGTGTCAGCTCCTCTCTGGTTAACTAATAGCGAACGGGAGGTATATCAAGATATGGCCAGACAATGCCGAATTATCGAATACTATTGTTTTTTAGCTAGACAAAGCAATCTCCATATCGCCAAAGAGGACTGTTTTAGTGGTTACAATAAACGATCAGTCTAATTTACTCCTTAATCATATAACCGAAGCCTCTGACTGAATGAAGCAGTTTTTTGTTAAAGCCGGAATCTACCTTTTTTCTTAAATAGCCCATATACACATCCACCACCCGAGATTCAATATCAGGTGAATAAAGCCAGACCCTATTTAAGATCATTTCCCGAGTTAAAATTCTACTTTGATTACTCATCAAATATTGTAAAAGTTTAAATTCTTGGGGAGTTAGTTGAATTAGTTTGCCATCTCTTTTTACTTCCAAGGTATGGTTATCCAGTTCTAAATCGCCCACTGCTAATTTACCGTTATTAGTACTGGTGCCACTTCTGAGTCTGGCTTTAATTCTGGCTAACAGTTCATCAGCCACAAACGGCTTGGTCATATAATCATCTGCTCCAATATCTAACCCATGAACAATATCAGAGGAGGCATCTTTGGCAGTCAGAATTATGACCGGTAGATCTGCATGTTTTTTTCTAAGCTCCGTCAGCACTGATTCTCCGCTCATATTAGGTAATCCTAAATCTAAAATGACTAAATCTGGGGGCAGGCGGGTGATGGAGTTTAGAGCAGTTGGTCCATCTGAAACAGTAGCCACAGCAAAATCATTATTTAGAAAAAGTTCTTTTAAATATTTTTGTAGACCGATATCGTCTTCGATCACTAAGATCTTTTGCAACATGGCGCGGCAATTATACCAAAAAATACAACTTCTTGCCAATTCCTTACCGTTTGCCCAATCTTCTCGGTCCTGCCCTCCATTGATTTTTATTTTAAAATTATTCCTCGTATTGTTGTAATATAGCCCCAGGCAATGTTGAAGATTCTTTTTGATATTTTATTTCCTAGAAAATGTGTGGGATGTGGTAAAGTTGGAAGCTATTTTTGTCCTAGTTGTGTTAGGGATATTAAACAGACAGATTTAGTTTGTCCCAGATGTGAAAAGCCCTCAATAGGTGGTCAAACTCACCCTATTTGTAAAAGAAGATTTGGTTTAGATGGCCTTTGGAGTTTAGGAGTCTACCAAGATCCCTTACGTTCTGCTATTGGACAACTAAAATACAAAGGTATTAAGGAACTAGCTGAAATTTTAACTGATATTACTATTGAATATTGGGCCAAATATCAGCCATTTGTTTTGGATAAAATTAAAAAAGATCGGGGAGTAGGATGGGTAGTTATTCCAGTCCCAATGCATTGGCTTAGGGCCAATAAGAGGGGTTTTAATCAGTCAAATCTCATTGGACAAAATTTATCCAAAAAGTTAGGTTTAGCTTATTCTGAAAGTCTTAAACGTATTCGTTATACTAAATCTCAGACCAAGCTAAAAGAAAAACAGCGCCGCCAAAATATCAAAGATGCATTTGAGATTTCTATACCCTATACTCTAGACTCTAAACCCTCTGTTTTACTCATAGATGATGTCTGGACAACTGGTTCTACATTAAAAGAATGTTGTTGGGTCTTAAAAAGAGCTGGAGCAAAACAAGTCTGGGCCCTAACTTTGGCCAGATGACACCTTCTGTCATCCTGAGCGATTAGCGAAGGATCTGTTTTAATGGTAAAATTGCCTTCACGGTGGGTTGTCCGAGTGGTTTAAGGAGACGGTTCGCTAAACCGTTGGCAGAAATGTCACACAGGTTCGAATCCTGTACCCACCGCATACGGAGGGGTCGCATAGTGGCCTAGTGCGGTGGTTTTGAAAACCACTGCTGGCGCAAGTCAGCCGTGAGTTCGAATCTCACCCCCTCCGCCCTTCACTATCGTTCAGGGTAAACTTTATTGTATAATCGAATTACTAGGTTCGGTAACTTGTACTGAGCGTAGCGAAGTATGCCCAAAGAGGAAAAAAAGGATCAAGCTAAAAATAAATCAGAAAAAAGAACTCCTGAGGAATTTTTAACCCCTAAGATTATGGAGGCAGGGGAGGTTAAAACCCTGTTATCTTGGGAAGCTGCTTCGAGACCTTTTAGGAAAAAAGATCGTTCTTACTACACAACCTCAGCTGTAATTGTAGTTCTTTTGATCCTAATTTTGCTTCTTGCCAGAGAATTTTTACTGATTGGGGTACTTTTGGCTTTAACTTTTGTGGCTTATGTTTTGGCTTTTGTGCCGCCACACCCAATCAGATACAGAATCTCAACACAAGGGGTTACTATTGGCGATGATTTTTACTTTTGGCATTTTCTGGATGCTTTTTGGTTCAAAGAAAAAGAAAATTATAAGATTTTAATCATCCAAACCAGAGTCAGATTTCCCGGTCAGTTGATGCTGGTATTAGATGGTCAAGATGAGGAAAAAGTCAAAAAAATAGTAGCCCGCTTTTTACCATTTGTGGAAGTACCATATAAATCTTGGATGGAAAAATGGTCAGAAGGATTACAAAAACATTTTCCCTTAGAAAATATCCATAGATAGCTTCTAGCGGTTAGCGTCTAGCTTCTAGTTAGTGTAAAATACCCTCAAGCGCTCGTAGTTCAACGGATAGAACACCAGATTGCGGATCTGGCGGTTGTGGGTTCGATTCCCGCCGAGCGCGCCAAAGGTGGGATGCGAGAGTGGCTTATTCGGATGGTCTCGAAAACCAATCGAGATGAAAGTCTCACGGAGGTTCGAATCCTCCTCCCACCGCCTTCGTCCGCTGAAGCCTAAAGTATTTTAATCTCTTATAGGTACGAATTGTTTTTCCCTGCCCAGAAATCTCTAGCGAATTCTTTTGCAAACTCTGTAGCTTTTTCGGTTTCCAGCAATTGATTAAATTCATTTTCATTGAGAAATCGAATTTCCTCGATTTCAGACGGTTCAATAACTATTTTTTCTCCTTGGTATTTTCCTATATAACAACTAGTAAGATATTGATTAGGTGGTTCATTAACCTCTACTTTTTTAAGAAAAGTTAGCTCTATATCAATTCCTAACTCTTCCTTCAACTCTCTATGAGCTGTATCTTCTGTATTTTCTCCTCTGCTCATATGGCCTTCTGTACTCATTGTCCAATAGGAAGGATAAAGACTTTTATTTTTACTTCTTTTTGAAAACAAGATTCTATTATTTTTATCATAAATTAGAATCGATATATCCTTAATTGATTTCACATTGTTATTATATGATAAACTCACGATTATGAAACGTGAATTTTCTGCTGAAGGGATTATTTTTCCAGCCTTTTAATTTGGGGAAATTTATCAAAATCCTCATCAAAAGAATAAATTTGCCTTACCCCTTTCTTTTGCATCAAGGCGGCATTATAGGCATCGGTTAAACTAATATTTTTATCCATATAATATTCAAAGACAATATCCAAAAGAATCTTTTGTTCTAAAAGCACATTTTCCAAATGGAAAATAGATAGCAGATTCTTAGCAATTTCTTTTTTGGGTAGTTTAACAGAATTTTGTAAAACAAATACTACTTTAAGAATGGTTGGCCAGGAAATATAGACCTTGACCTTACCGCTGTCAATTTTTCCAATAATCTCTTCAGCCTTAGGGGAGTAAATAGGATGATCTTTTAAAACAAATCTTAGGATGATGTTTGTGTCTAAAAATATCATCTAATTTTGCTTTTTAAATCTCTCTCCACAGCAGCCTCGGGCCAAGCCTGTTCTTCTTTTTTGATAATTTTATAAATATCATCTGTTTTTTGATATTTTACCTTTGGTTTTAAAGATCCATAAAGTGACATAATTGAAAATCTCTTGGCTACTTTTATTTGAACCACCTTTTTCTTAAGAGTAAATTGAACTTGATCACCACGTTTTAATCCCAGTGCCTTCCTGACTGGAGCAGGGATAGTGACTTGACCCTTTTGAGTAATGGTAGTAGGTTGAATCTGCATGGTAATACCTATTTTATAGTAATACTTATTATTTGTCAACTATGTTAAAATAGCTTTAAGATGAAACGTGAATTTTCGGCCGGTGGAATTGTCCTTCGACTCGTCCCGCGACTTCGTTCTGGACTCGCTCAGGATAAATTTTTAAAAAATAAAGTTGAGGTGCTTTTGACCAAGCATTCTCAAAATAAAAATTGGAGTTTTCCCAAAGGTTGGATTGAGGAAGGACAAACTGCTGAGCAAGCTGCGGTTCGTGAGGTTAAAGAAGAAGGGGGAGTGGAGGCTGAGATTTTAGATAAGGTGGGCTATTCCAAATATGTCTACACCTTAAATAATGAAAAAATTTTTAAAGTGGTGACGTATTTTTTGATGAAATATGTCTCAGGGGATCCAAAAGATCATGATTGGGAAGTGGAGGAAGCAGGATGGTTTGAAGTAGCTGATGCATTAAAGACTTTAAGTTTCTCTCATGACAAGGAACTTCTTAAAGAAGCTGTCAAGTTATGGCAAAAGTAAAGTTAACTTTCTTAGGCACTGGGCCGACTGGAGGAGTTAAGGGTCAAAGATTGGAGTCCAGCTGTCTAATTGAGACTCCGTTAGTTAATGTTTTAATAGATATTAGCCGTGATTTTAAAAAACAATCTCAAAAGCTAACCAGCCTAGATGCAGTATTCATTACCCATGCTCATATTGATGTCATTGGTGGAATCAAAGATTTTCTAGAATGGCAAATTAAAAAAGGAGGTGCGGTGCCTATTCTTTCTTTGTCCCAGACTATTGCCAAAATCAAATCCAAATTTAAAAAAGCCCAAGAATTGTTAGATCTTCATCCAATCAATGCTTGGAAAAAAATTCATCTGGGGGATTTGGTGATCACCCCATTTAAAGTTAAACATTCTATTCAAAAGGATTTTCCCACCTTAGGTTTTCATTTTTCCTTAAATGGTCAAAAATGGGTTTATGCATCTGATGTGGCTTCTTGGAATAAAAGGGCAGAAAAACTCATGGCCGGTGCTGATGTTTTAATCATTGATGGCGCTATGTGGGGTAAGAAAATAGCCTCACATTTGACTATCCAAAAAGTCTTGCCCAAACTTTGCGCCTGGCCAGTTAAAAAAATTATCTTTACTCAAATTGGTCATACAGCCCCTAAACAGAAAATATTACAACAAGAAATTCAAAAGATTTGCCCTAAATCCCTACCTGCCTACGATGGTATGGAGCTTAAAATTTGACATTTGAAAAACTTTGATCCCATAATAAGATTACGGCCCTACCCTATGTTGTCACCTGAGCAAGCTGCACAGGTTGCCAGAATTACGGAGGATAATCTCTTACGCCTCCGTCATCCTCAGTATGGCTGGTCATCCGCCCTAGGTAGACATGAAGCTCTACATGGTCGCGATCTGGGTATAGGCGGTTTAGTACTTTTGAACTCCTTGTCACCAGAATTAATCCCTGAGTGGTTTATTGAATCAACAGAAGTAGGTATTGATGTTTTAACTCAATTTCAAGGTACCAGATTTGATCCTGAACGTGAGGAAGAAGAGGGAGTTTTACCTCACGAATATAGAAATGGATATACACCAAGATTCAGGATGGAGCAACTAAGAGCTACAGGATGGCCCGTGGAGGAAAAGCCAGACGGATCTTTGGAAATGCGATATTACGGAGCAAGAGATGTGAATGCTCTTATTATCAAGCTTATTGCATCTTTAGCGAGAGTTAAAGAAGGTCGATCCGAAGGTGAGGGGAGAATAGTCATAGAGAAGTATTGGCCCAGTATATTGGCTATGTATAGGCATGATACAGGTATTGCTGATTCAAGTGGTTATGGTTTAATTGATTCCATTCCTAAAAACCTTAAGACTCTTTTTAATCTTACAGAGAAAGATAATGATCTTGCTTATATTACAGAGGATAGAGAGGTACCCCGTCCGCCGCATATCTTTTTGAGTCTTAATTGTCACTTTGTTGATTCACTATCAGAATTTGCTTGGATGGCTCAAGTCAGAGGAGAATTTTCCTTGGCTGAGGATGCAATGAGAAGACATTATGAAGGAAAAAGGAAAATACACCAGTTATTTTGGATGAAAGATAAAGGTTTTTACTCGCCAGTAATTGATGGCGAAGGAAATCAGGTGAAAATTATGACAGATGATGTAGTGCATGGTTTATGGTGTAAAACTTTCGCAAAACCATTTGCCGATCAAGTTATTGAAAGACTGCAGAAATCAGATTTTCACACAAAAAGATGGGGTACAAGGTCTAAAAGTAGCGACTCAAGACAATTTGTTGTTAATGGTCCAAGCTCATATTGGAATGGGGTTTGGCCTCATCATGTTGGTATTGCTGCCTTTGGTGCTGAAAATTATGGTCATACGGATTTTGCCGAGGAGTTAGATCGGGAACTGGCACAGATCATTATAGAGAAGGGTTGTGTTGAAACAGGTTCGGTAGATTATGATGGTACCTGGTATGATTATACGGAAGGAGGAAAACCTGCAGCCTGCATTCCTCAATTTTGGGCAGCAGCTGTAGCCTGGTCAAGAGCTAATCGGTGCCTTCTTTCTGCTGCCTAATCTGTATTTTTCCTAAGATTTATTTTAAAGAAATCTCTTAAAACTTCTTCCAACTGTTTGGTTCTCCAAAGATAGAAAAGGGGAATCAGGCCAAATAGATTTATTAAAAAGATGGCAATAAACCACCATCTCTCTGACCTTTTGGCAGACTTCCAAAGTCCCACTCCCTTCCAAAAAGCCTCCCAAATCACTAATAATACAAAGACCAAACTATCATTTGGTACATTCCAGTTAAACATGAGGGTATTGTAGCAGATTAAGAAGGCGGTGCCTGGTTGACTATGTTGGAACGTATTTTAAAATCTTAATCAACTTCACAAATTTTACAATTTAAGAAACGTTACTCGAACTTACTTCTCATTGAGCTAAGTTAAACAGTTCTTCTCTTGAAATAACTAAATCTGCAATTTCGACAAGTTCTTTTGGAGCTCCTTTAATCACAACCTTATATCTGCAAGCGGTTAGCAAAGGATAATCGTTATAACTGTCACCAATTCCAATTGTCTCTTGACGGTTAATATTCAAAATCTTTATGAGTTCTAGTACCGCAAAATGTTTAGAAGTAGACGCAGGAGTAAGGTCGTATGCAGGTCCAACCGGAGAATTAGCATTGACGGAATGAAATTTATCCTTATAGGATTCAACTAACACATGTATTTTATTCATTATGTCTTTGGAAATATCCAAAGGGAAGATTACAATCTTGTTAACCTCCTCATAATTTAAATCATCAATGTTTTTAAATATTATTCCTGCTCCATATTGTGGTTTTTCTTGTGAATTTTCCGTGTAAACAGACTGTGATGTTTCAACAGCGAAGTTAGCTTTCAAATCTAAAAGCTTTGAAATTAATTCTTTTGCCAGCTTTGGTTCGAAATGTTTAATCCAAACTGGTTTTTTGGATTTTGGACTAATAATTATTGAGCCACCTGCGACGATTTGATAATCATTAAGACCTAATCTATAACACGCTTTCTCAATAATTCCAAAGAAAGGTCTTCCTGAAGCGATTGAAAAATGAAGATTATTTTCAAGAATGTACTTTACAAACTTTTCGGATTCCGATGATAATTCCAGACTTTTATCTACAAGTGTCCCATCAAAATCAGAAACTACTAATTTGTATTCTTTTAAAAAATTTGGAGAAAATGACGACATAGGCTAATAGGTTAAAAAAGTACCTGCGGAGAGGGAGGGATTTGAACCCTCGATACCTTGCGGTATACGAGCTTTCCAAGCCCGCGCACTAGGCCACTATGCGACCTCTCCAGGCAGCCTAAATTTTAACAGAAAGTGAGATCCTTCGCTACGCTCAGGATGACAAGGGGGTGCGGGGTTGTTTTCGGATTTATTTTGGTGTACAATTTGCCAAGCAGTTTCCAGTGGCCTCGTTAATATCGGACGACTAGATGACTGCTACAGGTATGGATGAAACAGAGCTGATTAAGCAGAAAATTAATATTGTAGATTTAATTGCTGAGTATCTTCCTTTAAAAAAAAGCGGTGTTAACTTTAAAACCCTTTGTCCATTTCACGGCGAGAAAACTCCCTCTTTTGTAGTTTCTCCTGAACGTCAAATCTGGCATTGTTTTGGATGCGGAAAAGGTGGCGATTTGTTCACGTTTTTAATGGAAAAGGAGGGGATGGAGTTTAAGGAGGCTTTAGAATATTTGGCCAAAAAAGCAGGAGTGACTTTAAAAGCGAAAACTGATCAAGTCAAAGGATTAAAAGAAAGATTATTTGAGGCCAATTTAAAGGCTCAAGAATTTTTTCACTATATTTTAACTAAGCATCTCTTGGGTAAAACAGCCTTAGAGTATCTTCAAAAAAGAGGAATCAGCGATGCTTCTATAGAGCAGTTTGGTTTAGGTTATGCCCCTAATTCCTGGGAATCTTTAAGCAAATTTTTACTAAAAAGGGGCTTTACTACTTCTGAAATAATTGCCTCAGGCTTGGCCGTGGCCTCAAGAGGAGCTGGACAAGCAAGCTGCTATGATCGTTTTAGAGGCAGGATTATTTTTCCACTAATTGATAGTAAAGATAAATTGAGAGGTTTTGCTGGCAGAGTCCTAGACTTTGCCGAACCAAAATACATTAACACCCCACAAACTGCCATTTTTGATAAAAGTAATTTTTTATTTGGTTTAAATCTGGCCAAAGGAGATATTAGGGCTAAAGGAGAAGCAGTGTTGGTAGAAGGTGAGATGGATGTGATTTCCTCTCATCAGGCTAACTTTAAAAATGTAGTAGCCACCAAAGGTACTGCCTTAACAGAGGGCCAGATTGAACTTTTGAAAAAATATAGTGATAATTTAAGTTTGGGTTTTGATATGGATTTAGCAGGGGATTTTGCCTCTCGTCGTGGCATCGAGATGGCAGACAAGGCAGGTTTGGATATTAAAGTGGTACAAATTATCAAAGGCAAAGATGCAGCAGAAGTGATTAAAGAGGATCCGAATCTTTGGCAAAAAGCCATTGAGGGGTCAGTGCCAATTTATGATTATTATTTAGCCTCCATCTCTGCTCGTTTTGATCTAAAAAATCCCCTCCATCTAAGAAAGATTGGAGAAGAACTGATCCCGATTTGGGCCAAAATCTCAGATGATTTGCAAAGAGATCATTATATCCAAAAACTGGCAGCTTTTATAAAAACTGATGAGAGTGCTTTAAGACAGGCTATCAATAAGCTCAGGCAGGCAGAGACTAGAAATTACAGTCAAATTTTGCATCAAAAAAAAGATGATGTGGTTAACTTAAGATCCAGAAGAGAACTTTTGGAAGAATATTTAATTGCCCTGCTTTTGCACCCTCCTAAAGATTTTGTCTTTGTGTCAACCTTCCCTTCCAATATCTATGACTTATTTTTGGCTGAAGCCTTAAGACAAATTTATGTGATGCTGATTTTATATCTGGATTCAATCTCCTTTAAGGCCAAATCTTTTGATATTAATGAGTTTGTGGCGGGCTTGCCAAAAGAGATTATCTTGGAAGTAGATAGATTATATTTGATTGAGCTAGATGATAAACTGAAAGAGGCTAGGAGTTGGGAAAAAGAAGTTTCCGGGGTAATTGCCGAACTGAAAAAGGCTTTGATTAAGGCCTCTTTAGAAAAACTTTCATTCGAGATTAAAAATGCCCAAGAGTTTGGTAAGATGGAGGTGGTGGAGACTTTAAATAAGCGTTTCAGAGACTTATCTGTAAAACTGAAGAATTTGTAGAAACGCTTGCGAGAACTACGCATCTATTGTAATCGTTGTTACAATAGAGCTCCGTTCTCTAAAGAGATTTAGGGATCTATCAGTCAAATTAAAAAACTTATAAAAAGGGGGAAGCGGTAAGGGTAAAGGGGAAAATAATTAAAATACTTCACCCTTCACGCTTTACCCTTTCCTCTGGAAAATATGTCAAAACGAAAAGAACAACCATTAGATATTAAAAAGATACTCAAGCTGGGTAAAGACCGCGGCTTTATTACCCAAGAGGAAATTTTGCAAGTTTTTCCCAAGCCTGAGGAAACAATTGTCGAGCTGGATGATTTCTATATCAAGCTGATAGAGGAGGGCATTGACGTTTTTGAAACAACTGCCGAGGAATTGGAAGCAGAAACCAAATCTGTCACCGAGCTAGAGAAGGAACTGGAGCTGTTAACCTCTTTAGAAGAAGGCTCAGTGACAGATCCAGTCAGACAGTATTTAAGAGATATTGGTAAAATTTCTCTTCTGACAGCTGCCGAAGAAATAGAACTGGCAAAAAAGGCTGAAAAAGGTGCCAAGGCTGCCAGAGATAAGTTGACTTCTGCCAATTTAAGATTGGTAGTCTCCATTGCCAAAAAATATGTGGGAAGGGGGATGAGCCTTTTAGATTTAATAGAGGAAGGTAATATTGGACTAATGAGAGCAGTTGATAAATATGATTGGAGAAGAGGTTATAAATTTTCCACCTATGCCACCTGGTGGATTAGACAAGCCATCACCAGGGCTATTGCCGATCAAGCCAGAACTATTCGAATTCCGGTTCATATGGTGGAAACGATCAACAGATTTAATAGGACTCAAAGAAGACTGATGCAGGAGCTTGGTAGGGAGCCAACACCAGATGAGGTGGCCAAAGTATTAGAGATTGACTCATCAAAAGCCAGAGAAATCATCAAAGTGTCTCAAGAACCAACCTCACTTGAGACTCCTGTTGGAGATGAGGAAGATTCACACTTGGGAGATTTTATTGCAGATCAGGGATTACAACCAGATGAACAAGCCACCAGAGAGCTTTTAAAGGTGCATTTGGATGAGGTATTGGATTCTTTATCTCCCAGGGAAAAAAGAGTGTTGCAACTTAGATTTGGATTAGAAGATGGTAAACAGAGGACTTTGGAAGAGGTAGGAAAAGAATTCGGAGTAACTCGTGAGCGTATTAGACAAATTGAGGCCAAAGCCATCAGAAAACTAAAACATCCAACCAGAGCCAAAAAATTAAGAGACTATCTGGAATAAAGCTAATCCCTAGTACATAAACGGTAGGTAGTCCAGCCACCTGTCTCAGGGGTAGTTATCCCGTTTGCTATCAGGTAAGCTGTTGCATTGGCTGAAGCGAATGGATCATAGAAACTTTGCCCCTTATAGGGAGTAATATCCATCATAGTCCAAGCAGTAGGGTGATATTTATCTGCAGAGTTGAGATGAAATTGGAAGGCCCCATGATCATTAGTTTTAGATACTTTATACGGATTAAAATTTGATTCATGCTGAGCGATGCACTCAAGCAAAGATTGACTAACCCCGTATTGATTGGCAGCAAACTTAATCGCAGCCTTAACATGATTTTCTGTACACTCTCTTTCCTCCATATTACATTCCCACGGTTCTATCCAAGATTCTTTATCTTGTACAGTAGAATCATTAACAGCAGCACCTACATTAGAAGGTCTTATAAAAGATGAGCCAACAAAGAGGCCAAGGGTTAGCAAGATAGACTGGGCTGTTTTTCTCTCCATAAAAATCCTTTTCGATAGGAACACTTATTGATTTTTAACAAAGGGAAAACCTAAAGCAGCAAAATAAGCCACAAAAGAAGAATTCCCTCCATGGTCCCCCGCCTTTGGCGGAGGGCGGATGCTTTCCTAGGCACTCATCAGCACTGTTTGATTACAGCTACGATGGTCCGAGTAATTCGGACTTTATGCCCTTTGCTCCAGGAAGTTGGAGCGCTTGGGTCGAAGATTCAACCCAGTTCTAGCACCACTATTCTTATATTATAACAGATCTTTTTACTGAGGAAAATTTGGTGATTAGCTCGAGTGACGGTGATGATGATGTTCTTCTTCCTCCTCTTCTAAATCTTTATCTATATCATGATAATGAATTGAATGTGCCCCCTCTGTTAGAGCAGGTTTGGAGAAACTCCTGAAAAGTTCCATCAGAAAATATCCAATCAACAAATAGCTGATTAAAGATATAATTGCTACTATATCTAAAACTCCTATCCCGGTACCAAAATCAGGAAAGATGCCTTTAAGGGGACTGATAAGAAGACCACTGGTGTCATAAACCCACCCTACAAATGGTGTGGCAGGATTTGCTGAAAAAAACTTCATAATTATTCTCAGCCCTAAAAAGAATCCAATTAGATATAAAATTATATTGATCAAATTTATCAACAAATTAGATAAACGAACTGGCATATAATACCTAAGTTAGTCTAAAAACATTATAAGAAAGATAATATTTTGTAATAATTTGGATAGAAGTTATGAGATGGATTTTGAAACTTCTGGGTGGTAAAATTCCCAAGGTACATTAACATTCCCCTGTAGCTCAATGGTAGAGCGAGATCCTGTTAAGATCGAGGTTGGAGGTTCGAATCCTCCCGGGGGAGCCATATTATTGATACTCGAACTATTTGTAGGCTTTTTAATCAGGTCTTTTACCTCTGGGGTTAATAGTCCATTCACTATTTTCCCCTTCTTAACTGTAAACTTTTCCCAGAATAATCCTAAATAAAACCTTTTAAGGGTAGGCTCTGCCTGCTCATAAGCCAGTCCTATATTTTGGGCCAGTCCCATTAATCTCTGTACAGTTTTTAAGGATTTGGCATGATCTGCTACCAGTTCTTTTAATTGTTTCTCAATGCTTTTTAAATCTGCCTCATAACGGCTGTAGATTCTCCTGAAAGCCTCATCGGATAAAGTCTTTTGTATCAACCACTTATCTTCTGCTTGTTGCATAGCAGCATTAATTTTAGCTTGCTTATTTGTCAAAAGTTGGGTTGTATTATTACTGTTATGCCTGAAGTCTTCTAAGATATGTTTTGCTCTTTCTACCAGGCTTTCTGCATAGTCTTTTGTAATCTGAATACCACTGAACCATTCTTCTACCTCAGTTTCCAGATCCTTAACAGGTACATAGGTATTCTTCCCACAAGTTTTGCAAAAATAATATTCAAATACCAACCCAGTTTTCTTTATATGCTTATCTGCCCAAAGTCTTCTAGTACAGACCGCACAGAAAACAAACCCTCTTAAGAGGTAGTTATGTTTCCTTTGTCTGGAACCATTTTGGTTATGGGCAGTTAATACTTCCTGACACTGGTTAAAAGTCTCTTCATCTATTAAGGGGATATGCTTACCCTCATATAAAACTTCCTTCCACACAAATTTTCCTATATACATTGGATCTCTTAAGCAATAAGCAAGTAGACTCACCCCTACTTTCCCACCTGTTGTTGAGCGTAAACCCAAATCATACAACTGATCTGATAGTAACTGTAGTGATAAATTCCCTGTAGAATATAGCTTAAACGCTTGAGTAATAAAGTTACCTTTTTCTGGATCTTTAGCTATGATATTCTTATCAAATTTGCCAGCAGGTTTAGGATTTGGAATGTTGCTATATCCCATCCTGGCCTTACTTGGATAAAATCCAGCTTTTGCCTTTTCCTCTGCCACCTTAGATACTTTTCTTCCTGTAATTTGGGATTGAAAGGCATTAACAGATGCAATAATTGTATCTATAAGATTTCCCTCTGGACTGTCATCAATCATAGGTTGGCTGATTGAAATTAACTTTACATTTGATTTTTGTAAAATGGATTTTACAGTTAAATGGTCAAGTGTATTGCGGCATAATCTATCTGTATCCAAAACCAGAGCCGCTTCTATATCTTTTTCTTGGCACCGAGCTAGCAGGTCTTGTAAGCCTGCACGGTTCATATTTGTAGCTGATTTACCCTCATCTATATAAATGCCAACTACCGTATACCCATTTTCTTCTGCCCACCTTCTGCATCTGTTTATTTGGGTATCAATTGACATGCCTTCCTGAGCCTGTTCTTCGGTGGAAACCCTGGAATAAATTAAAGATGTCTTCATATTTTCCCCTTCTTTATAAGCTCAAGCAGTTTTGCTTCTTCATATCTTCTATCACCTCTAGAGCCGACTCTAATGGCCGTTAAGCGCCCGTTGTTATCCCAGCGCCGCAGTGTAAGTGGAGTAATCCCCAGAAGTTCACTAGCTTGTTTTATATTTAGAAGTTTAGTTTTATTCATAGTTATCTTAATTGATCTAACTTAATCATCTGCTAAATAATTGTAAGTGTCAAGGATTAAATCCTTTTAGTTAAATCCTTAATGCCCAAGACAGTAGGGGGTAATAGTTTGTTTTGGACAAGTAGGAGGGTGGCTAACCTGACTGCAAATAAATCTTTGTTTTTCTTCCGTGCTCGCTCTCCTTTTATTTTTCCTCTTCCCACTTTGTCCCCTCCCCAAAAATCCCTTTCATTAAATCTAGCTGTTTGTCATCAGAAATTTTTTCAGAAGATTCCGCAATTTTGTTACCTATATAGGGGTTTGCGGATTGCGGAATGTTTACTGATTCTACTAATGAGTAAACGTGTGGTTTAGCTTCAGTATGCTTTACCTTTCCCTCTCGCTGTAATTCGGCTAATGCAGTTTCAGTAGTCCTTTGACCACAAATCCCATCCTGTTTTAATTGGTCTATTAATTCTTGCCTAGTAAAGTCCTGCTCTTGAAGAAGTGCCAAAATTGTACCTTTGGCATCTTCTCTTTTAAGCAGTTCTTCTTCAGGAGCATCCTGGTAAACAAACTCCAGTAACTGTTTGTCATTTTCCTCTAAGGTTAGATCAAAAGTTGGTATTGGTTGAATATACCTGGATTTGGTGTGGGTTACCCTAACTCTGGGTACATTGTCTGAAGGATCAGTGACTTTTACTAAAGTGAGCTGGGAATCAAGTGAACCGCGGATAAAAATACTACCCATCATGTCTTCTCCGCCCACTTTACCTTTACTATTCCTATCCATCTTGCGGTTGTGATGTATCAAAAGTATGGCGGTAAACTCAGAAAGTTCTTTTAACTTATCAATAACAGGGGCTAGGGCTGTGGAGGAGTTCTCCTCTCCAATATGGATTAACCTTAGAGTATCAATTATTACCAGTCCTATATTTTTTTCTTTAATAAATTTCTTTACCTGGCCAAAAATATCTTCATTCTCAACTTTGAATTCACCTTTTCTGCTTTGGAAGATATACATAGGTAAATCCTCTTCTGAAGTAAAATTTGTAATCCTTTTTTGTATCCAGACTGGTAAATTCTCCTGATCGATAATCAGCACTGCTTTTTTAAGAGTTGGAAATTTACCTAAAAATGTCTCACCCTTAGCCACAGCTAGTGCTATAAAATTAGAAAGTAAACTTTTACAAGACTCTGGTGATCCTGCTAATGCAGCAATGCCTTTTTCAGGGATGATCCCTTCTATGACCCATTTAGGCTCTTCAAACACCTGGCTTTTAAACTCTTTCCAGGGGACAAATTTGGAATCTAGTTCCCTTTGGGTTTCTTCAAATTCCTCTAACTCCTTGATTTCTCTATCCAATCTCTCCTTAGCCTTCATCTGATCCATGGCTAAAATTCTTTCCTTTAAAGGCCAATCTTTCTCAAGTTGCTCCAATTTAGCTTTGGATTCTTTATCTTTTCGTTCCTCAAATTCTTTTAATCTTTTTTCTAATTCTTCATCCATAAAACAACCCTCGGTAACTGCCAGGTTAAACCGAGGGCGGTCTCTACGATCCTGGCGTTATGATGCCAGTTTAAATTAGTGTTTGAGAAAATTTGTGACCCTAATAGTTAACTATTAGGGGAGTATTTCTTTCTAGCTCTTTGTTTATTTTTTCTGATGCTCCAAAAGTTGAAATCATCATTGATTAATCCATCAGTGTACAGTTTTGCTTCTATATCTGAATCACTAAGACCTTCCTTAGCCATGTGATAAATTTTTGATTGTAATGCAGCTCCTGATCTTTTTGGTCTCCTCTTTTTCTCTTTGTAACCTTGCATTATAGATTGGAGCGGTTCAACCTCTTTCATCCAGATACTTCCTCCAAAAGGATCATCAAAAATCCTTTTTAAATTCATGGTAGCTCCAAAATTAAGATGTAGCTCTTCACTAATAATTACACCTTCACAGGTTTCTCTGGTTAAATTAGCAAAATAATAACTGATCTTCCCCTTAGAATTTATATCCTTATTCATAGTCACACAGCCATCTATAAAAGGGAGCCACTCTAAACTCAAATCTAACTCTTTCAGAATTTTGCAAAGATCAATGTGGTAAATTTTTATTCTTCTTTTAGAGATTTTTTTGGAAAGCAACTCTGGATTATCATTAATATCTAAATCAAATAATTCTTGTGCTACCTTAAACTCTTTATATTCAAAGTTATAAGTTTGCCACCACTTAAGATATTCTTCTCCATTTTTGAAGCCATCAGGTGGGATTCCATAGCTAATCCTTATTTTGGGAACTATTTTTTGAAACTTAGGATTAAGGAGTAACTCCTCAAAAATTGCTTGCTCCTTATCAGTACCTATTTTTTTATCTTGCATCGTAGAGACTATTTTTAACTCGTGCTTATTTTACCTTTTTCTCAGGATTAGTCCAATTTTATAGGCAGCGGGCATAAATTGATACTTTTTTCTGATCTCAACATGCGTAACTTTTTAATCCATTTTACTACTAAAACAGGCTCGCTTTAGCTTTGGAGATAATTTTACTCTTTTTAGGTAAAAATTTATGATTTTTTTAATTATTTTATGCCTAGATAATTAAATTTAATACCATTATCCTTAAGTACTCATTTTTGTTAAGAGCTGTTTTATAAGAAGTTAATTGGAATCTTGGTTAGAAGGATAAAAGGCTATTATCAAAGCCGTAGTGAAAGCGTAAGCCATAATGTATAAACCTGGATCTGAAACTTTTAATCTTTGAAGTAATGCATCAATCAAAATAAAGACAAATGTAAAAATGAAAGTTAAAAATATTACAAGCGTGCTTTTTCCATATTCCAATCTTTTTTGGGAATTCTGATTTTAGTTCCCCACTGCACCAAACCCTGTTTTAACAACTTCTCCACAACGTGCCTGTGCAACACGAGCATTCACTCCTGTAATACAGGCGTGAAATTCTATACCCGTTTTCAAAATATATAAAAATAGGACTCCAAAGATTATAAGAATTATAATTAGCAGTTTTTGGAAAGTTGTCATTTCTTTAAGTTTTTCTTACTATACTTTTCCAGTATCTTTGGCCAAGTATTAAGTATAAAGTTGGTTACTTGCTCTGAATCTAATTTCTCTAATGTACCTCTTAAGCTAGAATCCTTCTTTTGAGCAATAAAAAAATTAGGATTATATTTAGATGAAAAGTAAGCAAAAAGGGGGATAGAAACTATCGCTACAATTAAGTATGTAATTTCCCCTCTAAAAAGAAAGGTAGCTCCAGAGACTAAGTTAAACAAATAAAGGAATGAAAATAAGCTTGATATTTCTCTTGAGACAAAAGGCCAGCGGTAGAAGACTGCATTTTTAATTAAGAATTTATATTCACCCTCTGATAGGTACTTTAGAATGTCTTTTTTAAAGTATTCAAAAGGGGCCTTTGCACCAGGCTGGGCAAGTAGTGGCCATCCCACTAACAGAATAGAAAAAATTATATAAAGTATGAATCCCGCACTGGGCGAGAAGAATAACCAAAGAGCGTAAATTATTAGCAATAAGGGTATTAATATTATTGTCATTTCAAAAATTTTGTGTAATCTGTTTTCCAGACTAACTCCTAGTTAATAAAAAGTCAATACTTTTGGCCTTAAATCTTTCCTTTTACGTAATAAAAAATCTAGTTGCCTTTTGTTAAGGTGAGCCTATGACTAAGCTGACTCAAGATGATATTAGGTTAGGCAAAAGAATTGCCAAATTAAGAGGCAAAGCAGAACTAACCCAAGAAGGATTAGCAGATAAGGTTCATGTAAGCACAACCCATATTGGGTTAATTGAAACTGGAAAAAGGAGAGTAAGTCTTAAAACTCTTCAAAAAATTGCATCTGTACTTAAAACAAAAGTAAAAGATATTCTTCCTTTCTAATCCTGAGAGTGTAGTTACTAAGGTAAAGTTTCACAAGCTATCCCATCTCCATCTCTATCTAACCTGTGTGGATCACCTGGCCCTGCAGCTTCAAAGAACGCTTGAGCCTCTGCATGGGTTGAAAAATCAGAGCAGTCTTTGTCTCCTCCCGAACTAGAAGAACCACCATAGGTGTTAGTATTACCTCCTGGTTTCTGGGTAGGGTTTATAATACTTTCTGGAGGATAGGAGGATTGCGGAGAGGGTGTGGAAGAAGGTGCTAAGACTTTGGTAGATTCTACCTTTTTTGATGAACTTCCACCAATTGCAGAAATACCCCAAATTATAAATAAGACTACACCTATTCCAATAATCCAATTTTTATATTTACTAATTAAGGTTTTAGGTTGATCTTCCATTTATTCCTCACGGACTAGTTAATCTACAACACCGATTCTACCGTCTATGTTATCATAAATTTCTTTTAAAATTTTCAATATGGTACCAATTTGGAAATTCTACCTGCCTAGGATTTTTAGGACAGTGGATGTAAAAAGCTATATATATTTTCACCCACATCATTTATAATCCCGTACCTAAAAAGCTCCCACCACCTTTTGTTTTAATTATTGACGAAGCTAACCGTAGTATGGTATTATGGCGTCAATGAAAACCACAATATACTTAGATGACCAACTATATGAGTGGCTTAGAAAATATAGTTTTAACAACTATAAAAGCATGGGTGAAACAATCCGAGATGCCTTAGAGCTCTATCGAAAATACAGACTTACAAAAAATGAATCCTTATTCTTTGGAGGTATTACTCCCCAACTACATAGTTTACATAAGCTTAGATCAGAGGCTATAGAAAGAATATTTGGAGAGGATATTTTTGCAAAACTTGGGAGTAATCCATCTGACTTAATGGAAAAATTCTATATGCTATCAGAAGTTCAAGATAAGTTTAAAAAAACTAAAGAGGTATTCGCATTAGATGATGGTATTTTTTACAAGATCGGTTACTTTGGGAGAATTAAACCCAGATTCGAAGTATGGAGGATTGATATTGATTTCATGGAAAAAACTGGTTTAAAAGTTAGACCCAATTCTTATGAAATCTGGGCTACAGAGGAATTTATTTCAGATGAACTTCATTTACCTGGTTCACCTAATGAGCAACAAATTAAGACATTTGCCCGTAACTTTATAGAGCATAGATATAACGAGGTTGGACAGATACCTTCTGAATATGGTGCTTTCTGCAGCAATAAGACTAAAATCAGGTATGTAGATGCAAGCGGAACTCTATTGGCTTACTTCAATGATGTGTTGCAGGAACAAAAATCTGATGTTGAAACCAACTTGTAATAAGTAAATGGGAACAATTATATCTCTAATTCAGTTATGTTTAGATTTTATAAAACTTTTTTTCTCAGCATGGAAATTTTTAGCACACTGGTTCTTTTATATCAGGCCAGCAAAAAAATTATTAGGAAGTATTATTGACAATAAAAAACTGACACGAATTTTTGTTAAAGATTTTATTGTCAAAGATAATATTAATTCTAATCCGAAGCTATTTTCTGAAGAGGGGCCAACAACTCAAGCCCACCCCAATGTGGAGAAGGTTTGGCCAGAGGCAGAAGCTCGTGGAATAGCAAGATTGTTAAATACTTTGGGAGAGTTAGGAAAACGAGAGAAGTTGGAAATTACCGAAATGAGCAAAGGGTATGAATTTTGGGATAGCAGTATGATTGTTCTTGGAGCACAAGCAATGAAATGTATGAATTTTTATGAAGTCATGGAGAATGTGGCCTACTCGGTGGATGAGAACCATATTTATAACAAGGCAACGGGGGAAGTTATCCCGAGAGATGAACCAGAAAAATATGGTTATGGCCTTATATTAAAAACAAAGAATCCCAATATAAAAGGAGGAATAGGTATCCTTCTTGGTGGGTATGGTGTACTCGGAACACAAGCCGCAATTTATTACTTTATTCATAATCTTGCAAATTTAGGAAAGGAATTTGGAAATAAACCATTTGGTCTTCTCGTTAGAGCAAAAGTGTCAGCGGGTGAACAATCTGCCACACGTTTAAAACAATACGACAAAACATTTGATTCTTAAAAGGTCAGCAGAGTTTTTATCTCCTCACCAAAGGGTATTAAAGGTCTAAGCTAGAAAGTTTATTGTATAAATTTACAAGGAGCTGCTGATTTGTTAAAATTGAGCTTAAATTCGAGTAATCTTCTATAATGGGAGCAGTTTTGAGGTTCTCCGCCAAAGGCGGAGGTTCTCAAAACTTCCCTGATTGTGGATTTGAACTGCGCACCAGTATCTGGCAAGCTGTTCGTTCTTTTGCGAAGCAAAAGGTAATTAATCCTCCCGGGGGAGCACTACAAAAAATCTATGAAAAATAAAAGAATTCTTCTTATTGTTGAAGAACTATATGAAGATTTGGAATTTTGGTATCCAAAGATACGTCTTGAAGAAGAAGGAATAAAGGTTATTGTTGCTGCGCCGGAAAAGAAAGCATACCATGGGAAAAAAGGTCTACCAGCAGACCCTGATGTCATTGTCGATCAAGTTAAAGAGTCTGATTTTGATGGAATTGTTATTCCTGGAGGGTATGCTCCTGATAGGCTACGTAGAATCCAAAAAGTGCTCGATTTAGTTAGAGAGTTTGATAAACATAAGAAACTTGTGGCGTTTATTTGTCATGCGGGCTGGGTGCCAATCTCTGCAAAAATTCTCAAAGGAAGAAAAGCGACAAGCTTTTTTGCAATTAAAGACGACATGGAAAACGCTGGAGTTTTTTGGGAAGATTCACCTGTAGTTATCGATGATAATCTCGTTTCCTCTCGAAAACCCGAAGATCTTGGCGATTTCTGTAAAGCAATCCTTCGAGTACTGAAAATGCAAGAATAGGAGAAACCTTTCGAAAATCATCCCATTTGGTTTTGAGTATGAATAATAATTTTTCTTTTAATTCCTTCCATAAATTATAATCTCAATTCCATCTATATTTTGACTTGAAAGTAGCTTCCTGCTGCCAAATTGCTGGGTATGCCAATCTTCAAAATCTTGCCAATTAAAGTTTGGAACTTCAACAAAAAGCACTAAAATATCAGCCTGATTATATTGATCAAGGCTTAAAGCATTCACTCCCTTCATTCTTAAAAAAAATCTATAATCATCTGCCTGGGGTGTGGAATTTTGTGAATCAATCACAGAAACAACAGCATATTTTTTAGTCTTATCCAGATGGTTATTTTCTATAAATGTATCAACAACATTATTCATCCTGGGAATTGAACGGCCACTCAAGTTAAGAGGAGGAAAACTGATCATTTGAATATATGAGAAAATAAAAATAATTAGTAGAATTCTGCCAATTGTTTTTGATGACAAGCTAATCAGAGTAATGAAGGTGAGAGCACAGATCAGCCCCAAAAGATAATATCCTCTAAGTGGAGAAAATAGCATTAAAAAAATTAAGGGTAGACTGGCCATGACCAGCCAATATTTGGCTCTTTTTGAACCAATTAAAAATGCCATCAGCCAAATTACCACGGCTGGTACTTGAGAGATGCCAATGGTATTTAATAAAGGAGAAATGTTGGCCATATTAGGAGAAAAAATGATCCCAGCTGCAGAAGGTTGTTCCAGCCATTGACGTATCAAAAATCCCCTGGTAATAATTTCAAAAATCAAAATTGGGGTCCAAGGAAGCAATAATCCCAATAAAACATAAACTAAGTTTTTAATCTTTTTCTCATAAGTTAGCCATTCATAAAATAATACAGGCAGGGCCAGGATGGCTACTGGATTGATGGCAATAGAGATGCCAAACAAAAGAGCTGAAATAAAAATGGGATTTTTAAACCAAAGGCTAGTTAATGCAAGAAATACCCAAGCTACATACATATGACCATTCCAGGGTAGAGTAGAGGCACGTATCCACCAGGGAGATAAACCGATAGTTAATATGACAAAGAGAGTGGAAATGAGTGAGTTTTTTGATTGAAAGTAGGCAAAAAGTGTTAATGCTAAAAGGGCAAAAAAAGTTTGGGAAAAGATGATAGATAATCCGTTCCCACTACTTAACAAAAGCCCGGGAAAAAGTAGATAATAATAGATGGGAGGAGTGGGGAAATTGGCACTGGTCATTGGTCCCAGCCAGACAATTTTGCCTACCCAAATCTCAGATAGATAATGTAAATCTCTAGCCAAATCAACGTGTATCCCTGTTTGGGCAACTCCCTGATAAACCCAGAGTGTAAATAGTCCCAATAAGACGAACAAAGATAAAAGAAATTTGATATTGAAAAACCTGCCAATTTTCTGCATGAGTATTACTGTAGTATATAATTTTTTAAAAAGGATAATTTTAGGGTATTGAAATCCTTTTCAATGTCAGTTACATTTAACTTATGGATTCTAAACAAGTCTTATTGGCCATAGCTGATGCCCTGCGTTCCCGATATGCCAATAACAATTTTGAAATAACCTCTACTGATGAGGAAGTTTTAATAAAAGGTGTGTCAGAAGAGATGAAAGCAAATTTCACTACTGAAGTAACTGGATTAATATCTGAGATGGCCAACTCCTACAGTTTTGATGCAGCTTCCTTTGCTGTGACCCAGCTGGGTACTGATATTAGTATTAAATCTACAAATAGCTGAACTTAAGATTGCTTTAATTTATCCATTCTGTTATACTGTTTTAGTCAAGATACAGATACTACCCCCTCCCTTTATCTTTATCTGATTAAATTTATGAACAACCCTTGTATCAGGTGTGGCCTACAAAGAATAGATGGTAAATCTTGGCAGGAAAAGAGCGGAATTTCTATTGTAACTTATACCCAAACTTTATGTCCTGATAAGCTGTGTCAGAAAGAAGTAGATAAAGCAATTGCTGATCGTCGGGCAAAAAGTGATGATCTGGCCAAAAAGAAATCACAGCTATTGCTTCGCACTAGAGCAGGTATGAAACTAAAGAACAGATTAGTAACAACTATTTAAAGTAATTATTGTTCTAAATTGACGATGGTTTTAAGAAGCTCTGCTGACCAGCGATAAATATTATAATTTTTGATAGTTTCCCTAAGTCGTCTCATTCTTTTGGTCTGTTCTGTTGGAGGCATCTCTAAAGCTATCTTTAAAGCTTCTGCTGTTTGCTCACCATTGTATGGATTAACAATTAAAGCATCTTTAAGCTCTCTGGAGGCTCCAGTAAATTGAGATAAAATCAGTACCCCTTTCTCATCATCTCTTGAGGCTATAAACTCCTTGGCAACCAAATTCATGCCATCATGAAGAGAGGTGACCAGGCAGACATCGGCTAATTTATAGAACTTATAAACTTCTTCCTGATTGTGATGTTTTTTAATCAGTACAATTGGTTTCCAACCATTTTTCTTTAAAAGCTTATTAATGCGCTCCACCTCATTTTCTACCTCTCTCACAAATTGTTGATAACGTTCAATCCTACTTCTTGAAGGTGCAGCAATTTGCAAAAAAGTGAATTGTCCTATATACATAGGGTTTTTCTGGAGGAAAATCTCAATACCCTTTAAACGCTCCAAAATACCTTTGGTATAATCAAACCTATCAATTCCTAAACCTATGTACTTAGTTTTGATATTTAGACTTTTTAAAATTTTATTAGGATCAAAGTTAGCATCTTGATTATTAATATGATTAGGGAAAGCAATACTTATAGGAAAAGGTTTTATTGAGGAGATATGGTTATGCCTGGTGATGTTAAATTGTTCAAAATCAATTAGTGATTCGAGCTCTCTGCCGACAGTTTCAATAAAATTATTACAGTGTAGTTGAGTATGGAATCCAATTAAATCTGATCCCAATATTCCATCTAAAATTTCTTTTTTCCAAGGACAGACACTGAAAGATTCAGGATTGGGCCAGGGAATATGCCAAAAGAGTGCCACGGTGGCATCAGGGCGACTATTTTTTATCATTCTGGGTAAAAGTGACAGATGAAAATCTTGTACTATAATGATTGGTTTTTCCAAAAGTTTGATTTCTGACAGTACAGCCTGGGCAAATTTACCATTAACCTTTTTATATTCCTCCCAATCTTCTTTTCTAAAGGTGGGTCGAACGTGAGCAATATGACAAAGCGGCCAAAGTCCCTCGTTAGAAAAACCATAATAATAGCCCGCTTCTTCCTTATCAGTTAGCCAGATGCGTCTTAGGGTATACTTTGGTTCATCAGGAGGAACCCTTAACTTGTTGTGCTCATCAACCATCATCTTATCAGCATCACCACTGCCATGGGCCACCCAAATTCCTCCACAAGCTTCCATCACCGGTTCTATGGCTGTGACCATACCAGAAGCTGGGACAAAGTAACTAATTTTCCTACCATTTTTGGTATGAATATAGGGTTCTCTATTGGAAACAACCACAATAGTTCTATCTTTTAAGACATCTTTAATAAACTCAGTTAATCTTTGAGCAGTCCAGGGAGAATCTAATTTTTCCAATCTTAATTTAGCCTCTTCAGAAGCTGTCACTCTGGCCTCCAAAAGCGATCTTCTAATATTGGAAATTTCTTTAACCAAAGGTCGAAAGAAAAGGGAAGATGGTAAATTTTGAGCATTCTCATTCAACTCCCCACTTCTGGCAGATTTTGAAAATTCAACTAAATTGTGTATTGGTTCATAAATAATCCAACGTAAAAGTAGGAGGGCAGCCAGAGAGATTAAAGAGGCCTGGATAACTAATCTAAGAAGGTTATTGCGCCAAATTTCTGTCAGTCTGGTATCAATATAAGAAGCATTTTGAGCAATCATCAAAGCACCCACAATACTTTCTTGGTCATGAAGAGGGGCTGCTAGAAGATACATTTTTTCTTGATTCAACTTGACGAAAGTACCATTGGCTTTATCTGCATCCATGGATTCTTCGGCAATTTTACTGGCTTCCGGAAGATCAGCAGGCAGGGATGAGGAGGTGGCAATCATCTCTCCCTTATTATCATAAATATTCATGCCCACAAATCTTTCTTCAGCATCCAATTTATTAACCAGTTGTTGCAAATCTGAGGAAGATTTTGTGGAAAAATTAGGCTCAATAGCCCCTTTTAAATTATCTGCCAAAAGAGTGGAGCGATAATGCAAATCTTCTGTTAATCTTTGTTCTTCCCGATAAACTTGGTTGATGGTGAAAGCTGTCACTATCAGACTGATGATAGCCACAATTATCACCACCGCCACAGCTATTTGTTTCATTAACCCCTAATTTTACTACAGATTACCAAAATATTCTTAATTTTTTATATTTTAACATTCTCTTTGAATTCCGTGGTTAGCTTTTGGATTTTAGGATCAATCACGATTTGACAATAAGGGGCAGAAGAATTCCTCTCATAATAGTTTTGATGATAATCCTCTGCTTTATAAAAGTTTTTAAATGGCACAATTTGGGTGACAACAGCATCTTTGTACATGCCTGATTGTGCTATGGTTTTCTTTGACTCTTCTGCCACTCTCCTTTGCTCATTATTGTGATAGAAAATCATCGATCTATATTGAGTGCCTACATCATGGCCTTGTCTATTAACAGTGGTGGGATCATGAAGCTTGAAAAATATTTCTAAAAGTTTTTCATAGGAAATGATTTTGGGATCAAAGCTGATTTCAATGGCTTCGGCATGACCTGTTTTACCTGAATAGACTTGATCAGTGGTGGGATTTTCAACATCACCACCAGCATATCCTGAAACAACTGACTTTACTCCTTTTAATCTTTTAAAAATAGCCTCAGTACACCAAAAACACTTTTAAAAATAGCCTCAGTACACCAAAAACAACCCCCAGCTAAAGTTGCTGTTTCCATAGGATGTATTTTACATGATTATTACCTAATTTATAGATTAATCTTACAAAAATAGATTAGTTTAAATTAAAGTCCCTTTTTGGGAAATATTTTTATGCCTAAAACGGCTGATTTGAGAGATTTAGCTTATTTAATAAAGGTGCTGATTATTTTTACTGCCTATTTTTTCACGGCCAGATTGGGATTGACACTTGATGCTGTTTCCGGCTTTGCCACTTTAGTCTGGTTACCGACAGGGCTCTCCCTCGCTGCATTACTCATATTTGGTTTTAAAATATGGCCTGGCATATTTTTAGGAGCTTTCTTGGCTAATCTAACCATTGGTGCGCCGCCCCTGGTGGCTTTAGGTATTGGTACGGGAAACACCCTAGAAGCAGTTTTGGCAGCCTATTTTCTCAAACGTTTAGGATTTAATAATTCCTTAGACACCCTGAAGGATGTGATTTATCTTGTCATAGCGGCAGCCTTCTTCTCAACCATGGTCAGTGCCACCATAGGGGTATTTAGTTTACTACTTGGTGGTATTGTCACTTCCAAAACCTATGCTGCCACTTGGATAGCTTGGTGGATGGGAGATTTGATTTCTGATCTAGTAGTAGTCCCTCTTTTACTGGTTTGGAGTACCAGATTCCATTTTACTATTAGCATCAAGCGTCTTATTGAGGCGATTGTTTTAAGCACACTATTAGTATTTGCTGGATTGGCTGTTTTTGGTGGACTGCTTTCGATATCTTTTAAGGGACGTCCGGTGGCTTATTTGGTCTTTCCGCTTTTGATTTGGGCAGTCTTCAGATTTGGGGTTAGAGGTGCGGTCAGCGCCACTTTTATCCTCTCTGTCATCGCCATTTATAGTACCATTTTAGGATTTGGTCCATTCTCAGTTGGACCACTTCATGAAAATTTATGGTTTTTACAGTTGTTTGTGGCAGTTATGAGCATTACTGCCATGACTTTTGCTGCCATTGCCCATGAGGGAAGACGGGCAAATGAAAAACTACAAAGCAATGAAAGACGCTTCCGGGCCTTGATTGAGAAAGCCTCAGACGCCATTTTTTTAGTAGATAAAAAAGGCAGCATCCTATACGCCAGTCCTTCTAGCAGTAAGATAATAGGGTATACCCCCCAAGAACTTGTTGGGCAGATTTGTTTTGTGTTTGCTCGTTCATCTGATCCAAAGAATAAATTAGAGTTATCGAAATTATTTAAGCAATTACTTAAACAACCTAATGCATCCATTACCGCTGCCTCTCGTGCCCTTCATCAGGACGGTTCCTGGAAATGGATAGAAGCCACTGCTACTAACCTCCTGCATGATTCATCTGTCAAAGCCATTGTGGTGAATTTCCGTGATGTTACTGAGCGTAAAGAAGTAGAGGAGAGAAAAGATGAATTTATTTCTATAGCTTCTCATGAACTAAGAACTCCTCTGGCTACGGTCAAAGGTTATACCCAGATTCTAGGTCAACTTCTACAAAGTAAGGATGACAAATTGACAGGATATATTTCCAAAATGGCAGGCCAAATTGATAGATTGACTAAATTGGTGGCAGATCTATTGGATGTCTCCCAAATCCAAGCAGGCAAATTAGAACTTCATAAAAGTAAATTTAATATGGATAGTTTGGTTTCTGAGGTGGTGGATAATCTACAGCTGACTACCCAACATCGGATCCTCTTTCAACCAGATGGTCAAGCAAAAATTTATGCCGATAAAGATCGGATCAGTGAAGTTTTAATAAATCTTATGACAAATGCCATTAAATACTCACCCCGATCAGATAAAATTTTGGTGCGGGTTAATTCAGATACTAGCCATGTTAATATCAGCGTTCAAGATTTTGGCATTGGCATTTCCAAAAAGCATATTAGTCATCTTTTTGAGCGCTTCTTTAGAGCAGAAAATAGAATCAGATCATCTTTCTCGGGACTGGGCTTGGGATTGTATATTTCCCAACGAATCATCAAACGGCATGGAGGTGAAATTAAAGCAGATTCCATCAAGGGACAGGGATCAACCTTTACCGTCAATCTGCCTATCAAGGAGTAATGTGGCTAAAAAAATCTTAGTATGTGATGATGATCAGCCTGTGGCAGAGATGATCAAAGTCATGCTAGAAAATAATGGCTATGATGTCAGATTACAGTTTAGTGGCAAGGCTATTCAAAAAAGAATCAAAGAATATTTACCGGATTTAATCTTACTGGACATTTGGATGTCGGGAATTAATGGAGAAGAGGTTGCCAAAATTTTAAAAAGAGATGAACAAATCAAGCATATCCCAATTATCATCCTGTCAGCTTTGCATCAAAATGAAATTAAGGCCATAATTAAACGGGTGGAAGTGGAGGGTTTCCTGTCAAAGCCCTTTAACATGGCCGATCTTCTAAAGATGGTGGTAAAATACACCAGTTAATGAAGAAAGTGGTTTTAGTGGGTGGTTGTTTTGATATATTGCATCCGGGTCATATTATTTTTTTGGAAAAAGCCAAAGCAGCAGGAGATAGCTTAGTAGTACTTTTAGAATCTGATCAAAAGGTCAAAGAACTGAAGGGTCAGGGAAGACCTATCCATACCCAAAAAGAAAGAGCAAAACTTCTACAAGCCTTAAGATCAGTAGATCAAGTAGTGATGTTGCCATATTTGGATAATGAAGAGGACTATGATGAAATTGTCGCGAAAATAAAACCTCATATCATTGCAGCAACATATGGGGATACCAATATTCACCATTACCAAAGAGCGGCCAAACTGATTGATGCTAAACTAAGATATGTTACTAAAATGGTTGGCAACTACTCTAGTAGTAGAATTTTAGGAGGATATAAATGAACTTGTTGAATCTAATTAATATTTATCGGCTGATTACCTTATTATTGCTGTTACTTTATTTTCTAGGCATTTTAATTTTTGGTATAGAAAAAATAATTTGGCAAGCACTACCTGCTATTTTATCAACCACTTTGGCAGGAGCATTATTTGATTATTTGGAACTTAAAAGATTCTCTTATCCTATTACTCCTTTTATTTCCGGTTTAATCATTGGTTTGGTGGCTCAATTTGGAGCAGATGCTATTGTACTAGTTGTCATCGGTTTTTTGGCCATGGCAGCCAAATTTTTCATTAAATGGGATGGCAGGCATATTTTTAACCCTGCTGCCTCAGGCTTATTTTTAGGCATGATATTATTCTCATCTTATCCAGCCTGGTGGGGTGGCAGTGGTTATTTTTGGATTTTTTTCATCTGGATACCAATTTTACTTATCAAATTTAAAAGATGGGCCCCCATGGTGGGATTTTTAATACCGGTTATCATCAAAGACGGTGGGCTGATCTTAACTTCTGGCTCACTGCTATTCTTTCTGTCTGTGATGTTAATTGAGCCTAAAACCTCTCCAGCGGATGTAAAGATTGGTTTAATTTATGGGATCATAGTTGGTATTGGATATTTAATATTTAGCCAAACCACCTTTGATCCTCTGATTAGCTCTTTGTTAATAGGTAATTTGGGGGGTAGACTTTTAGGAAAATTTCTCGTATAAAAATAATATGTCTAGAAATACAATTTTGGCAGCAGTAGCAGTGGTGGTAGTTTTAGGGTTAGGTTTATATCTTTTCAGCCGGCCGCCACAAACCCAAGCCCCTTCTCCAGCTACTCAAACTGAATCTTCACCAACCGCCTCAGAAAGTAGCGAGGCAGCTCAGATGATAGATCAACAAAATTTAGTCACCATTTCCTCATCAGGTTTCTCACCTAAGGAAATAACAGTCAAAGTAGGTACGGTGGTAACTTGGGTGAATGAAGATAGCGAGGATCACACAGTCAACTCTGCTGTACATCCAACCCACCAAGTCTATCCACCACTAAATAATGTTGGTACACTCAAGCCAGGCGAAAGAAAAGGTTTTATGTTTGATAAAGTAGGCACTTATAATTACCACGACCACCTCAACCCTTCTCTGACTGGCTCAGTTACTGTAGAATGATTTAGTGAGACTGAGACTGCTATTATTCTCTGCCATTTTTTTAATTCTTTTTACTCTTTTTTCTTATCAGGTGGCCAAAGAGACTTTTCAAAGAATTGATTTTGATACTATGGTGAAGCTGCAGGATCGAACACCTCAAAAATATGATGAGATGCTTTCCTTTTTTAGTTTGTTAGGCAGTGTAGAAGTCACTTTTGGATTTTGTTTTATACTAGCCTTAATGGCTCTTTTTAAAGGCAGATGGTTGGTTACCTTAGGCTGGCTGATGATATTGCCAGCCACAGCCGCTGAAGTTTTTGGCAAACTCATTTTATTTCATCCCGGACCACCTTATTTTTTTCATCGCAGTGAACTGGCGACTACCTTGCCTTCTTTTGCTGTCCATACCAACTTTTCCTACCCTTCAGGGCACATGACCAGAATAGCTTTTATTGCCACCACGCTTTTTATCCTGATTCTTTTAACCAAAAAAAATCCCTGGCCAAAATATCTCATGATATTTATGATCATCCTAATTGTTGGGCTGATGGCTTTAAGTAGGATTTCTTTGGGTGAACATTGGTTATCAGATGTTTTAGGAGGGATACTTTTAGGGATAACAGTTGGACTTTTTGCCTCAATCTTTATTGTAAGGCGAGTCTAACCGCGGGGTTGATTTTATAAGTTAAATTGGTATAACATAGCCTTGCTTGCCCAGGGAGGTGAGTGCTCTGAATAGAAATGTGACCATTGTGGTAATAATTTTAGTTTTAGTGGTGATTGCAGGGTATTTGGTTTGGCTTAGAAGCAAATATCAACCTCCAGTCTCACCAGTAGTTGAGGAGACTGTAACAGTTTCACCAATACCTACCCCGACTGAGATAGCCACACCTTCCGCCAGCCCTACTGAGGAGGCGACAGGATCTATGAAACAAAAAACATCTACTCCTTCATCCACTAGCAGATAGGTTGGGTTGATGGTAGGATATATCTTCATGAGTAATTCTCAGATTGAGAAGTTGATTATCATTGGTTCAGGACCAGCTGGTTTAACTGCTGCCATTTATGCTGCCAGAGGTAATTTAACTCCTGTGGTGATTGCTGGTAGAGAAGCTGGAGGACAATTAATGCTCACCACAGATGTTGATGATTTTCCAGGATTTAATGAAGGCATCCAAGGACCTGAGCTGATGGATAAAATGAGAAAGCAAGCAGAGAGATTTGGCACAAAGTTTGTTAATGAAGATGTAATTTCAGTTGATTTAAAAGATAAACCCTACACTATTAAAACCGAAAGCTTAATTCTTAATTCTAATACCTTGATTCTAGCTACCGGTGCTTCAGCCATGTGGCTTGGTTTGGAATCTGAAAAAAGATTGGTAGGTCGTGGTGTTTCTTCTTGTGCTGTTTGTGATGGGTTTTTCTTTAAAGATAAAAATGTGATTGTGGTTGGAGGAGGGGATACTGCCATGAGAGAGACCAATTATTTATCCAAACTTTGTCAAAAAGTGACGGTGGTCCACAGAAGAGATCAGCTTAGAGCTCAAAGTGCCTTACAAGAGTTGGTGAAGAGTAAGAAGAATGTGGAATTTATTTGGAATAGTGTAGTGGAAGAAATTTTAGGAGAAGAAAAAGTTACGGGTATGAAACTGAAAAATGTAACAACAGGTCAAATTTCTGAAATGAAAATTGATGGGGTATTTATAGCAATAGGTCATAAACCGAACACTGACTTCTTAAAAGGACAACTATCTCTAGATAAAAAAGGCTACATTGTAGTTGAAAATGAAACTCATACCAAAATCCCTGGAGTATTTGTGGCAGGAGATGTGGCTGATTATCATTATCGTCAGGCAGTCACAGCAGCTGGTATGGGCTGTAAAGCAGCCATGGATGCAGAGGAATATTTGGAAAATATAAAATTGCCTACTGAGAATTAATCATTCCAAGGCTGACCTGGCTCTTTGGGCAATGTAGCGGCCTATGGCAAGCGAAGCTGTAGCTGCTGGAGAGGGAGCATTAAGTACATGCAAAGATTTTCCATCCTTAGACCATTCAAATACAAAGTCATTGACTAATGAGCCATCCGAAGAAACTGCCTGGGCTCTCACCCCAGCTCCGTAGTATTCAAGATCCTTCTCTTCTATCTCAGGTACCAGTTTTTGTACGGATTGAGTAAATATCTTTTTAGAAAATGATCTGATAAATTCATCTCTACCCACTCGCCAATAACGCCAGCACATTCTGTAAAAGGTGGGGATAAGTAGTAGGGTATAAAGTAGCATCTCCCTTGGATTAATATCTCTTTTACCGTATCCTTCTTTGGCAAAGGCTAAGACTGCATTGGGCCCAACCTTGACCTGATCATCAATAGTTCTGGTTAGATGAATATCTACAAAGGGTAAATTAGGTATCGGTAGTGGATTGATTGAATTATTAACCAAATAAGAGGATACATCTGTTAATGAGTAAAATTCACCTCGGACAGGAATAATTCTGATACTGGGAATAATACCCGCCATTAAGGCAATCATATCTGCATAAAGACCACCGCAATTAATCAAAAGTCTAGTTCTGTAAGTGCCAGTAGTGGTCTCAAGATAAGTTAGATTATCTTGTTGTTTAATACCTACTAATTTGGTGCCACTTAAGATTTTACCTCCGTTTTGTTGAAAGTCTAAAGCATAAAAGCGAGCCACTTGGGAATAATCTACTACTCCGGTAGTGCCTACCCAGAGGGCTGCGAAGCCCTGGCTATGTGGCTCTATTTCTCTTAGCTGATCTCCATCAATTATTTTTAATTCCTGCTCAGAAATACCATTTTGTAGGCCTTGTTGATAATAGCTATTTAATCGCTCACTCTCTTCTTCAGTTTTGGCAACCATCACCTTACCCGATACTTTATAAGGGATCCCTTTTTGCTCAAGGTATTCAAGCAAAAGAGTCCTGCCTTCTACACAAAGCCTAGCTTTATCAGAGCCTGCTGGATAGTTAATACCAGAATGTATCACTCCACTGTTATGCCCTGTTTGGTGAGTGGCAATCTCTGACTCTTTTTCCAAAACAGCACCTCTATATTCTTTTGATAATTCCAAAGCAGTGCTCAATCCAACTGCGCCTCCACCAACCACCACAAAATCATATGGTTTACGTTCCATTTAGGTGGTGAGTATACAACAAATTAGCCTCTATGGTAAAATAAAAAGGATGGATTTTCTGATAAAGCTACTTCCCTCAAAACCAATTTATGCCCATTGTGATATTCCTTGTGGAATTTATGATCCACATGAGGCTCAGATGGCTGCCCATACTGTGATCAGAATGGTTAATTTAATAAATGAGCTTAAACCAAGTTCTGAGGAGCCTCCTTTTGATGAAAGAAAAAAAATTATCTCTCAAATTTCTAGGCTAACTAAGGTTAAAGAGGAACATGCACATCGGGTAGAACACGAGATAGTCACTTTATGGGCAGATTATTTTAAAGAGGAACATTTAAAAAATAACCCAAACCTACATGAGTTAGTGTGGAAGAGTCTAAAATTAACCGGCAAAGTCAGACAAGAGGTTAATCTGGAGGCGGCGCAGGAACTTCTAAAAAACGTTCAAGAAATTGCCGAGATTTTTTGGAAGACTAAGGGCAAGGAACCAGTCAGAATTCCCTCTGGATACCCAACTGAAGGTGAAATTGTTTCCCATTCTTAGGTTCACAGTTTTTGGTGACAGTATGCTGCCAACTTTGAAACCAGGTCAGGATGTTTTAGTTTGGTGTTGGTTTTATACACCAAAAGTAGGGGATATAGTGGCCATTAAAGTTACTAGCAAAGAAATGATTAAACGTGTCCGAAAAGTTTTCGATCGAGAAGTTATTGTCCAAGGGGATAATGAAAGAGAAAGTACTGATAGTAGAAAATTTGGTCCAGTCAAAAGATATCAAATAATTGGTAAGGTCGTTTGGTCTGGTTAATAACCATCAAACCGATCATATCTGATATTAATTTCATCAATGCCTAAATCTAGGAGTATCTTCTCCATATCATCCACAAAGGAGGGCGGTCCGGCTAGATAGTAAATGGGTAGGTGGGTGGTTGGGGGTAGTTTGCTAAGATGGCCTTTTTGTGTGGAGTTATGATAAATGATAGTCAGATTTGGTAAATGCCTCCTCCAATCTTCCAATTCCTTTTTAAAAAGAAAGTTAGAATCTGAATTGGAGTAAATTAAGGTAATTGGGGTGGTGAGCTTTTGATCAACGGCATATTTGATCATTGATCTAAAGGGAGTGATACCAATTCCTCCTGCTATAAAAATAGCAGGTGAGGATTCATCCAAGATAAAAGTACCTATAGGATGAGTAGCGGTGATATTATCTCCCTTTTTTAAATTTCCCATGGTTTTTTTGAATTTACTCGCGCTCTTTGTGGTAGTGATCATTAAAAATTCTTCTGTGGGAGAGGCAGAAATGGTAAAGGTTCTACTTTTACCCAGTTTGTCAGGACTTCTAATAGGTAATTCCACGTCCAAATATTGTCCTGGATAAAAAGTAAAACTTTCCGGTTTTTCCAAAATTAAACTAAAAATATCTTTGGATCTGGAAATAATTTTTTTGATCTTAAGTTGCATCTTGGCAGTATACTAACATATACGAACATACTTCAAAACGTGAGATAATATGACCATGCAAAAGGGTGCTCAGTCAAAAATTATCCAAACTACTGACGATGATGATAAAAAATTGCAGCAGGAGATTAGTGATTCAGTCAATCAGATGGGACATCATTCCACCCCTCACTCAGTTCATCCTGATGATCAGACTCCGCTTAAGGAAATAGAACGAGTGTTGGGAGATGCAGTCCATATTATGGGAGCTACAGTTGGGGATGAAATGAGTAAGATTAGACAGACTGATTCTCATGGTATGTTCCATCAAACCGAGGATAGAAAAAAACAGAAACAAAAATGGAAGTAACAGAGGTTGCAGCAGCACCAAGTATAGATTTTATAGGTTTACTTTTAACAGTTGTTATTATTGGGGCCTTTTTAATGGTTATTTTTGGCCTAACATTCTATCTTAGAAAATTTATTTTAGGTTGGATCAAATTTAGAGAAAGAGAAAAAAACTCCTTACAGTTTGTGGTTTTACAAGTTAAAGTTGTCAGAGGAAATGAGATCAAAATTGATGCTGCTGAGCAGTTTTTCTCCACCTTTGCTTCACTTAGAAAATCCGGCGGGATACTGTCTGCTTTTAAAACACAACCTCATCTCTCATTTGAGATTGTGGCTTTGCATGAATCCATCCATTTTTATATTTCCTGTCATAAGGAGCACCAAGATTTGGTGGAGAAACAAATTCATGGAGCCTATCCGGATGCAGAAATTAGAGAGGTACCTGAATATAATATTTTCACTGAGACCGCCAAAACTGCCTATGCCTCTTTGAAGCTGAAAAATGCCGATTATTTTCCCATCAAAACCTATCGAGATCTACCCACAGATCCTTTATCCTCCGTTACCTCAGCTTTGGCCAAAATGCAACCAGGGGAGGGAGCAGCTATTCAGCTGATCATTTCTCCATCAGATGATAAATGGAAAGATTTAGGTAAGAAATGGCTCAAAAAAGAAAAAGAGCCAGGAGATGAAAAAAATCCCAAAACCCCTCCTGATGCCAAGCAGCTGGAAGCAGTGGAAGGAAAAATTGCCAGAAGCGGTTTTCATACAGCGATCCGGATTGTCACCTCATCCACCTCCTCTGAGGCTGCCAAAGCTCATCTGACTAATATCAGAGCCTCCTTCGAACAATTCTCTGGTCCATATAATGGTTTTAGTGGCGCCAAAGTATATTCGCAAAAAGGTTTTATGACTGATTTTATTTACAGATATTTGCCCAGATACTCTAAAGTCTCAGTTTTAACAGCTGATGAGCTGGCCTCAATCTTTCATTTTCCCAACAAATCTGTGGAAACCCCATATTTATCCTGGATTTCAGCCAAACGGGCCCCTGCTCCGGAAAAAATTCCCACCTCGGGATTATATCTGGGCAGATCTGTTTTTAGAGGCATTACCAGGCCAATTTATCTGGCTGAAGATGACAGAAGAAGACATATGTATGTGATCGGTCGAACCGGTACTGGTAAGACTGAATTTTTAAAAAGTCTAATGCTACAAGA
>JACOXG010000014.1 GCA_016176405.1 Candidatus Daviesbacteria bacterium | reverse complement strand
ATCAGTTGACCCGTCATTTATAGCCACAATTTCATATTTTTTTAAGTTAACTTGTTTTATTTCCTCAAAAAGTTCAGGTAAAGCTTGAGCCTCATTATAAATTGGAATAATCCAGGAAAAATCAATAGTCTTCATTTAAGTTAAGATACTAACATATATATATGAGGTAAGTTGCGAAACAGCTTGAGATATAAGATGATAGTAGTATACAAATCAATGCTGCCCCTGATATTTTTTTTAGTGGTCTTTTTCTTAAGATTACTAGCTCCACCTTTAGCGGTAGGAGCAGTTTCTTCTTGTACAGCCTCAGTTACCCCCACCAGTGTCAATACCAATACTGATTCAAGCTTCACTTTCACTCTTAACAATACTTCTTCGCAAACTATTGTTTGGATGAAAGTGACCAGACCTTCTTCAAACTTTACCTTGGGGGGGTTTAGTATAGGAGGTTGGAATGTATCCTCTTCAGATGAAGCGCGTACCTTTACAGGTGGTAGTTTAAGCAATGGAGGTAATATAGTTTTTACCATCAGTGCTACTAGTGGTTCTTCTGAGGCCTCATCTGCCAATTGGACAGTGCAAGCCTCAGATGATAGTGGAGGAGCTTCACCCACTACCTGTACTGGTACTTTAGGAACAGCTATTTCAGGAGCAGGGGCAGATACTACTGCTCCTACCATTTCTAATATTGTTATCTCAGAGGTGTCAGATACAGTAGCCAAAATAAGTTGGACAACTGATGAATCTGCTAACTCTACTTTGTTGTATGGTAAAACCACTGACTATGGTGGCACCAAAACAGACTCTTCAAGGGTGACTTCTCATGCCTTTACCATTGATGCCTTGTCTGCCAATACTACCTATCATTTTAATGTTAAAAGTGCAGATGCCTCGGGAAATAAGTCTGAGTCCGGTGATCAGACCTTTGCCACAGCCAAGGCTGGCACCACTACCACAACCACCACCACTGTGACCAAATCAGTTACTGCCACCCCTAAACCAGACACTTCAGTGCCTCGAGTTACTTTGGATTTAGATTTTGAAAAAGCTTATACTGAACCGCCTAAAATTTCTGGTAAGGCCACCGACTCAGATGCCGGAGGAGACAAAGGCGGGATTAACAGTATAGAGTTCTCTATAGATGATGGCAAGAGTTGGTTACCAGTTGATAATGTCACAGGTATTGGCTCTAAAAGTACCACTTTTGATTTTATCCCGCCTATTTTTGAAGATGGTAATTATCAAATAAAGGTCAGAGCCAAAGATTTAACAGGCAACACCACTGTTACAACTTCCAAGACCTTGATTGTAGATAGGCTGCCACCAACTGTGGGAGGAGTACTTTTTTCCATTGGCCCCCAGATTATTTCTCCCACTCCTGAGGGGTACATCATCGCCTTGGTCGGGCTTTCCCAAAAAATCACTTTATCTGAGGTTGGAGGACCAATCGAGGTAAAGGTGGAAAGGGGAAAGGGGAAAGGGGAAAGTCAGGAACTCACGTCACTTACCAAAAACTTAGACAATGGGCTTTGGTCAGGGGAATTAAATTTTACTGAGCCGGGAATACATGAGCTGACAGTTAATTCAGTTGATGGGGCAGATAATAAAACTTCTAAAAAGATCAACACTGTATTAGTTTTGGAAAACGGGCAAGTCAAAGATAAAGGAGGGCAACAGATTAAAAATGTCAAGGTAAGCTTATATTATTTTGAACCAACCAGCCAAAGGTTTATCCTTTGGGATGGGGCTCCCTTTGAGCAGCAAAATCCTCAATCTTTGGGAGAAGATGGCAGTTATAAACTGCTCCTTCCTGCTGGTAAATATTATCTAAAAATAGCTGCTCCAGGCTATAAGGGGCTCAAAACAGAAATTTTTACCATATCTCAGACTCAACCTGTCAATCAAGACTTTACTTTGGAAAAAGCCCAAGGGTTTCAGATTGGTCCCTTCTTTCTATATTGGCCCAGTCTACAATCAACTTCAGTTAATCTGAAATTATCTCATCCAAGTTTACCACCTCTTTTGGATAATTTCGCAGGCCAAGAGCTGCCCTTTTTAGAATTTCCTAATTCTGAGCTTAACACCAATCAATTTAAAGGCAAGGCTACTATTTTGACTTTATCTTCTATTTGGTCACCTCAAACTGCTGAAGTCTTAACCATTTTAGACAGTTTAGTCAGTAAAGAAATTAATGTGGTCTCAGTAATGGTGCAAGAAACTGCTTCCAAAGTTGATATCTTTAACAAAAGAGGAAATTATCAGATTCCCGTTTTGGCTGATCCTGATGGTGTTTTAACTACGGAATTGGGGGTTTTAAATTTACCTACCCATCTGTTTTTGGACAGAAAGGGGATTATTAAAAAAGTAAGAGTGGGGGTTTTAAAAAGGCAAGAATTGTTGGATAATTTAGTTAACTAACCTGCCCTATGTGGAATCAATTTTTTTTAGAAAATGCACATTTTGCCTTAAATTTATTTGCTAGCTTAGTGTTCTTTTTAACAGGCTGGCTTTACTTTGATGCCTGGCTAGGGAGAAAAACCTTAAGTGATAGTTTCAAAATTTTAGGTTTTATTCTGCTGAGCATCTCTTTTCTGATTCATGCTACCTTTATTGAATCAACTATTTTGGAAAGTTCCCTGTTAGGAGGTAATCTTAACTCCAATTTGGTGGCAGCCACCAGAATCACCGGTTACCTTTTTTTGATCCTGGGTCTAATATTTGAACCTATCCAAGCTCATTTTAAACTTAAGCTAGCCCTTTTTACGCTTCCCCCCTTAAGTTTATCTTTACTGCCGGTGACTTTTCCAATCCTTTCCTTGGTGGTGGCTTTTTTATATCTTCGCCGGGCCACCGTTGGTTTGGAATCGCATCTGAAGCCCTTGAGTCTGACATTTTATGTGCTGGCTTTAGCTGAGACTCTATCTTTAGCCGGTCTTTTACAAAATACACCCTTTATTGATTTATATGAGATGGTGGCTCCTCATGGATTAGTATGGCTAATTAGTCATGGAGTATTACTTCTGGCCATGGTGATTTTGGGTAGATGGGTTTATTTTTATCTGCTCAAAAGAATTCAGAGCCAATTGTTTATGATCTCCACTTTTTCGGTTTTAATCATCTTCTTAATCACCACCACTGCCTTTACCGGTTTACTTCTTAAAAATCTGGAGGATGAAACCCTCAAAAGACTGGAAACAGACGTTAAAGTGCTAAATTATGCAGTGGACAGTAAAAAGGCTGAGGCCCTATCCGATGCCCAAGTCCTATCTTCAGATCCTCAAATAGTTGCAGCAGTGGAAGCCAAAGATAAGGCTAGCTTGTCAAAAAAGGCCGAAGACTTCCTGCTGACTAAAAAGCAAAATTTGTTAGTAATTGTTTCTGAGACTGGTCAAGTGTTAGCCAGAGGGGAGGATAAGGAAAGGATTGGAGATTCGCTCTCTGATGATCCCCAAATTACCAGAGCCTTGGTGGGGGAGGCTAATACTTCGGTGGGTACCAAAGATGGGGTGTTAGGACCGGAGGTTAGTGTTCGGGCAGCTGCCCCTATTAAGAGTGGAGAGAAGGTGGTGGGGGCGGTCATGTCTGGCACCAATATTGATAATGCCTTTGTGGATGGAATTAAAGCTGCCACCGGGCTTGAGGCAGCCATTTATGGAGATAATATTTTGGCAGCCACCACCCTGCTGGCTGCTGATGGGAAATCCCGATATATCGGAGTTAAAGAGGAGAATTCCAATATTAAAGAGAAAGTACTGGTGAATGGTGAGAGTTTTACCACTTCAGTCAATCTGCTCAACACCCCTTATTTTGCTGCCTATTTACCTCTCAAAGATGTAGATACTAATCCAGTGGGCATGCTTTTTGTGGGCAAGAGGCAAATTGGAGTTTTACAAGCTGCTGGCAGATCAATTGAATTTACCTTCCTGGTGGCTGTAGGACTTTTGATTTTGTCTATTATTCCAGCCTATCTAATTGCCAGATTCATCTCCAGTCAAATCAAATGATTAAGGAACTAACGACCATCGCTTCTGCATTTATTGCCAGATTTAAAAACCAACCAAAGATATTTGAAGAAGGAGATATGGATAAAGCAATTTTATCAGCCATGGGAGAGGGTCTATATGTAGTGGATGAGGATTATAAAGTGGTGTTAATGAATGACATGGCTGTTAAAATGACAGGACTTCAAGCAGATAAAGTGATTGGTCAAGATTTAAGAAAGCTCATTACAGTATTTAAAGATGATAGGCCACTTCCTAATGAAGAAAGGCCTGCATCTCAGGTGTTGAAAACTGGTAAGGTTTTTATGGCAGGCTTGGCAGATAATCTCTCTATCCAACCTAAATCAGGTCCTAAATTCCCGGTTTCAGCCACGATCACTCCCTTAAAAGTAGGGGGTACTAAAGGAGCAGTGGTGGTTTTTAGGGATATCAGTTTAGAAAAGCAATCTAAAGAATCAATTGAAAAACAAGTTCATGAGCGAACTAAAGCCTTGATTGAAGAACAAGCTAGGCTGGATGCCTCCATCAATACTATTAATGTGGGATTTATCTTAACTGATAATAAAGCTAATATTGTCACTATTAACCCCACAGCCAAACATATTTTATGTAAATCCAGCACAGATTTAGAACCAGGAGCTTTTCACTCCAGTTTAATTTTTAATGTTAAATGTACCATGGAAGATATAGAAAAAACTTTTAAGTCAACGTATGATTTAAGAACCAAAATCCTCTCTTCAATTGACAAGAAAAATCCCATCGAGGTCAAGGAACTACAATTTAATAATTTAATTTTGCATATCTTTATTGCCCCAATTGTGGTTCTAGAAGGGGATGAGTTGGTGATCATTGGCTCAGTGGTGTTAGTTGAAGATATCACTCTGGAAAAGGTTATAGAGAGAAGCAAGGATGAATTTTTCTCCATTGCCTCTCATGAACTGAGAACACCCTTAACCTCGATCAGGGGTAATGCTGCCATGCTCCACGACTATTATGCAGATAAAATAGAGGACAATACTTTTAGAGAGATGATTCAAGATATCAGGGAGAGTAGTATTAGACTGATTGAGATAGTTAATGATTTCTTGAATGTGTCCAGATTAGAACAGGGTAAGATTATTTTTAAAAAAGAGCAATTTGATATTGTGCCAATTATTAATGAGGCCATCAGGGAGGTGGAGAATTTGGCTTTGCAAAAAGGACTTTATCTAAGACTTGCAACTGCCAAAAGGTTCAACTCCAAAGTTGAGGCTGATCAAGAGAGAACTAAGGAAGTGGTGGCTAATTTAATCAGTAATGCCATCAAATATACTGAGAAAGGTGGTATTGAGTTATCTTTAACAACCAAAGATGGTTTTCTCAAGGTATCGGTGACTGATACTGGTAGGGGGATTGCCAGAGAGCAACAAAATCTACTATTTAGAAAATTTCAACAGGCCGGGGAGAGTTTACTGACTCGTGATACCACCAAGGGTACAGGTTTAGGTTTGTATATTGCTAGAATGCTGATGGAGAGTATGGGTGGCGAGATCTATTTGGCAGCCTCTGAAGTAGGCAAAGGTTCCACTTTCACCTTTGAATTACCTGTTGCCAAAACTTAAGTCTAGTATTACTATTGGAATAAATATGGGTAAAATTTTACTGATTATTGAGGATGATCCTTATGTGCAGCGGGTTTATCAACGGCTGTTTACAGGCCAAGATTATACTTTAGAGATAGCCTCATCTGGTCAAGAAGGATTGGACAAAGCTAAAAAGTTAAAACCCACCTTGATTCTTTTGGATATTATCATGCCGGGAATGGATGGTTTTCAAGTTCTGGGGGTGCTGAAAAAAGATTTCGATTTGAAAGATATACCGGTGGTGGTATTGACTAATTTAGGGGACGATGAATCGATTAAAAAAGCCATCAGTTTGGGAGCAGATTCTTTTATGGTCAAAGCCAATTTTGAACCTGAAGCAGTTAAAAAGAAAATAGAAGCTTATATAAAGGAGGAAAGTTAACATTAGTCAAAAATACTATGAGCAATATCCTTCCTTTTAGAATAAAAGGAGAATTTTATGTCTAAAATTCTCATTGTTGAAGATGATCCACTTATGAGCAAGATGTATCAGAAAATCTTTGCCTTTGAAGGTTATGAGGTAGATTTAGCCACTAACGGTGAGGAGGGACTTTTAAAAATTAAAAAGAATAAACCCAATCTGGTACTTTTGGATATTATGATGCCGGTGATGAACGGGATTCAGATGTTGGAGAAAATAAAGGCGGATCCGGAGACCAAATCTATTCCGGTGGTCATATTGACTAATTTAGCCGGTCAGCAGGATGCGGAAAATGCCATGAGTAAAGGAGCGGTCAAATATATTATTAAGAGTGAGTATGAACCAAAACAGGTAGCTAATATGGTCAAGGGGATTTTAGCAGGTTATACTAGGGAGGAAAAACCAGAGACTTCAAGTACAACTTGAAGTAATGATCAAATCACAAGCACCAAATTCCAAACTTGTGAATTTATAATTTAATATTTAGAATTTGTTTGGAATTTGATTTTTAGAATTTGGAATTTAATACTATGGATTCTAATCAAACTAAAAAAACTAATGATGATATTCCTGCAGTTGATCCAGATACTCCTTTAAAGGCGGATCAAAAGCGAGAAGCAGAGAAAGCAATTCCACCGACCAATACTGATGCCCCTTTAAAGGTGGAAGAAAAAATGAAGTCGCAGGCAAACATTCCTGCAGTTGATCCAGATGCTCCTCTAAAAGTAGAAGAAAAGGGGGAAGCCCAGAAAGACATACCAGTAAGTAATGTTGATGCCACTCTGGAAGTGGAGAAGTTAACTAAACCAACTGATGTTCCAGACAGCAATCTTAATGCCCCGCTTAATTTCGATGAACAGGCATCTAAAACCCACGAGGATCCTGAGCAGCAAGGAGGTAGTAAAAAATTGTTGGTGATTGGTATACTTTTTGGTCTTTTGATTGTGGTAGTCATCATCGGCCTAATTTTCTTAAGACCTAAGGTAGCACCAGAAGTAGAAGAAAAACCAAAGGTAGAAACAAAAGTAGTGGAGGAAAAAAAGGAGGAATTGGATCGCTCTGAGTGGTCATTTGAGGTTTTAAATGGTACTACTGTTAAGGGAGCAGCTAAAAAATTGGCAGATCAACTGATTGAGCTGGGATATCAAGTGATTAAAACAGCCAATGCAGATGCATCAGACTATACCGAAACACAACTTTTTATATCAAAAGATTACAAAGAAAGAGGGGATTTGTTATTGGAGGATTTAGAAAAAGAAATAAATATTGCCTCAATTTCAGGGGAGTTGAAAGATTCAACAGCCTCAGCCAGGATTATCATTGGCGAAGATATTGTTGATCAAATTGTTGAGGGAGAATAGTCATGAGCAAGGTCCTGATAATTGAAGATGATCCGTTAATGATTAGAATGTATCAGAAAATCTTTACTTTTGAAGGTTACGAGGTGGAAATGGCCTGGGATGGGGAGGAAGGTTGGGAAAAAGCCAAAAAGGTCAAGCCCACCCTGATACTTTTGGATGTGATGATGCCAAAGATGAATGGTATGCAACTTTTGGAAAAATTAAAAGCGGATCCTGATACCAAATCTATCCCGGTGGTGATGCTGACAAATTTGGCTGGTCAGCAGGATGCGGAAGAGGCTCTCACCAAGGGTGCTGTCAAATATATTGTTAAAAGCGAACATGATCCCAAAAGGATTACCAATATGGTCAAAGAAATTTTGGCAGGTTACAGCCGAAATGAGGTGCCCTCATGAAAATTAATTTGACTTTAAATCAAAAAATTATCGCCTCTGGTGTGGCAGCTTTGGTGCTGATTGCCATCATTATCGGTGGATATTTATATTACCAATCTACTCAAAAAGGTCAAGTAGCTGGCTCCCAAAGTCAAGAGGAGGCCAGAAAATTGGTTGATCAGATAGGAAAGCTGGTGGAATTGCCAGCAGGAGAGGATCCCACCGTGGCCACAGTCACGGATGTAGAAAGATTAAGAGAGCAGCCCTTTTTTCAAAGGGCGGAAAATGGTGATAAGGTATTAATTTATACAAATGCCAAGAAAGCTATTTTGTATCGGCCTTCTCAAAATAAGGTGATTGATATAGCCCCAATCAACATTGGTTCACCTTCTGCTGAAACTACTTCACCGAGCCCGACACCTACATCTTCTCCTGAACCATAAGGAAATGGGTTTTAAAAACAATATTCTGATATTCTTTCTCAGTCTATTTTTGAGTTTTCTTCTCTATGGAAATACCATAAGTGGAGATTTTGTCTATGATGATCAATACCTTGATCATCTGAGAGAATTTAATCAGATTTGGCAGGTTTGGAGACAACCTTTTCTGGCCGATGATTTAACTGCCGGTCTTTTTCGTCCCTTGACCTCTTTTTCTTTTGCCTTAAATTTTGCCCTATTTGGTTCATCCCCGATCAGTTTTCATATCATCAATATTATTTTGAATGGAATCGTCACATTTTTGGTTTTTCTGCTTTCTCAAAAGTTATTTAGTCATTGGGTCCTAAGCTTATTTATTGCTTTGTTTTATGCCTTTTTACCCATTCACAGTGAGGCTGTTGCTAACATTAAATCCCGAGAGGAAATTCTGGCAGCTTGCTTTGGAATACTGTCTTGGTTGGTACTTATTTCAGCAACAGAAGGTAAAAGGATCAATTATCTAAAGGTTTGTTTAAGCTCCCTACTTTTTATTTTGGCGGTTCTATCCAAAGAGCTAATTATTGCGCTGCCAGTTCTCTTTGTGTTGATTTTAATATTTAGAAAAAAATTCAATTGGTTAAATTTAGGCAAAATTATAGCCATTTTTATTTTTATTACTTCTCTTTATATGATCTGGCGCTTTCTTATTTTAGGTGAATATGCATTCGGTAGAGATAAAAACTTTTTTGTCATTAATCCACTTAGCTTGACAGATTTTGTAACCAGAATTTGGACCTCTTTTAAAATTGCCTTTATTTATATTAGCAAGACATTCATACCCTGGAATTTATCAGCTGCGTATCATTATAAGGAGCTAACGCCCATTAATAATATCTTTGAGTCGTGGCAAGCCATGGGAGGATTGATTTTTTTAATAGTACTTTTTGGTTTGGCGGTAATGAAAAGATTAAGAAATTCGCCAATTGGTGTTGGAGCGTTAACTTTTCTAGTTTCATATTTAGTAATTTCCAAAATTATTTTTAAAGAAGGGGATATTTTGGCTGAGAGATGGATGTATTTTCCCTCAATTGGACTAAGCTTTATTGGCGGCTTTCTACTTTATTTTTTCTTTATAAAATTTATAAAAATCAAATGGTTAGGTATTGCAGCTTTAGTGACCATTCTTTTGATTTATTCAGGAGTATTAATAAATAGAAATTTAGTCTGGCTATCTGAGGAAAGTTTATTTAAAAGTATGGTTAAGGATGCACCTCTATCTGTTCATGGTCATCAACTCTTAGCCCAATGGTATTTGGAAAGAAACCTATTAAATGAGGCCAAAAAAGAGACTGAAGTAGCTTTTAATATCTATCAAGATCACCCACCTTTACTTAATACAATGGGAAATATTGCCTTAGAAGAAGGAGATTTTAAATTAGCAGAAGAGATGTTTTTAAAAGCCATCAAGATTGCACCGGAAGTTACCACAGCCTATCAGAACGCAGCCAATCTCTATTATAAAACAGGTCAATATGAAAAAGCTGAAAAAGTGTTGGAATATTTGGTGACTCATTGGACTAAACCGAGAATAGGGGATTATATGGACTATGCACTTGTTCTAGCAAAGCTGGGGAAATATCAAACCAGCCTAGAAGTGATTAACAGAAAGCTCATGCCTCCTACTAATCCTAGAGTCAAGTTACTTTTGGCCATAAACTATTACAAATTGGGCAATATTGAGGAGGCTAAAAAATATTTTGATTGGGATAGCTCTTTGAGTGAAGAAGAAAAACTAAAAATACTCCAAGAATTTTGAATTTAACTACTTGCCAACTACTAATAAGATATGGCAAAATGTAATTGTTAGGGATTATTTATTGAAGTTATTTTTTCCCTGACAAAAAGGATTTATCTTTATGCGTGTAAGATTAGTCTTACGAGCGATTTTGGCATTAATTTTTGCCACACTGGCTATTATTTTTTCTGAGTTAATACCCCCAATTGATTCAACCAATCCTTTTTTAATAAGAGCTACTTTAACTGTTTTGGCTGCTTGGATTGGTTTTATAGTTTTTCCGGATGTAGCCCGCTATATTAGGGTGATCACTTTGACCCTTTTTAATTTTTTTGTTCGCAGACTTTCAGCTGAAGTATCCACCCAGCTTTTGAGACTACCTCGTCCCTCGCTGCCATTTGGCAATCCTTCTCCCGCAGTTGGTTCAGTTTCTTTGGTCAGACCCTTAATTTTAGATACTTCAGCTGCCATTGATGGCAGAATTTTAGATATTGCTAAGGTTGGTTTTATCAGTGGTCTAATTCTGGTTCCTTCATTTGTGCTAACTGAACTACAGCAAGTGGCTGATTCCAAAGATGATTTAAAAAGACAAAGGGGGAGAAGAGGATTTGAGATAATTGAGGATTTGAAAAAGGTTAAGGGACTTAAGGTGGAGGTTTGGGATAAACAACACTTGGGTAAAACAGTGGATGAGAGACTAATTTCTCTGGCTAAAAACTTGCATGGCCGAATCTTAACCTGTGATTTTAACCTCAATCAGGTGGCCTCAGTGTCCAATTTGTCAGTATTAAATGTTAATGATTTGGCTAATGCAGTTAAAACAGCTGTGTTGCCAGGAGAAAAATTAGATTTAAAGATTGTTCATATTGGTAAAGATCCTTCCCAGGGGGTAGGGTATTTGGAAGATGGGACTATGGTGGTGGTGACAGAGGCGGCAGAGAGAATTGGTAAAACATTGCAGGTAGAAGTTTCCAAGATTATTCAGATTCCTCAAGGGAAAATGATCTTTGCCACCCAAGCCTAATCTCTTGCCAAAGCCTTACTGACCTATTACTTGATTTTTGGACCCATAGGAGTATAATTTAGGACTATGATAGACAATGAACAGTCACTAGGAGCGCCTAATCCAGAAAGTGGTTTTTTAAACTGGAAAATAACTCGCCGCGCTGCTCTTGTTGGTGGAGCCTCTGCAGCGTTTGCAGGTCCTGCTGTTCTCGTTTGGCTTCTTAAAAATGTTGGTAAGGCAAATGCTGAAGCATTTTGGTCTACAGAGGCCTCCAGACGATGGTTTCCAGTTTTAGAAAGCGTTGCCCAGCAATGGGGCATAGAAATGTTAGATGCTCCAGGGGGAGCTTTGGATTTATATGAGCAAATTCATTGGGAAGAATTTAGAGAGCAAAGCGATGCTTTTAAAGCTTGCGCGGATTGGTCTAATGCACTCAGATTATTAAGAGATCCATCTGCGGGATATTGTGCTCGAGCAGCTATGTCAAGATGTCTTTTTCCAGAACCCTCGTTTCTGACTAACTGGTACAAAGGATATCCTATTGATTATCCCACCAAGATAGGATTGTTAACGGCTTTGGCTACTCAGGCAGTTCCATTGGGTTTCACTGAGTATACTTATGGCAGTAATGAAGATAGGGGGAGATTAGGCTTGTACGCTGATGGTACTGCTCCTTATCCTTTTGAGGCAAATAGACCGAAGCCCGGACAAGGAGGGGAATGGTTTGCAAAATGTGATGGAGTCACTCCGGATCAAACTTTCTTTAAAAGCGATGATTTTAATTTAGCCCCAAATTGGTTTTCTCGTAGGCTAATAAAAATGACTTACGATCCTTATTACCCAATTGAGGGACAAATTCCGGATGCATTGAGAGGTGAAGTAACTTATTGGCAAGAGAATAGTAATTCTAGAAGAATTAGGATTCCTGTCAGGCGAGATTTAGTTTTTGCTTTGGTCTATGGTAGTCCTCTTGCTCTGACCAGAGCAATGGAAGATAGGGAATCAATTCTGGTAATGAAAAGACAATACAAAATAGAAAAGCAAGCGGACGTTATCGCTCCTGAGAAGAATTTTAGACAACTAGTTGCCCGTCACCCCAGAGGGGAAGGCATTAGTATTCTAGCTGCCTAAAGTTTTCCACAATTTTACCTTTTTGTTAATTACTAAAAGTATAACCCTAGTTTAGATTGTTATAACAACGTATAATAAGATAGGTAACCTCTTTTAGTAACTACGGGACTAACATAATTTGATATAAAAAAACCTATGGGACTTAAAATACTTGACAAATAGTATTTTTTTATGGTAGAGTCAAATTGTCATGAATTTAGTCAGATTGACGTTGGGAAAAAAGAGTAAAAGAGAGAGAACAAAAAGGATTGATGCTATTTCAGAGCAAGTTAAAAAAGTGTTAACAGATGCTGATCAGAAGTTAATCTTGATGGTCAGAAACTAAAGACAGTAGGAAGAGGCAGACGGACTTCCTACTGTCTTTTTTAAGGTAGCACATTAAAAGTTATAACATTTATAAAGTAAATAAGATTTATAAGGTGGGAAAGCGAAGCGGTTGTACAAATTTAATAACAGTACAGCGGGTAAAGAGCATTTAGAGAACGGAGCACTATTGAAACAACAATTTCAATAGTAGCGTAGTTCTCGCAAGGCTCTTTTTTTATCCCTCCGGGGATAAAAAAAGAGCATTACTACCGCAGACGGACTCGAATAGCAATGCCCTTTTTATTGATTTCGAAGATAACCTCAAGAGCAGATAGAAGTTATCCTCTAAAATTTAGAATAGATTAAATTTTAGGGGGTTGTCAAGACCCCAAATTAGCTTCGAACTCAAAAAATTGGACAAATATTAACCTCAAAGTCAGGACTTTAGAGACTTGGTGACTATTATCGGGGGTTTGTCTAGGGCAGGGACAAACTCCCGATAGTATTCATCTAGTTTCTTTCAAGATTATTACGTTTTTTTGATGATAGTCAATAGAAAAAGGATTAATATAGCATATAGTTTTTGTTGAAAGACTCATAACTTAGGTTATGAACATATGGCTTATGCAGCAAAATAACCAATACTTGACAAAGTAGCGAACCTATAGTAGCATAAGCAGCAAATTAAAAAATGAATGCAAATACTGTTTTCTTAACCAAATTTGCAAAATACTCATTAATAGGGTTATCAGCCCTAGTTCTTTTTATGGGAGCTCAAGCTGGTTTTCTTTCTCCTAGTTTTGGACAAGGAGGGGGAGCTGTATTAGCTGAGGAATGTGCTGATCAACCCTGTCCACCCGTGGAACCACCACCTCCACCACCACCTCCTACACCAGAACCTACACCATGGCCACCAGATGAGCCGCCAGATGAACCACCACCTCCACCACCGCCTCCAGCCAGACCTGATCTTTGTGTGACTACCTATGAAGATAGAGCTGTGGTTAACCCAGGTGAATCAGTCACTGTCACCACCATTGCCAACACTCCTGTGACCAAGTTTATGTATGCTTTCTATAATAATGATAATACTGATTCAGCAACTGGACCAAGGCCTATTTATTATGAGGGTTCAAATCACTATCTACCAACTAATGAATATTCAACAGCCAGAACTACAGATAGTAGAACATTCAGTTATGCAGAAGTAGCACGTCCTGATAATAACTGGGGTGGGCAAGTGCCTGTTCATATTCAGGTTAATGGTTATTTCTTCACCTCAGATGGTAGACAATCAGCTGCTGATGTTGACTGTGTGGCAAACTTTGCTCTTATGCAACCTACTCCTACTCCAACACCAACCCCCACACCCACTCCTACCCCAACACCTACATCTGCACCCACTCCAACACCAACACCAACTCCAACTCCAACACCCACACCTAGCGCTACTCCTACCCCGACCCCTACGCCTACTCCTACTCCAACACCAATACCAACACCTAGCGCTACTCCTACCCCAACACCTACACCTACACCAACACCAACACCAACTCCGACCCCGACTCCAACTGCTACACCTGGACCAACACTACAATGTCCAGAGGGCTTTCAAGTAGCATTTAGCGGTAATACGATTGTTTGTGTCCAAATTATTAATACAAACAATAATGTTAATAACAATCCTATCAACATAACTAATACCTCCTCTTCCACCAGCTCTTCTAGCAGCACTAGCTCATCTACCTCTTCTGCCACTGGGGGAAGTGTCAATGTAGGCGTGGGAGGTACTGCTCCTGTAGTCGTGACTGGTCAAGTACTGGGAGTTAAAGAACTGCCTAAAACTGGATTACCATTATTGGCCTGGACAGTTCTAGCCTTCCTGCCAGCAGGTTTAAGGATGAGGAAGTTTTCCAAGGTTTCAGAGGATGATTCCTCTAATCCCAATTACCTTTGGGAGAAAAGACAGTTCAAGCACAATCTTGACAATTGAGCTAATATATGGTTTACTAAGATCGTAAGTTCTCCACTTACAGTTCCCTGAGAAAATTCCAAGTACCAAGCATCAAATAACAAATAAATTCAAATGATCAAATGTTTAAATATTCAAATTTGGAGTTTCTAAATTATTTGGAATTTGTTATTTGATATTTTGTAATTTTTCCCAACCATATGCCTCGTGTAACTAAATCATTTAAACCTAAAGAAGAATCTAGAGTCGAGAGTCAAGAGTCTAGTAAGACTGAAGAACCCTCAGCAGATGAGCTGGTGGGAAGCGGTGAGGAAAAGAAGTGGGAAATGGGAAGTGAGAAAGTGGAAAAAGAAAATCCCACATCCCACGTCTCACCTCCCACATCCCGTAGCTATGGCTACAGTAGTAATGGCTACCAAAATGGCAGCCGTGATTATCCTGACTCGCCTCGCTATCGCTCCGGCGAAGCGGGCCGTGATGTACCAACTGAGGAAGTCTCTGGAATACTGGATATCATGCCCGAAGGGCATGGATTTTTAAGACCTAAATATATCCCCTCAGATTCCGATGTTTATATTTCCGCTTCTCAAATCAGAAGATTTCAATTAAGAAGTGGTGATTTGGTAGATGGTGCAGCCCGCCCACCCAAAGAAACTGAAAGATACTTTGGTTTGCTGCAAGTCAAAAAAGTCAATGGTGAGGATGCAGATAAAATGGTCTCAGATACTGGCAGAGCCAAAAAAAGGCCCAAATTTGAAGATTTAACAGCAGTTTATCCTAATAAACACTTAAAATTAGAAACTGGTAAAACTCCCCTATCTCAAAGAGTGATCGATCTGGTTGTTCCCATTGGTTTTGGCCAAAGAGGTTTGATTGTCTCTCCTCCTAAGGCCGGTAAAACAACTATTTTAAAAGATATTGCAGAGGGAATTGCCAAAAATCATCCTGATGTGATTTTAATGGCAGTTTTGGTGGGGGAGCGACCAGAAGAGGTGACAGATATTTCCAGATCCATTAAAGGAGATGTGATTGCTTCTAATTTTGATGAGCCAGCAGAGGCTCAAACAGCAGCAGCAGAAATTGCCTTGGAAAGAGCTAAAAGGCTGGTGGAACAAGGGAAAGAGGTGGTAATTTTACTTGACTCCATAACTCGGCTTGGAAGGGCCTACAACCTATCTGTACCTCCTTCTGGTAGAACTTTAAGTGGTGGATTTGACCCAGTGGCTCTTTATCCTCCCAAGCATTTTTTTGGAGCGGCCAGATCTTGTGAAGAAGGTGGGTCATTAACCATCATTGGTACAGCTTTAATTGATACAGGATCTAGAATGGATGATTTGATCTATGAGGAGTTTAAAGGTACTGGTAATATGGAGATGCATTTGGATCGGGGACTGGCTGAAAGAAGGACTTTTCCAGCCATTGATATTGAGGCCTCTGGCACCAGACAAGAGCAGTTGTTATTTTCCGAGGATTATTATAAACAGATGGTGATTATGAGAAGAATGTTGTCTATTTTGAATCCTGCAGAAAGAACTGAGGTATTTTTGGACAGATTATCAAAAACAGATTCTAATGGAGATTTTCTCAAAACCTTAAAAGATGTGAAGTGATAATTGTTATAATTATTATAATAGTTATAATGATTGTATGAACTCTGTCCGTGGTTTTACCCTTATTGAACTACTAGTAGTTATTACCATTATTGCCATTATTTCCTCAATTGGTATGGTCATGTACCAACAAGGACAAAAAGGGGCCAAAGATACTAGAAGAAAGCAAGATCTAAGATCAATTCAGGCAGCCCTATCTATTTATTATCAGAAAAATGACCGTTATCCTTGTTCAGACAATACCAATAGTGGAGTAGGTAGTTCCAATGGTTGGCAAACCAGTACATCAGATTCATGGATCGATGATAAGGGATCTTCTTGTAGCTCTCAATTGACCACCACTGCCTTTAATACCAGCTATATCAATTTACTACCTAAAGACCCCCAAAATACTTCTGGATTACCTTGGGCAGCCAGCTCAAATTATACTTATAGTTACTGGTCTGGCACTGTCACAGGCAGCGGTTGCCCCTCAGGTGTAGCTCAATACTATATCTTGGCTGCCAAGTTAGAAAACAGCCAAGATCCTGAGACGTCTGGCAATAAAACATACAATTTTTGTAATGGTCAAAATATAACTTCGGTGATTCCCGGAGGACCTGATACTGGCAAGCTTTTTCTGGTGACCTCTCAGGATTAAAATTTGGACCAACTTGACTACTTAGTTTAAAATATCTTGGTGAATTCCCTAAATGATGATTTAAAGGCCCTTTTTCGGGCCTTAATTTGGTATTCCAAACGGAAGATCTCTATCTTTGCCCACCAGTTTGAAGGAGTTAAAAACTTTTGGGTTAATATTTTAATGTATGGGAGGGGAGTACACCAAAAAAGATTTTGGCACGGCTCTATGATTGGACTGGCATCCGTGGGAATTTTAACTTCGGGCATTTTTGGAGGCCAAAGCCTAATCTCCTCCACTTATCCTGGCATTGGGGGACCAGATCCCCGTTTTACGGATGCTTTTGAACCCTTTCCGGCAGGTCCAATTTTAGAAGGCTTTCAGGATCCTCATACTGAATATTCTGAAAAGCCCAGATCAGAAATTTTAGAGTATGAAGTAGAAAGTGGAGATACTTTATCTACCATTGCGGAAAAATTTAATATTTCTACCTATACCATTAAGTGGGAAAATAATTTAACCTCTGATCAAATTAAGCCGGGTCAGACTTTAAAGATTTTACCAGTGTCTGGAGTATCACATGTGGTCAAATCAGGGGATAGCTTAGAGTCGGTGGCCAAAAAATATTCTGCAGAGTCTCAGGCCATAGTTGATTTTCCCTTTAACGGCATTCCGGATGATTTTAAACTGAGGGTCGGGCAGCTGTTAATCATTCCTGATGGGTCACCGCCAGAGGTTAAAGTTCCTGTAAAACGTAGACCTCAGCCTCAATATTTGGCCCAAGGTCCCCAGTCTCCGGCTTTCTCTGCTCCGTTTGGTGCCTCCTTTATTTGGCCGGCAGGAGGCTCTATAAGCCAGTATTTCGCCTGGTATCACAGAGGGATTGATATTGCCAATAGAGGTGCTCCGGGAATTGCTGCTTCAGATGGCGGAACAGTGGTGGTAGCAGGTTGGCCGGATGGTTATGGATATGGAAATCGGGTGGTGATTGATCATGGTAATGGCTACAGATCTTTATATGGACATCTGTCTAATATTTATGTATCGGTGGGGGAAACAGTTAGTAGAGGTCAGCTGATCGGCCAGATGGGTTCCACAGGTAGGTCAACTGGTATGCATCTGCATTTGGAAATTCACTTTAAGGGAGTACCTATAAATCCGCTGAGTATTTTAAAGTAGGGCTGTTAGGGTTGTTGGGGTGGTTAGGGAAAGAAAGATGGAAGGTTATAAAAAATTAGCAAGCTACATATTAGCCACAGTGATCTTTGATTTGACTATGGAGTTTGTAAAACGCTGGGTCAGATCTGGCTCAAGAATACGTGATCAGATGGAACAGGGAGCCCGTTCTGGTAAACAATGTATAGCTGAAAAGGTTATACCATGCAAAGCTTAGAAGGATATATTAAGCTACTAGGAGTCTCTGATGGTTCTTTTAAGGAGTTAGGGTCCGACTATGAAGATTTCTTAAGGCAACGCGGCCTTCAGATTTGGGACAAAGCCGACCCAAGGGTTAGGGTTTTTAGGGATTTTAGGGCTGTTTGGGTTATAGTCCTAACATCCCGAATACCCCTAACCTCCCTAATGACCCCGAGGAAGCAGCTAATATGCTTTTAACTTTCTGCCAGATGGAGACTTATCTGCTAAATAGACAAATTGAAGCCTTAAAAGAAAAATTTATTAGGGAAGGCGGTTTTAGGGAAAATCTGTTTAAAAGAAGGATGGAAGAAATAAGAAAAAGGAAATAGTGGACTGGAGGAGAGTTGAACTCCTGACCCCTGCAATGCGAATGCAGTGCTCTACCGCTGAGCTACCAGCCCACGAAAAGTGGACCCGAGGGGAATTGAACCCCTTATCTTCTCCATGCCATGGAGACGTCGTACCGGTAGACCACGGGCCCGCAGGAGTAGATTATACTATAAACTTTATGGCTTAGGGCTGGGTGAGGGGCTGGGCCTTCTTTTGACTGCCTCAGGAGTGGCGATTTTTTCTGGCGGTTCACCTACATCAACCACATCTGGCAATTCTTCTTTCTGTAAAGCTTCCTTATCTGTGGCTGTGGGTGCTGTAAGAGAAGAGTCCTCAGGAGCTACTCCGGTTTTAGTTTTCAGATCATTGACCAAATCTGTGGCTACTTTATAATCCGAAGATTGTGGATCAACCAGCTCCAAAGCTTTTTGAGCAGCAGCTAGGGCCCCATTTAAATCTCCCTTATCCCTTAAGGCCACTGCCAGATTATAAAAACCATTGGCAAAATCAGGCTTGATGTTAATGGAATCAGTAAAGAATCTGATGGCCAGATCATAATTTTTGATGGCATAATAGGTGCCTCCCACATTTAGTCTTAACAGAGGATTGAGAGGATCTTGGAAGATGGCTCGGCCGTAGGCATCCAAGGAAAAGATCAGGGCATTTTCCGCCACTCCGGAGATTTGTCTATATAAAAGGGCCAAAATTTCCCAATTGATGGCTGATTTGGGACTTAAGGTGACAGCCTGCCTGGCTTCGGTGATTGATTGCTGAAGCAAAACCTGAATGTTTTGTCTGTGTTGATCAGTCAGAGTGCCGGCTGGTGAGGCCTCAGTGGGAGCATTGGCTAAAGCAATGGCATTGGCTATGGCAAAGTTAATTTGAGCAATATCTGTGCGATAAAGATCATTTAGAGGATTGAGCTGTTCTGCTCTGATCAGTTCATTATAAGCTGTGATGCCATCATTTTTTGCCACAGCATCCAGGGCTAATCGATGATGGTAATCAGCCAGTACTAATTTGCCACCGAAGAATGAGGCTACTCCTAGTAGGGCCAAGATGATCACCAAAAGAATAGAAGGTAGAGCTTCCACTCTAATAGTTTCTGAAGATTCTCTGGAAGATAGGGAAGTGATTCTTAAAAGAGTTTTTTTAAAGCCGGACCTGGCATAATTCGGAGAAGCCTTAGCTCCCTCCAATCTAAAAACCATAAATGAGGCTAGAATAATCAAACCAACCACCCAAATGACTAAAGAAGCATCAATTAAGGCCAACAAGATGAAAAAGGTGATTCCAGCTATACCCAACCCTAACTCTAATGGTTGATGATTGTTCTTACTAAGTACAGCCCAGGCCGTGGAGATAAAGAGGGCTGTTAATGATAACAAACCCAGCAGTCCAATGCCTCCCAAGGTGGCTAAAGTTTGTAAATATTCATTGAAAGCACTGTCAAATCTAACATTCCAAAGATTGGTATTGTTGTATTCAATTGGTTTATATAAGGTAAAGTCAAAAAGATAAGTGGCAGGACCAGAACCCCAGAAAGGAGAGTCTCTAAAGCTGGAGACAGAGATTTTCCAAGAATGGATAAAGGGCAGCTGAAGCTCTCTGGGGAAGCTTTTAGCCCGCTCGTTGAGGGGATTTTGGGTGCCACCAAAGGGTGGGATAAAGCTTAGGAAAGCAACTAAGGCGATGATGATGACAGCTCCAACTACCAGGCTCAGATTAACCATCTTAAATCCTTTGAGATCCAGTTTAGGATTGATGGCCAAGATGGATAATAAAAGAGCCAAAGTCCCTGCCACCCAAGTGGACATTTGTCCTACCAAGGCAATGGTTGATCCAAAAAGAGCCAGTAAACAGGTAGCCACGAGTACTACTGACATATTGGGACTTTTTAGGACCAGACTAGCCACAATTGGTATCATCATGGCCAATACGGCGGTGGTTGCCACTGTTGAACCGGTGGGGGTAAAATTGACTCCCTGAGGCCAGGGAGTTGGTAAAAGTTGGACTCCGGCAAAAACCAAAAGAGAGATGACTGACAGGATGGCTCCGCCTCCCAAAATTAGATAAATAAGGAAAGTGATGTCTTTCTCAGATTTTAGATTATTGGTCAAGACGAAATAAAATAGGACATAGACTATCAACCCCACCAGAGAGCTGGAAATTTTCAGCTGATTTCCCAATAAGGAAATATAGGGAGAGGGAGAGATCAGAGTGGAAACTACTCCCACCGTAATTAAGATTAAAAAGGGCAGATCCAAAGGGGTTCTAATTAAAGTGACTTTATTATTGACGGTGTATTTTAAGGCCACCAGTATTAGCATTAAACTGACTACCAAACCCAGTACTATAAATTTGGCAGTTTCATAAAATTCAGTGGAGAAACGGGTAAACAGGAAAAGAGTACTGATAACCAAAATGGAGATGACGATTTTGGCTATTAAACTAAAGTAATTTTCTATTAATTCTTTCATAATTTTAATTTATGTATGCTTCTACATTAGAGTAATCACTGTGTAAATAGCAACTATGATTAACTATATCAATCTATCAACTTTATAATCATTTTCTTAATTTAATAATGTAGGTTATCAAGTTCCACCGCCTGGACTCTGACTAATGGGAGCCGGGGTCTCTTGACTTATGCCAATTATTAGGTAATCAAATGGAATATCCAAAGATTCAGGCTCGGCGATCTTGACAGTAAAGAACTGACCCTTGACTTTATCTGTCACAGCAATGGTTTGAGTCAGTGGTACATTGGGGGTGGTCACAATAACAGAGGTATCTGATACATAAGGATTTTCTATGATTACTTCTGTTTGTCCTGCCAAGATTTTGCCAATTCCTGCTGATTGCCCGTCATTAATCTTAAACTGGTCAGCTGTGATGGAGGTGGCTCTAATTGCGCCATCTTTATCAATAATCACTTTTCCATCAAAGATGTCTAAGCTATCTGCCAGGATGGATTTTTGTAAAAATAGAGTCCCCAAAACATTAATCTCAGAACCATTTTCAATCGATAATGTACCATCAACTGTAAAGTTTCCGGCAATCAAAGTATCTGAGAGGGTGGTAGTGCCAAAGACCTGGAACTGGTTTTGAATTTCTGTATTGTAAGCGATTAATGTCCCCTCAATAGCTGCATCAGATCCAACATACAGTTCATCCAGTTGAGCTGAACCAGAAGCCAGGAGGATTTCTGGAGGTGTCAAATCAAGCGAAGCCAACTCCTGATCCAAGTCGTAGTATGTATCATCAGCCAGCTCGGCTGAAGATGTAGCTTCTGATCCAGCTATGTCATGTACTTGATCTTCTAAAGCAACCACCTTTTCCTCCAAATTCTTGAGTGATTGATAGACGTCTACCTCATATGAAGTGTCACCATTGGCCAGCAGAGTAGATTCATAAGATAGGATAGAGGTAGATGGGTCAAGTGCTAAATTAGTACCAGCAGGTATTAAGAGTTTATCTGCCTTAACCAGTTTAGTTTTCAAATTGCCTTCCTTATCTAAGCTAAAAATTTCCTCTCCCAGATCATTTTTAACAGCCAGTTTGGCAGAGTCAGAGGCAATTTCTATTTCAGATGTGACAATTGATGGAGCAATCACACTGCCCTCTGCCTCTAGATTACCTAAAGTATCAATGGTCACTACTATATTATTATTGGTTTTAAAGGCTAAATTAGTTTCTGTTTCCGAACCTAGAACAATATTGTTATCCTGGATTCCCAAAAAGCCTGATCCGCCAATACCTAAATTGCCGTCCAGATAAATCATCCCCGAATCTGAAACTGGTGAGATTTTATCCACTACCACCTCATTTGCCACTACCCTGGGAGTGATTACCTCTAAACCGGCAATCAGCCTGTCTGTGGCTACTTCTGCAACTTTAGTTTGATCAACAATATCTTTTTTCTCAATAAGCAGTTGAGCAAGGAGTATTTTACCCACATCTAATCCTTCGGCAAGATTATCTATATCAAGCCCCTGTTTAGCCAAAAGCTCCGCGGTCCGTAGTCCTGCAGAATAGGAGGTATTAATAAAAACATTAATTTTACCCTGACAAATAGGTGGTGGATCTGTTGATCCCTCGGGTGGAGGATCCGGTGGATCACAGGAAGATCCATCAAAATCCTCCAAAGCAGTACCGATGATTTGGCCAGCCTTAAAGGATTTCATGGCCACGCCTGGGATTGATGAGGCAGTTAACTTATCACCTTTTTTAATAGCACCACTTTCAGTTGAAACTTTAACCGGAACACGACCCGATAAGGCAATAGGTTTAGGATGTTTAGAAAAGGGCACAATTTCCTGACCTATGGTTTGTCCAGGAGAAGTGGAAACAACTCCTATTAAAGAATCTCCAATCTTAGCTTTTTGTAGAACAGCCAGGTTAGATAATCCATCAGTTAAAGATTTTGGATCAATGGTAATTGAGTAATCAGACACTGAAACCAGATCTGCTGCCTCCACATCAGAGGCGGTGTCATAATACTCAGCATAATCTGATCCAGCATTGCCAGAATATTCCCAGACAATCACTATACCTTGTGCCCCATTTCCACCAGTGGCACCAACACCATTAAAAACAGCACCACCACCTCCTCCAGAGCCTGGAGCAAGTCCATTAACCCCATTTTGTTGTTGACCACCCACATTTGCCTCAGTAACACCTCCCCCCCCTCCGCCAAAATAGGAAGCACCACCTGACCCTGAAAAAGATGCAGTTACTACTGTGCCCGTTCCGAAACCACCTCCACCCCCACCTAGATTAATATCTCCACCTGAGCCAATTCCTCCGCTACCGCCATTACCATCTTGTGCCGTCCCAACAGCATGACCTGGAGCTCCACCAGTACCTCCTGTGGCTTGTAAATAGACGCTGTCACCAAAAGAAGTTGTACCTCCATCAGTTCCACCAGGTTCACTACCTGTACTCTCAACTGGCATTCCTCCTGAACCTCCCACACCAACAGTGACATCCTCATTGGCAGAAAAACTTTCCAAAAGCTCTGAAGAATATCCACCTGCTCCTCCTCCAGCTCCACCTTTGGTAACACCTCCGTCAGTACCACCTCCACCTCCACCTCCACCAACCAGTTCTACCACTATATGGGTAATAATTGAGGGAGCGTTATAGGCATTAGCTCCTTGATTATCCCTGGTAAATACCTGAACAGATTCTAAGCCTCCATCAACCCCACAAGTAACTACTCCACTAGAATCTGTTTTAACTTGATTGCAGGATTTAAAGGTAGAAAGTGTTAATGATCCGCCAATCCCCACATTTCCTGTTAAATTAGCCAGACCCGTTACATTTATTCCGGCATTAGCTACAATTACATTAGAGACAGTTAATGATTGTGAGATCCCAACATTACCTGTCACATCTAGGGTATATAGAGGAATGGTTGTACCAATACCAACATTGCCTCCGGCAGGATTTAGAGAAAGAGTATAATTAGTCCCAGAAGTATTTCCAGCCTGAATCACCCCATAATTATCGGTGGTATCAATTCCCAATACCAATTTTTTCTCAGTCCCGCCGGTGCCAGATGAACCGGTGATGGCAAATTGGCTGCCATTGTTTCCCAGTAAAGAAGAATTAGATCCAACAATATTAATATCTGAGGCCACCATTAATGGTCTTTGCGGACTGGTAAAGCCAATACCCACATTACCTGATGCTACAATTAATGATCCGCCTGAAGTTGATGAGGTACCAATACCGACATTGCCTCTCATCACGGCCAAAGATGCTCCTGATCCAGCATTATCTATAGCTAGTGCCTGACCGGTGGCATCTGGGAAATTTTGAGCCAGCAGCAAAATTCTGGAGGAATCATTACAGGTTCCTGAGGCTTCAATACAATTGGAAGTAAATCTGGCCAGATCGCCGGAGAGGGTAAAACCAGCCGCACCATCAATGGTGTTGGATCTATTAAGCTCCAAGAAATTCCCTGTGTCAGTAATTGAACCTGATGTTAAGGTTCTGGTGGGATTAATTAAAATATAATCACCAGTGAAGGCGGACAGGGTGCCGCTAGTGTTGCCACTGATATTAAAGGCTGTCCCAGAAGTTAAGGAGGCGGCTGATGATAAATTAACAGAAGTGCCAGTGGCAGCTAAACTAATTTGTAACAGAGAAGTAGGTGTGGTAACGCCAATTCCCACATTACCAGAAGCAACTATTAGTGAGTCTCCTGGAGAAGAGGTACCAATGCCTAACCGGTTATTAGAAGAATCCCAGTAAAAATTAGCCACAGATTGAGAAACCGTATTGGCTCCAGTCCAATAGGTGACAGCCCCACTTTGTCCACCAGATAATCCTCCACAGCCGGTACAAGATCCATCTATAGTAAGTGTTCCGGTAATTCTGGCTCCTCCCCAAACATCTAAGGCATTAGAAGAAGTGGTGGCCCCAATACCCACATTACCATCTACAAATAATCCATTGGTGGGAGCAGAAATTCCCTGATAAATGGTGCCGATGTGAGCATTACCAGCAACGACTAAATTAGAATTGGCTGTAGTAATCCCAATGCCTACATTGCCTGAAACAGCCAAACCATTGGCTGGAATGAGCTGATTTAGTCCGGTATATCCTATTCCCACATTACCTTGAATAATCAGTTTACCCTGAGGAATAGAAGCTCCTATTCCTACATTACCATTAGTATCAATATTAAGAAAATCCCTGGCAGTAGATAAACCTATTCTTAATCCACCTTGGCCTCCAACTGCTTCTTGGACTCCAATATTCCAGGTCCTGGCTGAAGAACATTCCGCCGCATTACAGACTATATTTAAAGAAGAAGGACCTAAATAAAGATCTCGCCATCTAAGAGAGGAAGAACCCAAATCATAAGTATCATCCGCATTTGGTCCAATAGTGCCGGCAACTTGCAAATTAAAAGCAGTGGGGGAGGTGACACCTATTCCAACATTACCTTGAACTATTAGTCCATTAGTAGGAGCAGTCACATTAAATGAAGATCCAATACTGGCTCCACCATTAATAGTTAAAGCAGAATTAGCGGTGGTGATGCCAATTCCTATATTACCAAACACAGATAATCCTAATCTGGGAAAGGCAGGAGGGGTGGCTGCTGTCCAACCTATCCCTATATTCCCTTCCACTATTAAACTACCATCAGTTTGAGTGATAACAGAACTATCCAAATAAGCAGTCGGGGCAGTCATAGAACCAACAGTTGATAAAGCAGTAAATGTATCAGCTGTTAGTCCGACTGATTCAATTCTAATATAGGCAGTACCAGCAGTTGTGCCAGCTGTTCTAATCAACCTAAAGGTGGCAATAGCAGCATTGACATTAACTATTAAGGCATGATTATTGGAAGAAAAAGCACCTGTATCAGAAATAGGAGTCACCCATTGCCAGGTATTGGAGGTTTGATCATAGTTTATGGTCACAAGATATTGTTTGGAAACAGAATAACTATTATCAGAGTTGGTCACACTAATACGGAAGTTATGAGCTCCATTAGCCATATTGACTTGTCCAACGTCTACATAATCATTCACCACATTAGGAATAACCCTGGTTAATTCCACATTAAGAGGTGCTAATCCTAAATAGATGCCTCTAGTGCTGGAGGAGGTAATGCCAATACCAATATTTTCACCAATACCTAGATTACCTGAAGAATGTAATGGATATGCGGGAGAGGTAGTGCCAATCCCGACATTTCCTCCGGCCGGATTTAAGGCTAAAGTATAATTAGTACCCAAGGTTCCGGCCTGAATAACTCCGTAGTTATCCGTAGTATCTATACCTAAGACTAATTTTTTCTGAGTACCGGTGGCTGATGAACCAGTGATGCCAAATTGGCTTCCCCCGGCAGCCAAAAGGGAAGCATTAGAACCGACCAGATTAATATCTGAGGCTAGTTGTAGTACTCTGTCTGGGGTGGTAAAGCCTACTCCCACATTACCAGAGGCCACTACTAATATTCCACCAGGACCGGTTGTCCCTATCCCAACATTGCCATTATCTAAGATGGCAAATCTTTGGACATTGTCATTATCAGCTACCAGAAAGGCTAAACCAGTCCCAGTCCCATTTGCTCTGATATGTAATTTAGCATAGGGATCTTGTGCCACCGTGGTCCCAATCCCCACATTATCTCCCATAGTTAAAAGCCTAATATATGCTCCTGCATCAACCCAACCAGCAGCTGAAGTAAAGGAGAGATTAGTAGTCCAAACTGGCAAGCCATTAGAAACACCTAGAGCCTCTCCTGAATTACCTATTGGTAACCTGGTAATATTGCCAGAAGAGTTTCTATAATAGATATCACCGGTGGCATCTGAGCCTAAATTAAGAGTAAAAATACCATCTGTGGAGATTCTGGTATCTCCTAAAACAGTCAGTCTATAGTTTCCGGGTTCTGAGGTGCCAATTCCCACATTACCAGCACCTGCCACCACAATTAATCCTCCTTGAGGATTTGTAGTGCCAATGCCTACATTGCCATTATTTAAAACAGTTAAACCAAATTCGGAGTTAGCATTATTAGTGGTAACAAAAGTTAGACCTGTTGAATCATCATTACCTCTTAAGTGCAGTTTTCCTATGGCATCTTGAGCCACCGTTGTCCCAATCCCCACATTATCTCCCATAGTTAAAAGCCTAATATATGCTCCTGCATCAACCCAACCAGCAGCTGAAGTAAAAGATTCCACCGCTGTCCAGGCCGGAATTCCCCCGGATATGCCTAAGGCTTGTCCTGAAGTACCAATGGGCAGTCTGACAAAGTTACCATTTGAATCTCTATAGTAGACATCTCCGGTAGCATCTGAGCCTAAATCCAGCTTGAGACTGCCATTTAACCAGCTGGCCCCGTTCACATTTAATTTATAATTGCCGGGGACTGAGGTACCAATACCAACATTTCCAGCCTGATCAATCACGAAAGGAGTACTAGTATCTTCTGCCTGATCTTCTACTCTAAATGAATCCTGAGCATTAGCGTTGACAATATGTAAAGAGGCTTTAGGAGTAGTAAACCCTATCCCCACATTACCTGAGGCCACCACTAATGAATCTCCGGGCGAGGAGGTCCCAATTCCCAATCTGGCATCAGAGTTACTCCAAAACAACTTGTGGTTGGCAGTAATATTAGAAGCACCATCAAAAAAGGCTACTCCTCCGGCAAAACCTGATCCGGAGACTCCACCAGTACCTACAGTACAAGTGACCACTTGATTTGCAGAATTAAGACAGAGAGCGCTTCCTGAGCTGGCTGATAAACCAGTAAAATAGACGTTAGATGAGGCAGCCACAGATGAAAGCTGAGTATTGCCAGTCACATTTAGGGAAGATAATAAGTTGACTCCAGAGCTGACAGATAAAGATCCGCCAACTCCCACATTACCCGTTGTTCCTAAAGTGGCGGCGGAGATGGATTTGGTAACGGAAAGCGAGTCTAGAATAGCAGCAGTTGAGACTGTTAGGGATTGAGAAACACCCACATTACCAGTTACATCTAAAGCATAAGCTGGAGCAGTATTACCAATTCCTACATTGCCTGTATCCATGATGATAAAGGGAGTGGTATCTTCTGCCACATCATCAATTCTGAAGGCAGGAAAAGTGCTTGTTTGAAGAAGATGGAGTAGAGAAGTAGGTGAGGTCCAGCCAATGCCCACATTTCCTTGGACTAATAATCCATTGGTGGGAGCTAGGGTATTGTATGAGGATCCAATAGTAGCCCCACCATTAACAGTAAGAACGGAGTTGGCAGTAGTAATCCCAATCCCCACATTACCCTGAACAGCCAGTCCATTAGCGGGAATAACTGCCCCAGCAAAAGATAGGCCAATACCTGCATTACCAGAGACTGCCATCATTGTTGAGGTCTGGCTAACACCAACTGCTCCTATGGCAAATCTTGGACCAATAGTACTTATACCTACTACATCTTCTCCAAGACCACTAGCAAAGTTCCTAAAATTAATATAATTCCCACTTCCAGCCTGAATGTATAGTTGATCATTATTTGCTTGATATATTCCTCCTCCGGTAGCTGATACACCATTTGCGGCATTTCTAAATCTTAAACCTCTAGTTTCATTAAAATCTCCATTATCTAAAAATAGCATTCCCCCTTTAATATCAAGCTTTGCTCCAACAGTAGTAAAGCCAATTCCCACATTGCCAGTTTGATCAATAATAAATGGGGTGGTATCATTGGCCACATCATCTACCCTAAAAGCATTAGCAGCATTTACTTGGACTACATGTAAGGCTGCTGTGGGTGTAGTAAACCCTATCCCCACATTACCTGAGGCTACTATTAATGAATCACCAGGAGAGGAAGTGCCAATGCCCAATCTGAAGTTGGTGGAATCCCAATAAAAATTGGCCACAGATTGGGAAACTGTGGTGGGAGAATCCCAATATGTTACTCCGCCAGTGGCTCCTCCGGATAACGAGGCAGTGGAATCTACCTGACAGAGCAAATTACCAGATGAATCAACAGTTAATTTTCCTCCATTAGCCAGATCTGCACATTGGCTGTAGGCAGATAAGGTGGTAGCAGATGTGACAGTTAATGATCCACCTACCCCCACATTGCCAACTACATGCAATTTATAAGAGGGGGAGGTGGTGCCAATGCCCACATTATCAGTGATGGTGGTCAGCCTAACAGTGGTGCCATCATCTGTCCAGCCTCCGGCAGAAGTTAGAGCAGACCAACTCAAGGTGCCTGAGCCATTGTTAGCTAAAAAGGTATCAGAGGAACCTTGGGCGGAGGGCCAAGTGTAGGTGACTGCATTTAAAGTGGTGGTGCCTGAAACTGTTAGGGTGGAAGACAAAGTTGTGGCACCAGAAACTGTCAGAGTACCGGATAAAGAGATGGAATCCTTTAAGCTTAAAGTAGTAGATCCACCTAAAGATACATCTCCACCACCAGTTAAATTAGTGCCTGCGGAAACAGTTATTTTATTATTAGATAAAGCAGAATTAGGAATATTAGAAAAAGTGTTATTTGAGCCAGAAAGCGTTTTGTTGGTTAAAGTTTGAGTAGTATCAGTTCCCACCAAAGTGGTAGTGGCATCAGGTAGGGTAATAGTTCTGGTATCAGTAGGGGTCCAAGTTAAAGTGCCAGTTGGACCACCGGATTGAAAGACTATTTGATCAGATGAATTTGATAAATTGATGCTGGCAAAGGTGGGAGAAGAAGACAGTGATAGGTCTTGATCTATTGTGGATGCTTCTGATACTGTTAATGGAATACATCCCTCTGGAACGGTAGTGGTTGCTGTCTCTAAGGCAATGCCATTGATACAATCTCTGACAGATAGATCACCATTTATTTGAGTATCGGCGTTAATTTCTAAAAATTCAGCAGCAGTGGTTACGGCCAGGACCTCAGGTTGGGGAGTAGGCTTTGGTTTTTCCATTAACAATCTAAAATTTTTGGCAATATCTATATTGCTTTGAGAAAATTGATCTTGTTGACCTAAATTAATCAAACGAGAGCCAGTAAATAGCAGAGTTAAGGATAGAGCAATAACTGAGATAACTGTAGTCAGCAGAGATCTGTTGAAAAAGGATTTTTTGGTTACAACCTGAGGTTGGCTACTAGGCTGTTTGGTGTCAACCTGAGCTTTGATAGGCTCCTCAAAGGAAGAATCTGTTAGGAAAACTGATGGGGTAGAATCTTGAGAAGCTTTCTCTAGTAGCTCCTCTGTGGTTGGAGGGGTAGGGGTAATCTCCTCAACTGAGGCAGGGCTGATTTGTCTGAGTTGATCCAGTGAGTAAAGCCTGGTCCCACCCTCGCTGCGAACAGGGGTAATTTTGCCTCTTTTTTCTAGATGTCCGTCTGCTAAATCTGCTCAAATCTATGCAATCTAGGTATTTTGCATAGATTATGTACTCAGCATAAAGGGTTTTGCATAGATTTGTCAAGGGGTTATTATTAATGATAAAAGAATTGACCTAATTAACCTAATTTCTAATTGACCTAAATAAATCCCAATTTGAAAATTTGGTCATTTCGTCATTGTTTAGAAATTAATAATTAGAAATTAGAAATTTAAAAATTACTCTTTCTCTATAGGAGGTTCGATTGGAGTGGAAGTGGCCTTTTTGCCCATGGCAAAAACAAATGGGGATATTTCCTTTTCACCTTCTTCAGTAACATAGGTGTAAACATTAACTTTATCTTCGGTGGCAAAGATAATGGCAATGGGGAATTTAAAATTTAATGGTTTTTGCCCTTTGATTCTGACCTGAATAGGTTGATTATCGATCAAAGTGATGAAATTGGCATGTTTAGGCAAGATATCGAAAGGGCCTTGGGTATTTTTAGAAGAGACAGATTGAGCCTGAGTATCCAGAATCAACTCTCGAGGAGAGATAATACGGACTTGCAGCATTTGATTCATACCAACTTGGCATCCTCCAGGCTGCCAATATACAAAAATTTCTCAACTGAAATGTTATCTAAGTATCCAGATAGTATCATTGTGATATCTTTTACAGTTGTTTCTCTGGGGATATAAACCCCTTTCCTGCCAGTCTGGTTTTCTGTCATAAAAAATGGTTGGGTTAAATAATTGGTAATTTTTTTAGTTCTTTGGTAAAGAATTCTATTTTCAGCGGAAAGTTCTGACTCTCCCACAATTGCTACAATATGAGATAGTCGGTCATAGTTTGATAATAGCTGTTGAAATTGAGTGAGGGCCTTAAAATGAACCTCACCCAAGAAGGCTTTAGTTAAGGTGGCAGAGGCAGATTGAGTCATGTCCAATGGTGGATAGAGTCCTTTGGCAGCCACTGCTCTTGATAAAACAATTGAGGTATCTAAATGAGACATGATAGCTGAAACTCCGGCATCGGCAATCTCATCAGCCGGAACATAAATATTTTGAAAGGAAGTGATGGCACCATTGGCTGTCGGGATCATCCGATCTTCCAAACTAGCAATTTCAGTAGTTAAAGTAGCCTGATAAGCTTGTTCTGATGGAATAGTTCCTAAAAGGGTGGCCACCTCTGATCCAGCTTGAACGAATCTAAACATATTATCAATAAAGATCAGCACATCTGATTTTAAATTATTCCTAAAATACTCAGCCTGGGCTACTGCAGCCAAAGCTACCCGGAAGCGGACAGCCGCATTCTCATTCATCTCTCCCAAAACAATGACTGTTTTTGGTAAAACCATGGTTTCTTTTAACCTTTGATAAAGTTCTTGACCTTCTCTAATTCTTTCCCCAACCCCAGCAAATACTGCATAAGATTTGGGAGAGGTGGTGGTAATGTTGTGCAAAAGTTCAGTTAAAAGAATGGTTTTACCCACACCTGCCCCTCCAATAAAGCCTACCTTACCGCCCTTTGGGATAGGGGTCAGAAAATCGATGGCTTTAATGCCTGTATCCAAAATTTGGAAACCCCCTTTGACAATATTTAAAGAAGGAGCTCTGGAATAAATGGAGGCAAAATCTTTAGCGATAAGCGACCTGCCACCATCTTTTGAAGCACCAAACAGATCAATTACCCGCCCCAAGACTGCCTGACCAACCGGTACTTGCTGATCACTACCAGTCCCTCTGACCCGCATGCCTCTAAACAGTCGATCTGGATTGGTTAAGACCAGACAGGACACCTCATTTTTCGACTGGGCAAAAACTTCCAGTCTGACAGTAGGATCTGTCTCTGCCACCAAAATCTCCAGCAGCGAGGGAAAATTATCTCCCTCAATCTGTAAGGTGGCAATCTGACCATTGACCTCAGTAATAATACCGGAAACTTGAGACTGATTCATATTCTTTTAGAAACAGCCATCAGCGAGGCAAAATTTTCCAAAATTTTGCCATTGACTAGGCTTCTTTTAGTATAACTTCTTAAATTTTCATATTCTTTGATAAATTTATTAGCCTCAGATTCGGCTTGATCCATAGAAATAAAACGTGAGGCGGTTCTGGACAGCTCTGATTCCAAAAATGTGGCTTCCAAAAGTAATGTCAAAATTTGGGAGTCAAAAAAGGCCAAAATTTTGGGTAATTCTGGCTCGAAAATGAATCTAAAATCAACCTTTTGATCGCCTTTGAGGCGAATTGATGCAGTCAGATTAGTCACAGTCGGCTGTTGCAGGAGCAAAGTTTTTAATTTAGAATAAAAAACCAGCACCTCCTGATAATCCTTGATGATTTGGATAAGATGATCTAGTTCCCCTTGAGTTGGCTGATCAGTTTTAAGTTCAACCTCGTGATAATTGGAGAAAATTTTGGCTGCTTTAAAATAATCAATGGCAGCTGTGCCTATAATCATTCTGTCAGTTTCAATTTTGCTAGTTTCAGAGACAAAAAAATTGATCAGTTGAGCATTAATATTACCGTAAAAACGATACTTGGATGTTAAAATGAGGCTAATTCTTTTTTTAGGTTTAGCGACAAAGATACCCTTTTGGGTAGCCACTTTTCTGACCAGACCATAAATGAGAGACATTTCCTCAAAAAAAACCCTATTTCTTAAAACTTCTGCCCTGATTCTTTTAATCTTTAAATTGGCAATCTCGGAAAATGAGCGGGCGATCTGTTTTAAAGAATTTCCTTCTTCGATTAAAGCATCAATTTGTTGGATTGTCATAATTGTTAGGGTGAAGCTGTTACTGGCATATTTTGGCCAATACTGGTTCCACTCCTTCCAATGTTCTAATTAACTGTTCATCACTTTTGAACTTATCTAAGAATTTGGTAATTGGTAAAAGTTTAGGTTGTTTTAAAAATGCTTCAATCAAGACCTTTTTATATTTTTCCACAAAACTTCTATCTTTATTCCCTAAAAAGGAAGTGAAGACTAAAGATAATAAAATAACTTGGATGGATAAAGGAATGGCTGTGAGTGGGTCTTGTTTGAGCATTTCCAATAACAAATCTCTTCTTCTTAAGATCAATTGTGAGTCAGCAGATAACTCAGATGAGAATCTAGAAATAGTCTCCAAATCTTGGGCTGATGAGAGTAGACTCCTAATTCTGAGAGATAACATATTAGTCAGACGATCTTGAGTTTGTCTACCCACCCTGGAGACTGATAGGGCAATATCAATGGCCGGTCTTTGTCCTTGAGAATATAGATTAGACTTAAAAAGCAGATGTCCGTCAGTAGTTGACATTAAATTAGTGGGGATCAGGGTGGTAAAATCTGATAAATTTAACTCTAAAACTGGTAGGGCGGTGATGGAGCCACCTCCGGCTTGAGGCAAAAAATTGCCAGCCCGTTCCAAAAGATGGGCCTGTTGATAAAAGGTATCTCCAGGGTAGGATTCTTTGCCCGGAGGTTTATTACCTAGCAGGGCAATTTCTCGATATATTTTGGCATGAGTACCCATATCATCCAAAACTAACAAGACATCTTTACCTTTGCTTTGAAAATATTGAGCTATGGTCATGGCTGTTTTAGGAGTTAAGAATATTAAAGGTGCCAGCTCAGAGGAGGAAGTGGCGATGATGATGGTATATTCTAAAGCTCCATTGGCACCCAGTGTATCAATTAAATTACGGACAGATACAGCTGGTTTACCAATTGAGGCATAAATACAAATTACTCCAGTACCTTTTTGATTGACAATCACATCAATTAGAAATTCGGTTTTTCCAGAATGGGCATCTCCCATCACCAGTTCTCTTTGACCTCGGCCCAAGGGGATCAGAGTATCAATTAAGGTAATTCCTGTTAAAAATTGCCTATCAATAAATTGTCGGCTGTCAATACCAGGGGCGGCTTGTTCCAACTCCATCAGAGGAGCACTCTTCATTTTCGAGAGGGGACCTTTGCCATCAATGGGGATACCTAAAGAATTGATGGCTCGCCCCATCAGAAAATCTCCCACCCCAATGCCCAAACGGGTTGGTAATCGTTTAAATAATTGCTTGGGGAAAATATTGCCCTCATCTACCATTAAGACTTCAATGGTGTCAGCAGATAAAGAATTAACCCAGCCTCGCAGTCCCTGGTCAGATTCTACCATATCATTGATATGGATGGTGGGTAGACCATCCAGATTAACCAGGAAATCCCGGCTGGATGCCACATAGCCTATTTCTTGTTGATTCATAATTAGCGCAAAAATGATTTAAAAGTTGTTAAAATTTCCTCTTTTTTATCTTCAATTTTAGCTTTGAGAGAATAATCCCGATAAATTCCTTTCCAAGAGAGAGCGCAGCCAGCAATCAGGGTGGGATCATATCTGACTTCCAGCAAAAGAGTGGGGTGGTTAAAGCTAGTCCTGGCAAATGAACCTATTTGGGCAGAGGATGATTGTTCTACTTCAAAAGGTAAATAGATGGTTAATGGGACGATCTGATTAGTTTGAGTTTGAAGATCATTAAGAATTTGATAAACATTGTCTTTGGTAAATTTTTGATAAAAAGCCTCACCTAGAGAGGACAGCCAGTTTAAATCTGTTTGCTCTAAATTTGTCTCATCACTTGTGCCAAACAGTTTTTTGGTCAGGTATGATTTAAGCATGACCAGCCTGTGTTTCAGCTGAGTCACAGTAAAAGTGTCATTTAGGATGGTAGTTAAGATTTGTTGATCCATATTTTAAGAATTTCTAATTTCTAATTACTAATTTCTAAACAATGACAAATGACCAAATTCCCAATTAGGCTCTATTTAGGTCAATTAGAATTTAGGTCAATTAGGTTAATTCTCATATTATGAATTTATCCACTTTGGCTTTTTCTAATGCTTCATAAACCAAATCAAGCTGGTCTTTCAAAGACAGCTTTTTGCCCAACACCACATTTAAAGTTTCCTCCATCATAGCCACGATATTTTCATCAATTAGCTTCATTTGCTGTTGTTTATAACTTTCAATCAGAGCCCTGGCAGATTTAACCTCCAGCTCAATAGAAGAGGTGGTTTTTTGGGAAGTTTGCAATAAGAAATCAGACAGTCTTTGCTCTAAAGTGCCAAACATCTGATTAATCCTCTCCTCAGCAGCTTTTTGACTATTTAGCTGAGTTTGCTGAGATTGGCTTTGCAGTGTTTGTAAAAATTGCACCAGTTGGGCTTGGGAGGCGGCTATGGCTTGTTTAGATTGTTCAACAACTTCTGTTAATTTGGCAGCGTATTGTTGTTCCAGTTTGGCAGTTTGGAATCTGGTATCAGAGAGCATTTTAACGCCCTCAAGCTCAGCCTGGCCGACAATATCTTGAGACTTTTGGATTGAATTATGAAGAGTTTCCAGCATTTTTTGACCTTGTTGGGATTGTCTTCTTCTTAAGTTATTTTCCCAAAGATATAAAATAAAGCCTAAAAGTGCCACCAAGGATAAAATTAATACTAGTGGGTTGGACAGTTCGGTCATAAATTGATAATACGATAGAAAGGAAATGGTGACAAGTAACTTGTTACAACCTTATGATCAATATTGAGGCTACAATGCCAATCACGCCTGTGAGTACCAACAGGACTATATTGATGATAATGGAAAGCTGGATGGTGTTTTTAGCCAGAGGATTTCTACCTATTGCCTCAATGCCTTTGGCAATTGAGCGGGAAAAGGTTAAGAATCCAAAGCTAAAGGAAAGCAGAATAATGAGTCCTGCCGCAATGTAGCGGACAATATTGCCAAATTGTCTGGGATCAGAAATATTTTCCAGCAAGGCTGTACCAATGAAGGAAAAAAGTCTGCCGGCAAATCTGGGGTTGGTCAGTTCAGCATATTCTATTCTGATGGCCATTCTGATCTTTCCTGAGGCTACAGGACCACTCGGACCATCCACAGTTGGTGCACCTTGCCCATCAAATCCTTCCAGAGCAATTCCCAAAACATAGCCTGATTCAGTGGCTTTTTGTCCCTTACCAAGAATTTGGGAAGAGGTGATGTAATCTCCTTCTGCAATTGGTCCGTTAAGAGTGGTGACATTCACTTGAGCAATACCTGATCTGACCACAGGTTTACCCTCGGTTGGAGTCTGATAAACTAATAGAGCTTGTTCTTGAATTACTCCAAACATTTTATTATCAAAACCAATATCTGATCGGACTAAACCTGATTGATCTAGGGAGAGGATGTCACCATCAACTGCTTCGGCATCTGAGATTTCGTAGATAGAGGTAACTTCTATGCCTTGAGGCTGCTGGGCAGAACTAGGGTATGGGGTATAGGGTATAGGGAATAGAAATACAAATAATAACAGTAAAAAGAGAAGTACTTTACTCATAGCCTTAGCATATTAAAAATCAGAGAGATTGTAAACAGATAGAGGTAAAATTAAAACCAGATAGGGTATCCGTCTTAAGTACCACTATCTGGTTTAAACTAGTTAAACATTACATTATTAAAGGAAACTTTGTCAATATGTCAATATATATCAAAAGATATTAGGTTAATTCCCGCATGAGCGGAAAGTAGGTTATAGGTTGTAGGTTCTAAGTTGCAGTATAGATCAGAATACATCTAAAATATATCACTTAAACTAAGATAAGGAATAACTTGAACTTGTGAAAAGAGGTATGAAAAGTGACACAGAGTGTCATTCTGAGCGAAGCGAAGAATTTCTAGACTTGTTCTAGATTCCTACCAAGATCCTTCGTCACTTCGTTCCAAATAACCTGCCTTCGGCAGAACAGGATGACAAACTCCGTTTGGAAATTGTACGCAGTTTGTCAAATATGCTAATATCAGACTATGCGTAAATACATACCTAGCGATATTGAGCCTAAGTGGCAGAAAAAATGGCAGGAAGATAAACTCTATGCTATTGATTTGGATCAAGCAGCTAAGAAATATTACCTGCTGGTTGAATTCACTTACCCTTCCGGAGATTTGCATATTGGCCACTGGTTTGCCTTTGCCGTGCCTGATGTTTTAGGCAGAATGAAGCGTATGCAAGACTATCAGGTCTTTTTTCCCAATGGTTTTGATGCTTTTGGCCTACCTGCAGAGAATGCTGCCATCGCTCGTGGAGTTCACCCCAGAGATTGGACTCTGTCAAATATTGAGAATATGAAGCAGCAGTTTGGCTTAATGGGTGCTATCCATGATTGGGAAAATAGCGTAATTACCTGCCTACCTGGATATTATAAATGGAACCAGTGGATCTTTCTCAAGATGCTGGAAAAGGGCATCGCTTATAAAGGGAGAGCGCTAGCAAACTGGTGTCCTAACTGCCAAACTGTGCTGGCCAATGAGAATGTGGAGGCTGGAGAATGTTGGAGGTGTGGGACAGAAGTGGTCCAAAAAGAGGTAGAACAATGGTTTTTAAGAATCACAGAATATGCTGACAGATTGCTCTGGAGTGATAATCCAACCGTGGATTGGCCTAAACCTATTAGAGAAGGACAAAATAACTGGATTGGAAGATCTGAGGGAGTTAATCTTAGATTCAAAGTCAAAGATATGGATATTCATTTTGAGATGTTTGATTCTGTGCCTCAAACCTTTATGGCTCAAACTTTCACAGTGATTGCTCCTGAACACCCCATGGTTTATGAACTTGTAAAAGGTACAGAACATGAGAAAGAGGTAATGGGGTTTGTAGAGAAAATAAAAAAGAAAAAGATGATGAATAAGTTTGAGATAGATAGAGATATTGAGGGGGTATTTACTGGAAGGTATTTAGAATATACCCCAACTGGAAAATCCATTCCTATATGGGTGGCTTCTTTTGTTATTTATGAGTATGGAACAGGTGTAGTTAATTCAAGTGCCCACGACGAGAGGGACTTTGCCTTTGCCAAAAAATATGATATTCCACTCCATCCTGTGATGTTTCCAAAAGATCCTAAGGAAGCTGAGAAAGTGAAGAACCTTGAGTATTGTTATCATCACGCACCGGATGGCATTCTCCAGGAGCCTGAGGAGTTTAAAGGCAGAAGATGGGAAGAAGTACGTCACGACATCATTGATTATATTGAAAAGAAAAGATATGGAAAGAGAAAAATTCAATATCATCTTCATGATTGGTCTATTTCCAGGCAGAGATATTGGGGAGCGCCCATACCTATTATTTATTGTGATAACTGTGGGACTGTGCCTGTGCCTGAGGAAGATCTGCCGGTGGAGCTGCCGTATAAGGTGGATTACACACCAAAAGGTAAACCACCTCTGGCTACAGCTGAGGATTGGATTAATGTTAAGTGCCCAAATTGTGGGGGTGAGGCTAAAAGAGAAGCTGAAACTATGGATACTTTTGTAGATTCCTCTTGGTATTTTTTAAGGTATTTGGATAATAAAAATGATACAGAAATAGCGAGTTCGATACGTTTAAAAGCTTTGATGCCAGTTGATATTTACTTTGGAGGAGCAGAACATACCTTGGGCCATACTTTATATTCCAGATTCTTCTATAAGTTCTTAAGTGATTTAGGTGTCTTAGGTAACTTAGGAGAGGAATATGCCAAAAAGAGAGTTCACCATGGGGTAATTTTAGGCCCTGATGGCTCTAGGATGAGCAAATCCCGGGGCAATGTGGTTAATCCGGATGAACAAATTAAGGAGTATGGCGCAGACGCTGTCAGGCTGTACCTTTGTTTTATTGGACCATATGATATTGTGGCTCCCTGGAATCCGGGCGGTTTGGGTGGAGTCTACCATTTCTTACAAAGAGTCTGGCTATTGCAGGAAAAGTTAGGTTCTCAGGCTGAAAAGTTAGGATTTAAAGATCTGAATATCATGCATAAAACCATCAAAAAAGTCACAGAAGATTTGGAGAATATTAAGTTTAATACAGCGGTGGCAGCTTTGATGGAGTGGTTAAATCACTTATGTCGTAAAGAAAAAGTTAGTAAAGAAGAATTTAGGAGTTTTTTGCTTCTTTTAGCCCCATTTGCACCGCATATAACAGAAGAATTATGGCAAATTTTGGAAGCCAAATATTCCATACATCAGCAGTCTTGGCCAAAATTTGATAATAAGCATCTTCAACAAGACCAGGTATTGGTAGTAATCCAGGTAAATGGTAAAGTCAGAGACACCCTGTTGATACAAAATGATATATTAAGTAATAAAGAAGTTGTAGAAAAAATGGCAAAAAAGTCAGAAAAAATTCAAAAATTTCTGACAGGGAAAACTGTGAAAAAAACCATCTATGTCCCTGGAAAGATTATCAACCTTGTCATTTAGCAAATCAGAATTTGAGCTGATAAAAAACTGATTACCAAGTTAATTTTTAATAATCTGGCAAAATTTTTGGGTCCAAGCTAATTTCTAGGAAGTAATGCTCCATAACTAGACTTAGCAGATACAATGTAAATTTGCTAAATTTTAAAATAGGGCTTTTAGATTTTTTTAACAGCCTTTTCCCATTTTTTAATATTTGAGTTTTTTTGATGAGATAATCCTGTAATAACATTATGATAATTAACTGATAAATTATTCCGCAAGTTTGTTGAAAAAAGTTGGGGGAAGTAAACTGATAAATTTTCTCATCTTTATTAAAGCTCATTCCTTAGTTTAATTTCTTATCTTTTTTACCATCGTAGTTTTGATCCTGAAATTGATTTTTCTAACAGAATTGCCTTAGGAATGTTTTAAATTTGTCATTTAAAGAATTGATCTAGTCACTTTTTAAAATGATCTACTTATGATCTATTGACAAAAAAATCCAGTTATGGTTTTGTAAATAGACTATTAATTTTTCCTAACTTTTTCATAAGATTTATGCCTAAAAACACTTTGCCCAAAATCTATGCAGGCCTTGCAAGCAAGAGATTTATCTCTATTTCTAAGGCAGCCAAAATTTTACAAGTTTCTCCAGATACTCTCAGGAATTGGGAAAAACAAGGAAAGTTAATTCCATCTCGTACACCGGGTGGGGCCAGAAGATACAACAGCTGGGAACTTTTGGCTTTAAAGAAAGAATTAGATTTATCTAAGCCTGTACAAAGAGGATTACTAAGCGTGTCTCAAGCAGCGCATGAGTTGAGAATATCCAAGGATACCTTAAGAAACTGGACTAAAAAGGGGTTGATCGACAGCCAAAGAACCAAGGGTGGTGCCAGGCGTTTCACCAGATCAGAGATCAAAAGAGTGCAAAGCGAGTTGGGCATTGAGCTAGCTACCAACATTCAGCCTCAGATTCATAAGTTTTCTCCTCCCTGGCTGAAGATTTTTTCCAGTGGCACCATAATCACTTTAATAGTGATAATAGCTTTACTAATGAAAATGAACTTGGATGCTCAAGAGCAAAAAGTCCAACAGGCATTAGGCCTAATCAACAAATTAGCAGCTACTGTTGAATCTTTGCAGGGTGGGGTTTATGGAATCCAAACTGAGCTTATTCCTACTCCCACTAGCCCACCTCCTCAAACCACCTATATTTACCAGCCTCAGCCATCAGGCTTATCTATAAAATCAGCCCAATCACCCCTCATTATCAATAATGGAGAGCTTGGTTGTAAAGATTGTTTAACCATTAGTTCAACTTATATTGCTGATATTAAGAATGAGGATGGAGCCTTAGGAATAAAAACTGATCAGAAGGCATTAACTATCTCTTTAGAGATGGGTCACTCTAATAACTGGTCTGCTAATCAGTATTTTAATAGTGGATTAACGATCAATAATGGTTTTAGCGAAGGTGGCAGTTTATATGGGATGACATCTTCGGTCGATCTTTCCTCAGGATTCCAGAAAGCTTTTGCAGGATTGTTTAATGCCCAAGGTCAAGCTGGCGGATCCAATCTCACTTATGCCATTGGTTTACAAGCTCAGGCCTCTGGAGCTGAATATAACTTTGCAGCTGTATTCCCGACGGGTAATGTGGGGATTGGTACAACCACACCTGTGGAAGGGAAGCTGGTGATTGTAGATGATGGTTTGTCATCTTTACCTGTAGTGCACATTGATTCACAACAAACTATATCAAGTGCAGATATTTTTACCATTGAATCAGATACTGCTAATGGCTCAGGGGCAGATACAGTCAAATTTAAAATTACAGCCGACGGATCAGTTTATTCTGATGCTGGTATTTATTCCGGACAAGCAGATCTGGCTGAGATGTATTTTGTTCAGGAGGGGGTCGAGGAGGCGGACCTGGTTGAGTTGATATCTTCTGATATAGAAAATATTAGTTATATGGTCCAAAAAGCCTCCAGGGATTCTGGCAACAGAATGCTAGGAGTGGTCTCTACTAAACCTGGAGCAGTTTTAGGTTATGATCTGAGCAGGATGGATTTAATTGTCAGGCAAAAGCCAGTGGCTTTGGCTGGAAGAGTGTTGATTAAGGTATCTGCGGAGAATGGGCCAATTGAGATAGGAGATTATTTAACCTCATCTTCTATTCCAGGCGTGGCTATGAAAGCCACCCAAGCTGGTGAAGTATTGGGAAAAGCCCTGGAATCTTTTGAGGGCGCCACCTCCGAGGTGTGCCAAGAATCAACTCAGCTCACCTCGGAGGTGAAGTGTGGCAAAATCCTGGTATTTGTGAGGGTAGGTTATGCTGATCCAAATAATTTTCTAGCCTCATTGTCATTAGATGATCAAGGCAATCTGCTTATGCCAAAGATTAAGGTTGATCAGCTGGTGATGAATGATGAGATTGACCTATCGAGTAAAATTGCCTCGCTGGAGGAAAGAATGAGTGAGTTAGAAGAGAAATTAGATGTGGGAAATGAGAAGCTGGATAATGAGGTGGGAAGTGAGAGTCAAAATATCTCACCTCAAGATCTCACTTCCCATATCTCACCTCTCACATCTACACAGTCTGCTGAATTGACTGACGTATCACAACTTGATCTTACCCCTCCTGATATCCTGCTGGCCACAGATTCAGCTAAGTTAGCTAATATTGATATTACCTCTGATGCCAATATTTTAGGGGCTTTAACCGCCTACGAGGCTGAAATTGCTGATAATTTTAAGGTACTGGGGAAAAGTACCCTGGCAGATACTCTGGTGGCTGGTGAGCTGGTTGTAGATGGATCTTTATCTTTGACAACAAACTCTATTAATGCTATGGGCACTCTTTATTTACAAAATTCTCCCTTAGCAGAACAGCTAGATTTGTTTAATGGTCTGGTGACAGTGGATAAGAATGGTCATCTAAGAGCGGAAATGGTGACTGTGGCGCAGTTTAGAGTGGTGGCTAATAAAATCTCTGGTTCAGGCAAGATTTTAGCTGGGCAGACATTTTTAGATGTAGAAAATCCGCTAGTTGAGCCCACTTCCAGGATTTTAATTACCCCCACCTCTAATACTAATTTAGTTTTGGCTGTCACCGAGAAGGAAAAAGGCAAGAGATTTCGAGTTTCTTCTCCCAAGGAGGCTGAGAATGATATAGATTTTGATTGGCTGATGATTAATGAAACTGAGGATAAGAGATAAGTTAGGGTCTTGTAATAAAAGGGTAAGAGACATATAATGGGGCTATGCCACAGTCCACTTCCACCCGCAATGACAACTGGTTACTCTCCAGGTTAGATTTTATCTGGTCAACTTATTTTTCAGACGTTCCGCAAACCAACCCCACTTTTATCAGATTTGGCCGTTACTCCCGCTTCCGTTTAGGTTCAATTAGGCTTAATCGCAAAAGTGGCAAGACTTATATTACCATTACAGGCATGTTTAAAAATCCCCAGATTCCCACCGCTGTAGTAGATAATACCATTGCTCATGAACTGGTTCACTACACCCACGGTTTTTCCTCCAAAAGAGAAAGACTGCATAAGTATCCTCATGCCGGAGGGATAGTTAATCAAGAAATGAAAGAGCGAGGCATGGTTAAGCTATACGATGCTTATAGAGCATGGGTTAAGAATTACCGTGCTAAGCTTAGTAGATATGTTAGATAAATTTAAAATCCCCCTCGCGTTAGCTGGAGTAGGCTTAATTTTAATTATTGGAGGTTGGATATTTTCCTCAACCTTCAACAAACAATCTGAGAATTTTCCCAAAGAGAGTGTGGTGGGGGTTCAAAAAACCATCTCTGTTGATGTATCAGGGGCAGTCAATAACCCTGGAGTTTATCAGTTAAAAGAGGGAGATAGGGTGGAAGATGCTATTAAAGCAGCTGGCGGAATTTCCGAGTTAGCCAGCCAGCCATATCTATCCAAGCGTGTCAATATGGCCCAAAAATTATCTGATGGGATGAAAATTTATATTCCTATGGAAGGAGAGACTGGGGCCATTTTTGGGGTCACTGTTGATCAGTCTGCCCAGGTCAATATTAATACTGCCTCTCAGGCTGAACTAGAAGCTTTACCAGGAATAGGCCCTGTCACAGCTGCCAAAATAATTTCAGATAGGCCTTATCAAAAAATAGACGATCTGTTGATCAGAAAATTAGTCAGTAAAACTGTGTTTGAAAAGATTAAAAACTCCATCTCCGTGTTTTAAATGTCTAAATTACCGATCATAGTTTCTATACTTCTTTATATCTTGATATATTTGGTTCGTTGGCAACAAGGCGGCTGGGAATTAACAGTTGATCTATTTAAAGATCAGCGAGAAGCAATGGATGCAATTATCACTAATTTGCTGCCTTCGCCCCAGGCTCAGCTTCTGTCCGGCATTGTCTTGGGTGAGAAAAAAGATTTGCCAACAGGTTTGAGATTGGCTTTAAGAGATACTTCAACTCTGCATATAGTGGTGGTATCTGGCCAGAATTTGAGCATGGTGGCTGGTTTTTTCCTAGCGCTATCTGGTTTAATCAAGAGAAGGCTAGCCATCAGTTTGTCTTTTTTGGCAATCATTTTCTACACTTTGCTAACAGGAGCAGATGTGCCGGTGGTGAGAGCTGCCATTATGGTGTCCCTGGCCTTTTTAGCTCAAATCATGGGTAGGGAGCATGATGGTTTAAGGGTTTTAACTATCACTGCCGCCTTGATGCTTTTGATTAACCCTAGATGGTTGCTTGATTTGTCTTTTCAGCTATCTTTTATGGCTACCTTGGGACTGGTGGTTATTTCTCCCATCCTGTTGAAGTTTTTGAGATCACTGCCACTGATTGGTCAAGATTTGGCAATAACCTTGGGAGCACAACTGATGGTCATACCCATTATTGCCCAAAATTTTCATCAACTGTCAATTGTGGGAATTTTTGCTAATCTGGCGGTTGGCTGGACTGTCCCAATCATCATGGTTTTGGGACTAATTACTATAATGGCCGGTTTAATTGGTACCGGGTTGGGACAAGTAATGGGATTTTTTGCCAATATCTTTTTAACTTACTTTATTTACATTGTCCAATTTTTTGCTTCTTTACCTTTTGCCTGGGAGTATGTGGGGGAGAAAATTTGGGTAGTCTGGGTGGGATATTATTTGGTATTAGGAGGATTTTTAATTGCAATTAATAGAAAGAAGTGAGAGGTGGGATATGGGAATATAGATAATGAAGTGTTATGTGGGATTAATCTCACTTCTCATTTCAATAATCCATCTTCTCACTTCTAACCTCTCACATCTGAAATTATGTTATTATTAAACTATGGTAAAGAATTTAATTTTAGCGGATCTAAAGAAAGCAATCGAAAGTCTAAGGTATCCAAAAACTGATATAGTTTGTAATAGTTCAAAAAACCCCCAATTTGGGGACTACAGTACAAATTTGGCCTTACAGCTTGCTAAACTGAAGCTTCCATCTGGTAAGCAATCCCCAAAAGATTTTGCTAACAAAATTTTGAGTAAATTTGGTACCCCTGACTACTTGGATAAGGCAGAAGTAGCCGGCGAAGGCTTTATTAATTTTTTTATAAAAATAGAAAGCTTAGTAAAAGACCTACAGGAAGTTTTAGAAAAAGGCGAGGACTTTGGTAAGTCAAATTTTGGCAAAGGAAAAAAGATTAGAGTAGAGTATGTTTCTGCCAATCCAACCGGACCTTTGCATATGGGAAATGCTAGGGGTGGACCTTTAGGAGATGTAATTGCCAATGTTTTAGAATCTTTGGGTTATGAAGTTTTAAGGGAATATATTCACAATGATGTTGGGGAACAAGTCAAAGCTTTAGGAGCAACTATTAAAGCCAAAATTGGGGATAAAGTTGGGAAAGATTTTCAATATCAAGGGGAATATGTTAATGAATTAGCAAATAAAATTAGAGCGGAAGGAGAATCTGATGAAGAAGTAGGTAAGATGGCAGTTGATCTATTATATGAGGAAATTATGACTGATGTTGGTGCCATGGGCATTAAGTTTGACCTGATTGTTAAGGAATCTGAACTCAGGAAAGATGCTCCCCAGGCCATAGAGCAGCTTCAAGAGGCGGGTGTAGTTAAGGAAAAAGGGGGAGCTTTATGGCTGGCTCCAAATGATGAATTTTTAAAAGATAGGGAAACTGTGATCCGTAAATCTGATGGAGGTTTTACTTATTTTACTGCTGATATTGTCTACCATAAACAAAAATTTGAATCCGGAGCTGAAGTGATTGTAGATGTGTTTGGAGCCAATCATCATGGGCATGTTCCCAGGCTTCAGGCAGCTGTATCTGCCCTAGGTTTTGATCCTGATAAACTGAAATTTGTGCTTTATCAATATGTCAGAATAAAGAGAGGGACAGAAGTCATAAAGATGAGTAAGAGGGCTGGCAATTACATTACAGCCAGGGAGGTTTTAGACGAGGTGGGGGTTGATGCTTTTAGGTTTTACCTATTAAGGTTTGCCCCGCAAACTCACATGGATTTTGATTTAGAGCTTCTAAAGGAGCAATCATCTCATAATCCCGTATATTATGTCCAATATGCTCATGCCAGGATGAATAATATCCTGGTTAAGACTAAAAAAGAGCCAGATGAGGTGGATTATAGTTTGTTAGCAGATCCAACAGAGATAGGCTTAATTAAACATTTGCTAACTTTTCCAGATTTAGTGGCAGAGCTGGCCAACAATTTACAAGTTCATCAGTTGACTGAATATGCCATCACTTTGGCTGATTTATTCCACAGATTCTATGAATATTGCCCTGTTTTAGCCGCGGAAACAGAACCGTTACAGAGGGGTCGTATCAGTCTGGTTCAAGCTGCAAAGATCACCTTGGCCAATACTTTGAATCTTTTAGGAGTTTCTGCTCCAGAAAGGATGTGATCCGCCAGCTGGCGGATCACATCCTGAGCGAGCGGAGCGAGTCGAAGGATAAGATGTTCGGAAGACATAATAAAGGTAGAAGACATACTAATATACTGTTTGTTATATTTAGGTTGACCTTAAGCCTAGTTATTTTTGTGGTGCTTTTGGCAGGGATCTATTCTGCTTATAAGCATTTTTCCGGTCTTGATCCTGTCAAAATGAATCCGCAGAGCCTAATTTCTCAACTGGTTAGTTCAAATAATTTTGAGAAATTCCTGCCTGCCTTTTTAACAACTTTGATAGCCAAGGATTCCCAGAAAGATATTTTAGGCCAATTACAAACCCAGCCTCATGTTGTGCCACAAAGCCAACCCACACCTAACACTCCTAAAACCCCTAAGTATTTATTCAGCTTTATGCTGATTGCCGATTCTCACTCGGATAATGCCAATTTAGCCAAAGCTCTTAAACAAGCTAAGGAGGAAAAAAATCTTAAATTTGTGATTGGCTTGGGAGATTATACGGAAGTAGGTACTTTGGATGAATTAAAACAAGCCAAGTTGGAGTTGGATAAAACTGGTTTAATATATTTTTTGGTGCCTGGTGATCATGACCTTTGGGATTCTCGAAATAGGTCCCTTTCACCAAATGAGAATTTCAGGCAAATCTTTGGACCATCTTATCAATCTTTTACTGAATCAACTTTTCGTTTGATCCTTATCTATAATAGTGATAATTACCGAGGTTTGGATGATAGTCAGTTGAGTTGGCTGGAATCTGAGTTAAACAGTGCCTCAGCTAATAGTGAGCATATTTTAGTTTTTCTGCATGAGCCGCTTCTTCATCCCTCATCAGATCATGTCATGGGTAGAGTGGAGGTATCCTTGAAGGATCAGGCCAAAAATCTCATCTCAAAACTGTCCCAATATCGGGTGAAAAAGATTTTTGCTGGAGATACTCACTATTTTAGTGAATATCAGGAACCAGAAACTAAATTGGAAATGGTAACCATTGGAGCTATTACTTCCTTAAGAAATCCTCAACTGCCTCGCTTTGCCATAGTGTCTGCTTATGAGGATGGTTCTACCACTATTGAAGATGTAGAGATAAACTAGAGTCTAGTCGCTAGAATCTAGAGTCTAGGAAAAAAAATCTAGACACTTGACTCTAGACTCTAGTCACTATTTTTAGATATAATCATTCGAATATGGTACAAAGAACATTGATCCTCATCAAACCAGATGCCATGGAGAGGAATTTGGCAGAGGAGATTATCAAAAGATATAAGAAAGTAGGACTTAAGGTAGTCAAGCAGAAAAAAATGGT
>JACOXG010000020.1 GCA_016176405.1 Candidatus Daviesbacteria bacterium | reverse complement strand
AAAAAATTACCAATCACCAAAGTTTTATCCATTTTTTAATATGATAATGAGAGAAATTAAGGAATGATAAAAAAATGAGTAAGAAAACTGAAAGTAATTAGGTGGAGATGTCGGCTGTGAGCCGAGTCCAAGATATTAATTTAAAAACCTCTACAAGCTTAGCTGATGTATTTTTGAGCGTTAACATTAACCCGTCAGCAGGAAGGTTAACACTTAATCCAAGTTTCTTGGTAATTTCAGTTGGATTAAAATTGAAATTACTGCATCAAGACTTTGTACTTGCCTTAAGGATCTCGTCTTGAATAGATACCTTAAAACACCTTTAGGCGGCGAAAGCCAGCCTATCGGAACGATCAAACGAGTTGTCGTTTGTGTTTTGCAAAAATATTTTACGTTTAATTTTGCCTTAACGGCTTGCAGTTTTTAAAGTGCTATCCTGTCGAGACTATACATCCCCAGGATTGTATATTAGCATATTTATAGGCTAAAAGCAAATCATTCTTTCCCTCGCAGTTCCTGTTCTACTCTTCTTTGATGATCCCTTTCTTTAATGATTTTACGTTTATCAAATTCTTTTTTAGATTTGCCTAAACCTACTTCCACTTTAAATTTATTATTTTTCTCATAAATAGAAACTGGAACTAAGGTGGTAGCTTTTCCCTGCACCTTACCCATTAGAGAATCTATCTGATCCCTATGTAACAGAAGTTTTCTGGAATGAGTAGCATCATAATCTTTTTCCCCAAGATTTTGATATCTTGGGATATTAGCATTTACCAAAAATGCTTCCCCATTTAAAATTCGGACATAAGCTTCTCCCAAATCTATCCTACCGGCTCTAATGGATTTAACCTCTGCTCCAGAGAGCACAATGCCAGCCTCAACCCGTTCAATAATATGATAGTTATGAAGAGCTTTTTTGTTGACAATTCTCACTTTAAATCCACCTGATAAATTTTACTACCCTCCAGTAAATATACTTTTTTCCCTACCTCATCCACCACCAAATCTGTGGCTGTTCCAAATTTTTCCCCGGAAATTTGACCCTTATACTCTCCTGCTTTGGTTAAAATCACAAGACGCGAATTACCTGAATCTAAAAGATAGAGATCCTCTGTATCAGATGAGACAAAAAAACTTTTGGGATCTTTAACATTTTGATCTAATCCTGAGTAAGCAAAGCTATCTTGGCTGCCTCTGGTAAATCTGAGCATCTCCCCATTACTTTTTAAAACATAAACAGAGGATTCAATCTGCATTCTGACGGAGCCTGAAAAATCTGCCTTGGTTTCTGCAGTTAAATATGCCCTCTTGTCTGAATATCCGCTGGGTGTAGGCAGATATTTCCAAATTTGATTACCACCACTGTCCAAAAGATAGATATTGCCGGCAAAGCCATAAATATCGGCAATTTGTTGCAACTGATCATCTTTTTTGGCGGCTTCGCTCACTTTCTTATTGGTTATATCTACTCTTAGGATGCCCTTATCTTCTGAGTAAACAAAAGCTAATGAACCATTAATTGAGGATGCTTTAGCTTGACCTAATTGCTCTGATCCTGCCAAAATCTGATGGCTTTTTTTGGACACATCAATTGAGACTAGGGTTTTGGTGACGGGATCCAAAACTAACATTTTGCCAGAAGAGAGAGTCATTTTATCAGCTTTAAAATCTTTTTTAATTAGATCCAAATCCAAAAATTCAGGAAATTCAGAGGCGGTTGACTGCTTTAAAATGGAAGCTGATTCTTGCTCAATTTGATTTTTTAGATTTATAGCTTCTTCATCTTTTGGTTTCAGTTTTAAAGCCTGATTAACTTTACCTTTAGCGGATTCCAATCTATCCTTGGCTTCTTTAGGATTTAAGGAAGCCAAACCTTTGGCTCCATTAAAATCATCCTTGGCTTCCTGTATCAGGTTGTTAAATTGCTGCTGAGTTTGTTGATCACGACTGACCTTATACTGATACCCTACCCCCAATGCAATCACCAAAATAATAATGATTGCTAAAATTAGTCTACCTCGACCCGATTTGGGAAAGGCTCGTAAGCTGAGGGAAATTAAGTCTGATATCATAGCTATCATTTTCCCCAGCAGGTTAGGAACAGGTTCTGGCTGAGTGGATGAAGGTAACTCGTCTGAGGTAGCAGGCGGTATTGGTTCTTCTGGTGCAGAAGGTGGCTGTTCTATCTCCAACATCAGGGCTGCCAACCCCCCATTTTCCACTTCAGCTGAGCCAATCTTTGAGGATATCTCTTCCTCAAAAGTCTCAGTAGGCAAGGCGAGAGATTGATTTAGATCATCCCCTAAAAGAGTGGCCAAACTTTTGGTGGTGATTAAAATTCTATCACCCTCTTGTAAAAAACCTGAGACGAGCTGAGAAGGTGTACTTAGGGATAATAATTGGGATAATCTGTCATCTCTTTTTAGATAAACATCCACCTCACCTTGGCCAATCAGATACAAGACCTTGCCTGAAATGGCTGCCAGAATCAGCTCGTAGTCGGCCTCTGGAGGAATTTTTTTGGGAGTTTCTAACAGGGTGGCTTTTAATTTTTCTGCAGCTGATCCTTCAGTATCAAAGTATAAATCAGATAGCTCCGAGAGAATCTGTCTACCCTTAGTAAAAGCATCATCTGAGCTCAGTTTAATCAGAGCAAAAAAAGCATTATCAGCATCTCTAATGGTTGAGCTAACTTGGGCTGCTTTCTGATCTGTATTTAAGCCTATGACTTGTGCTACTTTCAGATTCACGTTTTTTGAATCCTTTCAAAAAAGGCAAGGTTCTGCGAGCGAGCGCTAAAATATATCATAGCGCGAGCGAAGCAGGTCCTTATCACAAAATCCCCCAGGCCAACACCACCAAACCAATGGCTACTCCGGCATGAACAATGGCAAAGGCCCGCAGGATTGGTGAGACCGGTGTAATTAAGGTTTTACCCATCAAATCAACCTGTCTGACAATCATCAAGGCAAATATAGCGTAAAATATCAAAATTAGCAAAATACCAATCTTGAAAAAAGCTAAAACTGCCTCTGAAGCAAAAAGATTAACTGGGGTGATGGTAGGCATCTCTCCCCCTTCCATAAATTTTGTGTGCCTCATCTAAAATAAAATCAGCCACATGATGTGGCTTTGGAACCTGATGTAGATCAATATTTTTGGTGGCCCCAGCTGTCTGAATAAACACATCTCCGTAGTTAAAAATGGCACTTAAAATCCCTCCCATGGAAGAGGAGGTATCCTCAATATTTCTTAAAGGTGCCACATCAATGTTTTTAAAAAGAATGGAGTGAAAATCTATATCGACAATATTTTTATCAGTCACAATATAGACATTAAAATACCAATATAAAAACCCCTCAAAGGTAATAACTAAAACTAACAAATAATTAATGATCAAAAAAACTACTTCAAAAGAGGCAGGAATGGCTGATAAGTCAAAGTTAAAAAAGCGGGCCAAAGATGGCACAAAAAAAGGGGCCAAAAAAAGTAGTATGGCAGGAATGATCCATTTGAGATTGGTGATGGGGTGGGCTCTTAACAGCAGGAGGATCTTTTCTGTTGCATCTTGACCTTCAAAGGAGCAGTTTGGGGGATTTTCTAAATAGGCTGGAAACATGGGTAAAGTATAACACTACCAAATTCGAAATTCTAATATCGAAACTCGAAACAATTTTTGAAATTTTAAATTTTCAAAATTTTAAACTTTTGTCATTTGAATTTATTTCGTATTTCGGATTTCGTGCTTCGAATTTATTTTTTCTCCACATTAAACAGCGGTCCCACAATTTGAATATTGGCAGGAGCCCTCAAATTAAAGTAGTTTTTAAAATCAGTCCCGTTAAAGGTTTCCGAACCGTGATCTCCTAAAACAGTCACTGAAGTAGTCATACCAGATGAGAAATCTGCAGAAACTGATACTGAGGAGACACTGTTAAAGGGACTGCCCCCTCTATTTTTTAGTTCTTGTTTGACCCTGTCTTGATTCCAAGTTTCTTGACCCTCAGGATTGGGTTTATCTGTCTGATAAATATGATTGGATACCCCTCCATCTCTTTGAATAAGCATAATCACATTGGCAATGTCAGAAACTTCTTCTGATTTTAACCAGGCTGATTTAGCAAATTCAGATCTAAATCCTTGGGCAGCATAAAAACAAGGTGAATCTTTATCATAGGCTTTAGATTGTAAATCAGAAAAATTACCCACCTCTCCATTAGCATCTCTACTTCTTTTAGTCCAGGACCTGTCTCCCCAGCCCACATCCGAGGAGGTGAAGGTAAATCCACCATCTGTAGAGGAGTACCAGGCAGAAATGGGCGAGCCTCCAGAAACCATCGTTTTACCCTCGGTGGCTTTGATAGCCTGTTCCCAATTGCCCCCTTTATTGCCACCCTTATAAACTTGGCAAGTCTGGGAGGTACAGATCTCTTTTGAACCATTATTGGTATAGGCTAGGGCATAAGAGCGGGCAGCAATAGCTTGAGCTTTTAAAGCTTCCATGGGCCAGGAATCGGGCATTTCATAAATACCCAAAAGATAGGTTTCCAAGGGCATGGAACCATAACCTTGAACTGAAATATTAATATTGGGCCGTTGTTCAAAATTAAAGTTTTGGAAATAGGCTTTTAGAATATCCTCATGGCTTTGGCCAGCCTGGGCTCTACCGTAGGCTCCATATTGGTTCATGCCAACCCGATGAGGAATGCCAAAAGTGAAAAAGGCAAAAGCCGGGGAAAAACCAGGGTTCAAATTTCTATCATCAGTACAATAGAGTGGTCCTGCTCCGAGGGAAGTGGGCAAATTTAAAGCCGCCTGCCTTTGGGCAATAATGGCTTGTTGTCTGGCTGTTAGTTGAGCTATCTGGGATGAAAGAACTGCCTGATAGTCTTTGGCCTTTTTAATTTCTCCTTCTAAAAAGTCGGCGTTTTTGTCCACCTCAGCTTGTAGTAGAGCTAGTTTGGCCTTATCTTTTTCCAGCTTGTCTTTTTGAGTTAACAGATCCAACACCTCAGAGGTAATGGAGACAATGATTTCCCGATCTTCTCTGGCCACTGATTGTCTATAGGAAAGCTCTCGGAATAAATCACCTGATTGAAAAGAGGATAAAATGACCAGTATGGGATCAGTTAAGTAGGAGCGGATGTAGTAGGCCTTGACTCGTTCTTCCAAAAGAGCTTGCTGCAAAGCCAATTTTTCCTCCCGAAAATCCAGCTCTTTTTGTTTGGTTTTAATACCTTCAGATAAACTATTTATATTGGCTTGAATTTGTTTAAGCTGTCTTTGTAAGGAGGCAAATTGTCCTTCCAGAGGGGTGGTGGCCTTTTTGGATGCTTCCAGATCTTTACTTAGCTGATCAATCTGTTTTTGTAAGTCTTCCAGCTCATCAGCAAAAACAGGGGGAATGAGTAGAGATTTGTGAGTGATGAGAAAAGATAAGAACAGCCCAAGAACCAATAACCCAAAACTCCAAACTATTTTGCGGGGAAACATAGCCTAAAAATTGTACCATTTCCCCACCAATTGTGCTAAGCTGAAGGTAATGTCCAGATTAGTTATTGTTTGTTTAATTTCCTTCATTCTGCTTTTATTACTTTCTACTCAAATACAGCCTGGAGTAAATGCCCAATCAATATCCTCTATAGGCAATCTAAATTTTGGAGAAACTAAGCAGGTGACTGTTTCCGGTCTAACTGCTAACAAAACATATTTTTGGAGAGAGACAAAACAAACATCAGCAGTTCCAAATAAAGATTATACTATTGTTTATTCTGCGTGTTATGATTCTGATTCTGATGGTGTAATTCAGAAAGAGGTTGGTCCATTTGGATTAGCAGGCAAATATATTCTGGCTATATATGAAAAAGCTGTCAATGAATGTAAGGAAAGTGGTAGATTGGCAGCATCCCAAGAATTTACAGTAGGTGGTCCAACTGAGCAAGACTGCTGTACAGGCCCAACCTACGTAGTTTACGATTTATCAAAAGATGTTTGCAAACAAACCCCCTTGTTACCCCCCAATCCAGTTTTCAACCCTTCAGAACCAACAAAATGTAAGGCTCAAAATACCTATTGTGAACCACAATCACTAAAATGTTTCGAGAGCAAAACTTTTGTCTCGTCTGGGAAAATATGTAAAAATCCAAAAGAGCCTGGTTTTGATAAAGATAAACATGCAATTTGTGGTGTGGCAGGGGGAGACAGTTGTAGCAATGACCCTAAAAATCCTGGTATTCAAACTGCCATTGGCTGTATTCATACCTCTCCAGTCGGATTTACTAGGGATTTATTAAGATTTGTCTTGGGAATTGGGGGAGGATTGGCTTTTTTGATGATGCTTTTGGGAGCATTTCAGATGTTAACCTCGGCCGGAAATCCGGAAACTTTAGCAGCTGGCAGAGAAAGATTAACTTCTGCTGTGATT
>JACOXG010000013.1 GCA_016176405.1 Candidatus Daviesbacteria bacterium | reverse complement strand
TTTTTGATGATGCTTTTGGGAGCATTTCAGATGTTAACCTCGGCCGGAAATCCGGAAACTTTAGCAGCTGGCAGAGAAAGATTAACTTCTGCTGTGATTGGACTACTGTTTGTGATATTTTCAATTTTATTACTACAGATTATTGGAATGAATATACTTAATATACCGGGGTTTAAATGATATGATTACTAACTTAAAAGACATTTTTGATTGTAATCCAATCAACCCACAATCTAGTTGCCCATCACCAATTCCCAGACTGCCTGGAGCGCAAAATTTTACCAATTTAGCTGACTTTTTGTCTGGTCTGTTAAATATTGCTTTTTATATTGCCGGCTTTTTAGCTTTTTATTTCTTAGTCTGGGGGGCTTTTCAATATATCATGGCTCGGGGTAATAAAGAGGAGTTGGCCAAAGCCAGGGCCAGGATTACCTGGGCCATTGTTGGGTTATTCGTGGTATTTACAGCCTATTTTATAGCTAAATTTGCCTCAGAAATATTTCCACCAGGACAAGGAGGAGTACCATTTTAAAAAAGCTTGGAGTTTTAATTGCTGATGTTCAGATTAAGGATTTTTTTGGCTTTGGGGATATTACCTCTTTAGGTCAAGGTACTAGTAAATTAGTTGCTCCTATTTTTTCCGTGGCAGCAGTATTAGTGGTGCTTTATTTTCTTTTTGGAGCGTTTAAATATTTAAGAGCAGGCGGAAATAAGGAAGAGGTGGAAGGAGCCAGACAGATGATTGAACATGCCATTTTTGGCTTTATTTTACTGATGTTTGCTTTTTTGATATTACAGTTTTTACTATCTTTTCTTTTTGGGGTAACCAATTTCCGGCTATTTTAAACTCCAGAATTTAGATACGCAGAAAAGCTCTGATTCTGGGGATGATGACTGTCCGGGTGACATTGACTACTCTACCACCCTGTGTTCTGGCAAAAGTGACTGCCCTGGTCGTTTGAGTTCTCACCCATCTACCAGGTGTTGTGACAACTGCTCCAACTCGTTGGGCAACATGCCAAATTTCCTGTCTAAATCTAATAATACCTGCAGTCACAGCTGCTAAGCCAGTTGCGACTAAAAGAAATCCTCCTACTCCAGGAATTCCTCTATCTTGTCCTCTACCGCGTTCTACCACAGCTACAACTGTATTGACTGCCTGAGCAATAGCCGTATCTTGAGCTCGTACTTCTTGTCTGGCTAAAGCTGTCGCAGTTGAATTAGCATCAGCAGTAGCTGTGGCTTTGATTTCAGCTTGTTTCCTGCCTAAGGCATCTGCCCTGATGGCTTCTGAAGTGGCATCAATCTCGATCTGACTACGAACAGGGACACTGGGACGTGTCTCGGTTGGTCTAGGGGTATCAGTAGGAGTAGGTGGATTTAAAATTTGATCAAGTTGCCTTTGAACAACAGTGGCTGTAGCATTAAGATCTGCTAATTCTTTTTCTTTTTTCAGTTTGTCTGCCAAAGCTGTATTAGTGGCTTTAGCATTGGCAATCTCAATATCTTTAGCATCAGGTGTTGGCGTTCCTGTTCTAGTAGGACTCAACGTGGGGGTTAGAGTTCGGGTAGCCGTAGCTGTGCTAGTAGGAGTCTGTGCGTCAACTGATTTTGGTCTAATCAGACCCTCGGCAATAGTAGCAACACCGAGAGCACCTGTCAGCAGAACTATTCTTTCTAAGGCTTCTACACTCCTCATAAGTACCCTATATTATCCCATAATAGTGTCTTATTGTCAAATTATAGGATATACCCTAGCTAATATACTTTTTAAATGATGTACTATAGTGGTAATATGTTTTTAGCTCGCTATTTCTATGTTTAGCAAAATCCTGGTTATTCTAATAATTAACATATCTTTTTTTATTAATACTACTGCTGTTTTAGCTGATACCAAAGGAGCTGGAGAGGAATGTAGTCAATCAGGGGATAGCTGTATTCCAGGCTATGTTTGCGTTAAATTTGACGATAAAACCTATCTTTGTCTAAAAAGGCTTATCGGTGCGGGAGAAGAGTGTGATCCATCTAGCTCAGATACTCGTTGTATTTCAGGTTATTCCTGTGAAAGAGCCGATTCAAAAACTTATCTTTGTCAAAAGGAGCCACCTGTGGTGGGTATTTTTGGCAAAATTCAACCTCCGGATGCTTTAAAGGGTCTTTTGGCTAATGATCCCACAGGAGCTGGTGGAATTAGTCAGTTTATAACTAATCTTATTCGTTTAATTTATATTGCAGCCAGCATCATGTTACTTTTTATGCTGCTTTGGGGAGCCTGGGACTGGATGACCTCAGGAGGAGATAAGGAAAAATTACACGCTGCTCAACAAAAAATTCTTCATGCCATTATTGGTATAATACTTTTTGCCGCAGCTTTTGCTGTGATAAGACTAATTGGAGATTTCACTGGCTTTAAATTTTTCACTTGACAAGCTGGCACTAACTGTCTATTATCAAACTATGGGTAAGATTTTAAATCTGTTGATCGGAGTAGGTTTTCTGTCGATTGCTTTTACTATTTTCCAAATAGGGGGAATTATAATGAGAATTGATCCGACAGAAACTGTCTATGCTACCCATTCTCCTGGACATATTACCATAGAAAGACCCCGAGTAGATGGACGTGATGTGGGATTTTCCACTTTAGGTGATTTTATCCAAAAAACTCTTGTTTTGGCTTTTATGGTGGCTGTACTGGTAGTTTTAGCCATGTTAGTTTGGGGAGCATTTGAATGGATTACCTCAGGAGGAGACAAAGAGGCTGTTGGTAAGGCCAGAGGCAGAATTATTAATGCCTTAATTGGTTTGGCTGTTTTGGCCATTGCTTTTGCTTTATTCCAGGTAGCCGGGTTATTCTTAGGGTTTGATATCCGTAATTTCAACATCCCCACTCCGGCTCCCTAAAACATGAATCCTGGTCCTTCACCTGCGGGTTTAGTAGAAATAGAGCAAGTTTTTACCAGCATCATTTCTGTGGTGGTGGGACTGGCTTTTGTAGCTATGCTGGCCTTTTTGGTCTGGGCTGGGATTAAATATTTAATTAGCGGTGGTGAACCCAAAGCCATTCAAGCTGCTCATCAAACAGTGACTTGGGCCCTTTTGGGAGCTCTATTTTTGGCCATCGCCTGGATTATTTTACAGCTAATCCAAGCCTTTACCGGCATAGAAGTAACTGTTTTTAATATCTTTGCTTTATGTGGTGATCCAAATGCCAAAGCAGATCCCACCAAATGGTTTTGTCCAAGATAAATCTTTGACATTTACAGCTTATTTAGTTTACTCTTAAAGTATGTTGTCCAAACTCAAAACTGACATAAAGTGTCATTCTGAGGCCAAAGGCCGAAGAATCTCTAGATTAATATTGAGATCCTTCGCTGCGCTCAGGATGACAGTGGTACTGGCATTATTTACTATTTGCTATTTAATATTTAATATTCCCATTGCTAATGCTCAAACTGCTACTCCCAGTGCTCTTCCAACCTCCAACTTCCCACCTCAATATCCATCTTCCAACCTCCAACTTCCCACCTCTATCTCTCCTACCTCCCCCCTTTATACAGATCTTTTAGTCCACAACATGTTTCATACTTTTTCCTGTCTAACTGTTGGCTCTTCCTTTATCGGCCAACCATGTTTGACTTATCAGATCACTAAAAATGCGCAAGGAGCAATTCAGGGAGTTCCTATTTTATCCCAAACCAATTTATCTAACGGAGCTTTGGGAACAACCACCTCTTTAATTACAGCTTTATACATGAATCCGCCTGTTAGAACTGTTGATTACCTGGCTTCCTTTGGAGATCAGTTTAGAGTAGTGAAACAGGTTAATGCTCAAGTGGTAGGATCCGGAGAGGGAGTATTACGTCCTATTTTAGCCTTATGGCAGGTATCCAGAAATATCTCTTATGTAATTATGACCATTATTTTTGTGATTATTGGGCTAATGGTGATGTTTAGACAAAGAATTAATCCTCAAACAGTCATTACTGCTCAGGCAGCTCTACCAGGATTGGTGATTGGATTAATTTTAATTACCTTTAGTTATTTCTTAGCAGGCCTGGTTTCAGATATGGCCTTTGTGGGAACAAATATGGTAGGTTATTATTTTGCCGCTGCCCAAGGAAAAACAGATGACCCAGAAAGAACAAATTTGGTCAATAAAATCTCCAGAGAGAATGTTTTATCTATATTTAGCCCCCTTGTAGGAATAGTCACACAAGAGAGAGCATCTGAGGCTTTAGGATCTGTTTGGGATAAATTAGGCGATGCTCAAGGTACCTTAAGAATAGTAGCAGGACTCTTATCCGCTCACCTCATAGCACCTTTGGCAGGAGGTGTACCTGCCGCTCTGGGTCCTCTTAGTCTATTTTTAGGTCCCGCCGTTAGTTTAATAGCAATCGGGGCTGGGGCAGGCGCCCCCACATTCTTTTTAGGGTTCATTATTAGCTTTGTAGCAACCTTGGCCTTAATTTACCAGATGTTAAAGTTATTGCTTAGGCTTCTAACAACCTACTTGACGATTATCTTTCTGACAATAAGTGCTCCCTTCCAATTTCTGGCAGCAGCCTTACCAGGAAGGCAAGGTATAGCAACTGCCTGGATATTAAATATGTTGGCAAATATATTAGTATTCCCTGCAGTTTTGGCGGTATTTTATTTTGTGGCCTTTCTTTTAGGTCCGGGCATTGTAAAAAATGACTATCCCTTAAAAATTTCACAATCAAACTATGTAGATAACAATAGTTTTATTGTTTCCGCCCAAACTAATACTCAAATCACAGGTGAAAAGACATTTCCATTGCTTGGAGGATTGGATTTAAATTTCATTAATCTTCTTTTGGCTTTTGGGGCATTAATGGCACTTCCCAAAATTCCAGACATTGTAGTTAGTACTATTGGTAGAATGGGTCAGGCAGGACAATTTCTAGGACAGGAAATTTCCGGTGGTGTAGCAAGCGGTCGAACATATTATGGGCAGTCAACTGGTGCTGTCACAGAAGCTTCAGGAAATATAAAGAGGGGTATTTTTGGAGAGTATGGATATCGTTTCGATCCCTCTACGGGAGGATTTGAGTATGGCCCTGTTAGACCTGGGGTATTTCAAGCTATAGATAGAAGTGCTTCTACCTGGAATCCTTTGAAGTGGAGGCTCAAAAAACCTTAGTATTCATCCTTAAATTACACCCCAAGTTTATACGATCCGACCTTCTCTAACTGCTCGGCAACTTCTGCCAATTTAGCAGACCATTCCCCATAAAACTGCCTATGGAGCTCTTCATTTATGTATTGATTCCTCATTCTCCGAAGCTCTTGGTTTAAATTAAGAAATGAATCTATTTCTTCATCAGGTACCCCTCTAGACTTCAACTCCTCTTTTCTTTTGTTGTCCATTTCGAATCGTAAATGAATATCTGTTAATGAATCAATTTCTGATTGTGAAAGTACTCCCCGATTTATTAATCTATCTATCCTTGTACCCATACCCAAGGCTCTTAAACGATTTCTCCTATTATTAATTTTTGTTTGAATTGCGACAGGCAAGGGTTGAGCATCTAGCTCTCTTCTTTTAGTATCCATCCTGGCTTTAACCTCTTGTCCCATCTGATCAAAAACTTTACGATCTTTTTCTACTAAGATATGGTAGGAGCTGGTTCTGAAAAAATTTTCGAATATCTTAATAGTCAGTGGACTTCTACCTTGTACAGCATAACCTAAATCTTGCTCCCCTAATTTTTCACCGCCACCTAAGATAGCTGCTCGGCCTTCAATTGACACCCTTTTTAATAACTCCACAGCATAATGTCTGAAGTTCAGCTCATTGTCTAATTTCCAGTTTTTAGGAGCCAGTCCGGCTCTATTCATCTTATACCTCAGGGCATCCATGAATTTTATAAGGGTAATTAACACTCCTGCTCCTACCTCTATCAGTTTATCTCGCTCCTGTTCAGTAAGTTTGCTTAGGTTCTGGTCATTATTAATTATCTCTTGGAGTATTCTCCTAAACTCCGCAGTAGTCTGATCTAGTTTATTCCTTATGTCACTACTTACCCAATGCTCTCGATTCACATATTCATCTCTAAATTTATAAGCACCCATCATCGGTTCCTGAAGTACGCCTGGCTCACGTTGTTGCCCTTTTACCTCTCCTCCTCGAAGATATACTATTGCTCCACCTCCACCTCTTAGTCTTTTAGCATAAGAAATGGGATCTCTCCATTCTCTAATATTCCAAAAACTTTGTCTTCTAAGTTCCACTTCATCTCGTCTTTTAATAAATCCCTGAAATTCCCTAAAATCCTTACAACCCATTTCCCAAAGCAAATCATATATGCCTAAGTCTCCTATCTTAGAGATTAAATCTACTACTTCTATCCCTCCGCTAGTTGACAACATAAATCTTGATTCAAATACTTCTCTTAGGGCTTGTACTCCAGCCTCATTAATGACCCTGGCCCGATCCCATCTTTCTTGATGAAAGTCTTTTGGCTGACCATTTTCATTAACATCAGCATTCGGCTCATCTCTGACTATCAAGACTCTACCATCCATGTAAGTATCTGCCAGATAATCCCAAACCGCTCTCATTTCCCTTCTGCCTCTGTCCAAAAGATCGATTATTTGTGGTTTATCATTATGTGTATATCCCACCAAGGGAGCAAAAGTTTGAATACGTTGAGGGTCGTTATAGTAATAGTAATTCCAAATGGGTAAATCATTAGCAATGCCTATTTCCCTAAGCGCCAAGGTGGCTCCGAATGTGGAATCCCTTCTTAATAACCTTCTTCTTTCAATGAGAGTTGTCTCTATCTCAGCATCTGTTAAACCCCCTCTGGCTCTTAAAGCTGCTTCAAGGGCAGCTACTTTTTCTTCTGTTTCTTCTTCCTCATTATCAATCTTCTCCTTCAATATTTCTTCAGCTTTCTCCCAGACATTTTTCAGGAACATCTCTCCCTCATCATTAATCTCCCTTATAGACATACCACCCCATCTGGCATCAATTCCTAAGAATTTCTGGTAAGCTCTGTTAATATTGTAAGCTCGTTCAGCCTCAGTTTCTCGTTGTTGTTTATCAAATAAAGCATCTTCCAACATTTCTCTCTTGGCTGTTTCAATTTGTTCAGCAGTTAATCCACTTCCAATAAAATTGGGTTGTGCGGGATCTGTCCAATTAAGATTTTCTATGGCTGTATTAATCTCTTGATCTGTTAAGCCATCAATGCGTAATACCCCTCTAAAAGGATCTACTTCCTCAATCATGGCCTCAAGCTCGTCTTCAGGTAGAGCTCTATCCCAATCACCGGCATACCAAGGTTCCTCCCCACGGTCTTTTCTGGCTGCATTATACTTATCAACCCATCTCCATAAAGCCTTGTCTCTATTAAGCGGACTTATTAAGGATTCAATTCTGTCAACTTCTTTATCCGCCCCTCTAGCTCTCATTTCGTTTTTGATACTGTTTCGGATGGCTTCTGCTTGAATGGGATTCAATCTCCTCATTTGTTCAGCTTTATTGATTTCTTGGAGAGCCCTATCTACTAATTTGGTTGGTCTATTTATGCTTAATCTGACTTCATCCCAGTAGCTGGGGAAAAACAACGTATGACCCTGGATTTCTCTTCTTAGGTTGTATCCTTTTAGCCAATTCCATAATTTCCTGTCTTTGTCTACCGGATCTGTGGTAAGATCAATGTCGTCTACCAGATTTCTATATCCTGTCAGAAACATCTTTGTTCTGATCCTAAACCTAATCTCTTCTCTTCTTTCATCATCTGTGAGTTCGGCAAAGCTTCTTCCATCTCTCGCTTCATCTTCTCTATCCAACCTTTCTTTAATTCTTTGGAAAACACCTGTTCTGGTTACTACTCTGGCTATAGCTTCAGCTTGAGCAATCGGGTCTGTTAAAGCATTAGCGGCATTCATACCCCTTCTATCTTCGAGTAATAAGTCTTCGATAACATCATCCCAACTATAACCCCCGTTACTTTGTCTAATTCTTGTTTCAAAATCAGCTTCCCTGATATATAACTGGTGAGTGGCTGCATATTGTTTTGCTTGCTCTTCTATATTACCTCTAAACTCTTCCAAGTCTCCTGCCTGAGGTTTCTCAATAGTTTCAATGGCTGCGCCCGTAGGAGCGGTATCTCTTGTGATGGGTACGGTGCTAGCGGATATGGCCCCATGATTTCTAGCCATAAAGGCTTGAATAATGGCAGATTTAGCATTACCTAAATATATTGCATCATGTTTAGGATTAAAATTATGGGCAAATTCTTCCAAGGCAATTGTAGCCGCCTCAAGCCCACCATCAGTTTCCAAAAACTTTGCTCCTCGATATACTTCAACATATGCTTCAATAGTACTTTTAAGTTCTTTGTAAAAAGGTTCTTTTTCTGAAATTCGTAGCCTATTGGCAGCTTTTTCCAGAGCACTGATAGCATTACGCTTCCAAGTCAGTGATTCATTGTTAAGTTCATCTATTGTTGCTTCTGGTAAATGGGCAACAAATTTCTCCAGCCAGGCAAAAACTGAGGCTCTCAACTCCGGCCTATTTTGAGCCCAGTCAAAATCAAAGCGTTCTCTCCAGTCACTATATCTAAGCATCTCATCAGCACTGGCTCTTGCTCTTCTTCTGCTTTCTGCATATTCATGTTCCCTTTTGACACCCTCAAGAATACGATCTCCTAACTCAGTCGATGGTGATAATGGTAATCCTTTTAAATCCTTATCAATAGCTACAGCCGCTCTTGAGGCTATATAACTGCCCAAACCTTCATACTTTGCTCGTAACGCTCTTATGTCAATAGGTCCGACCGCCCCCCTTAAAAATAAATCGCGCAAAACATCGTATCCTAAATCCCAAAATGTTTCCTGATAATTTTTCAAATCAATTTCTCGGCCTGTTGGAGGTTGCGCTTCCCAAATGGAAGCTGGCGGTGGTTGAATGGCTTTAATGTAAGCAGCTCTTACATCATTTATGACAAAATTCAAGATATTGTCATTGCTTGCTTCTTCAAACAGTTGCTCTACCTCTCTCTGAAGGGTATTGAGTTCATTCTGATTTGCCTGAATCATGCGGTCTAATTCACCAACCTGATGCCCAGGAAGTCTAGAACGATCAACCCTTGAATAAATTTGATCAAGCTCTTGAGCTTCCTGTAACCTCAAAGGCTTACTCTTGGCTGCTTCAGTAATCCAATCTGGTATATCCGGGCTACCTCCAGCAATTCTTGGTAATATACCTATCTCTTTCCCTGTTACTGGATCAACAATAATTACAGCATTCCCCAATTCTCTAATCTCATATTCTTTATTTGGATCATAACCAGGTAATTTTAGGATATGTTCTCTCTTGGAAGATGTCTCAGCTGCTTGTTGATTCCGAGCATGCACATTCTCAATTTGAGAATCTTGAGTTGCTGTGGGAGGTTCAAATTCACCTGGTTTCATCAAAACTTGAGCCTTTGAACCTCTTTTAAGCCACCTCATTATGCCGCCTTTTTGGTAGCTGTCTTTCTCAGAAGTAACCACTACTTTTGGCTCAGCTGTTTCTGTTGCAATAGCATCTGCCATATTTAATCTTTCAGCATTAGACATGTAAGCCTTTCCACAAGGCCTACCTTAATTAGTGTAGAGCCTTGGAAACCTAAGTGTCAACTTCAACAAATAAAATTGTTATATTGTTAAACTGTTAAATTGTTTTTTAAGACAATATAACAATGAAGCAATTTAACAATAAATCGGAATTAAGTGCTTGATTAAATCCTGATATAATCCTGACGGTATTGGGATGAATTTAACTAAAGTTTATTTACAATTTACATTCTGACTTTATTACATTTGGGGCATGATTGACCAACCTTAACAGTACAATTAATTTCCTCATCACAAGCAGGACAATACTCATAAAAATCTGGGGATATGGACTTTGAATTACCTACCAGTTCTCTAACACCACCAGAAGCTGTTATAATAAAACGTCTACAGCTTCCTCCATTACATCCTGGTATTACCTGCAGTTGTACCAGTTCTCTCTTAAAATCTGTTTCTGTCATATAGGGAATAGGTCTAATCATTTCATCAGAAGAATGTCTGCTCTTAATTGCTTTATGTATTCTTAATATGGCTTTTCCCAACTCCATTTCTAGCTCATCTAAAGTTTGATCTGAAATATATACCAATTTGTTCCTAGCCAAAAGTTTAAACTGTTCAATGATTGGCTCAGCATACTTTTGGACATCCAAATTAAAGTCCAAAAGATCATCACCCAAACTCAAATCATAATAAATCTCCTCAAAAGATCTGTCCTTATAAGCGAGCTCACTACCTTTGGTTGTTTTTATAAGATCCACCACAGTTTCAAAGGTCTGACCTTGTAAGTAAAAAACGCTTTCCACCACTGTCATAATTCTTTCTTCCGGGGTATGTAAATTAGGAGGATTCTCCCTTGTGAAGTTGAGCTGTTCTAGTAATAATTCGCTTTGCTCCAAAGTTAGATCAGTCCTAACTGTTCTTGCCTCTAACCCGGTCTTAGTCTTTTTATACAGGTAAATTTGATTATCAACAAACTCAATCTTCCCTCCTTGTCTATCCTCTAGATCTGTCCAGCCCGGAGGACTGATGAATCCAGCGATAGTACCCTCAGGAGCATCAATCATCAGGCTCTCTATTCTAAGAACTGAACTTTTAACAGATCCTCTTCTTTCTTGTGAAGAAATCAAATCTGAATAAGTCTGGTTACTATAGCGGGGGGCGATTAATTTTCTGACTCCACCTTGTCTAAGATCTAAAAAAATAGGGAAAACTAATCTTTGCAAGGGATACTCAATTACAAAATGTCTCATATCTTCAGCTGTATCTTCGACAAATTCACTCACTACTTGTGCTTGATTTTTCCCATCCAAGTGAGAATTTAAACTTCTGATCAGTTTATTAATTTGCCCCCTAACATCAAATCCTGTTCCAGGCAACAAATACCACTGTCTTTCAGATACTTTGGTTGATCTTAATTCTAAAGGTGAAGGCTCTTCTCTAAAAGCCTCTACAAAGACTTCTGGGATGGCAATTTCGGCTATTTCAGGTGGAGGAATATATGATGATTCTAAGGTTTCAACTGGCATATTGCTCCTGCTCGGGAAAGAATCCGCCAGATGGCGGAGTGGTCGGTCTCCTGGCTTTAACAGTTGCGGCACAGCCATGAAGTAGAGCAAAGTTCACTTCATGGTCCTGAAGTGATCGCTAAGCGATCCACTTCATGGACTCCAGATTTACACTGGATTCCCTTTTGTACCTTACCCTTCGATACTTCGACTTCGCTCAGTACTCAGGATGGTACACCACCATTTCAGCATATCAAGAAAACTTTTTCTGTCAATATAGCGTATATTGTGTAGTACTTTCTCTCAGATTGGTTCAGATTGCCCTTAAATGACCTACTTTGTACCTCTTTACCTGTAATTTTTCACGCTGTAGCATACCTTATAGTCATGGAACCACATCCTATTCCACAAAATGTCACCTCATTTCAGTTTAGGCTGATTGGGGATATGACTTTAAAACAGTTTCTTTACCTGGCAACCGGTGTTGGTTTGGCCTATTTAATGTTTGTCTTTTTAGCCGCTCCTTACCCTTATCTGGCTTGGCCTTTGATTGTTTTATCGGCCCTTTCAGGAGTAGCTTTTGCTTTTTTACCAATAGGATCTAGACCCCTTGATCACTGGTTTGCAGCCTTCATTAAAGCCATCTATTCTCCCACCAAAAGATCTTGGATAAGAGCAGGTAAAAGCTATTTTGAAGATCCTCTTTTTGGCAGCCGATTGTTAGTTTTTACTTCCGGTCCTCAGATGAAAAAGGTGCCCGAAGAACCTACTCCACCAACTCCTCAGCTCTCTAAACCTGTCTCCCAACTGCCCACCGGCGAAGAGTTGCAAAAAACAGTTGACTTGGCCAAACAGGCTCAAGATTTACAGCTAAAAATTATTCAGACAGAAAGAACTTTAGGACAAATTAGGGCTGAAGCTACCAAACCTACTCCCATACCAGTTGATTACAGCCAGCAAGTCAATAAGATCCTGGCTGATTTAAAAAACATGATCACTCAAGCATCGGCGGTCAAGGAAAAACTGGAAAATGTTTCCGGGCCTCCGGAACCTTCGGAAAAAGAGCCACCTAAGGAAAAAGTTAAGGTAGTCATCCCAATTAGACCAAAGATTGCTCAGGTGGCCCTGACTACTTTTCCTAATGTGATTAATGGGGTGGTCAAAGATACAGTGGGCAATTATTTAGAAGGAGTGGTGGCAGTCATCTATGACAAAGAGGGTCTACCAGTCAGAGCCTTAAAAACTAACAAATTAGGTCAATTTAGTGGCTCTACTCCTTTGCCTAATGGCATCTACACTCTGGAGCTGGAGAAGGAAAATTTTGCCTTTGATGTATTACAGATTGAACTGACAGGTTCTGTTTTACCACCCATTAATGTGGTGGCTAAAAGCTAACATGAATACCACCCAAAATCATCTGCCCATAGCTGATATTCAGGAAGGAATCGTCATTTTAAAAGGTGGTGGCGGAGCCTTAATTTTGCAAGTTTCGGCTGTTAATTTTGGTTTGCTTTCTGGCCGGGAGCAAATGGCCATCATTGATGCTTTTGCCCAAATGCTAAATTCCCTATCCTTTAGTATCCAAATTGTCATCGATTCAGAAAGATTGGACATCTCATCCTATCTTGAGCTGTTGAATAAGGCGCAAAAGAGTCAAACTAACCAACTGTTATCTCAGATGATGAGTCATTACCGGCAATTTATCCAATCCACCATCAAAGAAAATGAAGTTTTAGATAAAAAATTTTATATAGTGGTGCCCCTTTTTAAATTGGAACTGGGGCTGATTGCCTCAAAACAAGCTCTGGAGCAAAAAATAAAAACTGTCCTACTACCCAGGCGAGATCAAATTTTGAGACAGCTGTCTAGAATCGGCTTGAAAGCCACCCAGCTTGATAACCAAAAACTTTTACAAGTTTTTTTTAATATCTACAACTACAGTACCAAACCCAGTCCAGCTTTACCCACCATGCCTGTTAATTTAAAGGAGCCTAAGAGTACTCCCAAACCTTTAGAAACTGTCACACCAGCCCAGGTTTCTCAAATAGCAGCTGAAACAAAATTAGACCAAGCTCCAATTAGAAGCCAATCATCGAGAGCTCACCCATTTGTGGTGGAGGAGTTGGAGGGATAAGGATTCAAAAAACGTGAAATTATCGAGTTTATTCAAAAAGACCAAGCCAGAAGAAGTGGCTAGGGAAGATCAACTGACCATCTCTGATGTGATTGCCCCGGCAGAGATTGAGGTGGACTTTAATGAGCTCAACATCAATGATCGTTTCTTTAGAAGCTACTTTGTATCAAACTACCCCAGATTTGTGGAACCAAACTGGCTAGAACCATTAATCTCCTTTGATCATTCCCTATTTATCTCCATGTTCATTTATCCTTCAGAATCAGCTGGGGTTTTGGATGAATTAAAAAGAAAGATTGCTGAGATGGAGGCAACGCTCCAAACAGATCTGGAAAGAGGCAGAGCTGTTGATCCAGCAGTTGAGGTGGCTTTGGAAGATGCCAGGGCCTTACAAGATCAACTGGTCAGAGGAGCGGAGAGATTTTTTCAGTTTGCCTTATACATCACAGTACCTGCTTTATCTAAAGAAGAACTCCATAACACCTCCAAACTGGTGGAATCAACCTTTGCCTCCCTGTCGATGACTGCCCGACCCACCACTTTACAGATGGAAGATGGTTTTAGATCAACTATTCCCATCGGCGTTGATTATCTTAACCTGGCTCATAACATGGATACTACCTCTTTGGCTACCACTTTTCCTTTTGCCTCATCGGAGCTCACAGCTAATGAAGGCATTATGTATGGTATCAATGCTCACAATGATTCTTTGATTTTATTTGACAGGTTTACTTTGGAAAATGCCAACTCGGTGGTTTTTGCTAAATCCGGTGCTGGGAAAAGTTACTTTGTCAAGCTGGAAGCGCTACGTTCTTTGATGTTTGGGACAGAAATTATCGTGATTGATCCTGAGCAAGAGTATCTACCTTTAGCTCAGGCAGTGGGAGGAGAATTTATTAATTTTTCCTCATCTTCGCCGGTTAAGATCAATCCCTTTGATATGTCAGCAGAAATAAGTGGAGAAAATGAGCTGGGACGAAAAATTTTGTCTTTAACTACTTTTCTAAAATTGGTCTTGGGACAACTAACTGCCACAGAAGGTGCCATTTTGGATCGAGCCCTAAAGCAAACTTATCAGCTTAAAGGTATCACCGATGATCCAAAAACTCAAAATAGACAGCCTCCTTTGATGGAGGATCTTTATAAAATTTTAGTGGGCATGGAGGAGGGACCAGCCATAGAGCTGGCTGCCAGATTGGAAAGATTTATCAGGGGTTCCCTGATGGGCATTTTTTCTTCCCAATCCAACATCAATTTAACCAACTCCTTCACAGTTTTTTCGGTACGGGATTTGGCTGATCAACTCCGACCTTTGGCCATCCATATGATTTTGGATTATGTCTGGACTAAAATCAGAACTAAGCTCAAAAAAAGAATTTTAATTGTGGATGAGGCCTGGTATTTGATGAGAAATGAAGATTCAGCCAACTTTTTGGTGGATATGGCCAAAAGAGCCAGAAAATACTATCTGGGACTAACCACCATAACCCAAGATGTGGAGGATTTTTTGGCAACTGAGAGGGGTAAAGAAATTATTTCCAACTCATCTATCCAGGTCCTACTTAAACAAGCTCCGGCCTCAATTGATCTGTTATCTAAGGTTTTTTATCTGTCGGAAGGAGAGGAGAGACTGCTATTATCAGCCGGGGTAGGCCAAGGCCTATTTTTTGCCGGATCAACCCATGTAGCCATGAGCGTAGTGGCTTCCCCTAAAGAACATGAGCTGATTACATCCAGCCCACAGGAAATTTTGGCAAGACAAAATGCATAAGAGAAGATAAAATGAATTTATGGCAATAATAACTGACAAAAAACTTTTGGCATTGGCTCTGGAGCGCAAAGCTAATCCAAGATATTCCTCAGAAACTAAATTCCGTTACAAAGGTTATGAATATGATTTTGAAAAGGAGATTTTCCCATCTGCCAGATATCAGTTTCAAAAATATAATCTAGCATACAGGGACAATCAGGATTTTGCTGAGGCTTTTACCAGAGACCTTTATAGAAAAAATAGTGAACTAATTACAGAAATTAATAAAGGCGCCAAAACACCTGAGGAACAAATTTTTTATGAAGAGCCTACAGCCTCAGCAGAAGGTATTCCTTCTGGGCAGGCAGAAACCCTGCCACCATCACCTCCAGCTGAAGCGGCTGGAGCAGCTGGAGGTATCCCTCCTATGCCTGGCGGATCTTTTGGAGTACCCAGGATAGTTCATACTGTACCCCGAGCACCTCAACCTCCTCCAGAGGAAACAGCTCCTTCCAAACTAGCTGTGGCCAACAGAAGTGGGGTGGCGGTGGGTGAGCGGGTGGTCAAAAACTTAGGTTCTTCCACAGGCATTGGTATAAAAAAATTTGGCAGCAGACTGGGCGGTGGGTTAGGTGGTGTTTTAGGTGGGGTAGGTAACGGAGGTTTCAGATTCATTGGGGGGATAGGCGATGTTCTAAGCAGATTTCCCAATTCACCAGGAGTAAATTGGGCCAAAACTTCTTCAAAAAAAGTAGTCTGGGGGATAATTTTAGCATTTTTGGCACTACTGTTTCTGACAGGATTTTCTGTTCCTTTAACTTCCACAGAAGAGTCTGAAGCCGGAGTGACACCAGTCACTAACATTAGTAATTGCAAGTTCACCCGTTCTGGCACTTCTTTACCTATTAAAAGCACCACTTTACAAGGATGGATTGTGGCAGCTGGTAACAATGCAGGAGCTGCTCCAGCAGTTTTGGCAAGCATTGCCATGCATGAAAGTGCCAATTTTGTGGCTAATGCTGATGATAATCATGATGCTATTAAATCTAATCAGTATTGCCAGAAGGCTAAAAGCTTTTGTGAGCTAAATGGTCAGGTTTTACATAGTAATCCTGAAAAAGATGATCCGTGTACTGCTGAAGAAATTGCCAGAGGAGCCAGAACTGCCCAAGCAGTTGGGTTGATGCAGCTTTTGGACATTTACAATCAAGGTAAAGGAGACCTTTGTAGTATTACCAACAGCTTGGCAATTGCAGCAGAGAAATTAAAAGCCAACGGAATTACTCAACAGCCAACTCAAGATCAGGTCAATACAGCCATCCGACTCTACTACAATAGCTGCAACTATGGCAGCTACAGTTATTGCAATGAGGTCTGGCAAGACTACCAAAATTGTCAAGTAACCAGTAGTGGCTATAATCCAGGAGGAGGAAATGGGATAGTTAGTTGTCCTCTTAATGGAGGCATCGTTACTCTTGGCTCAAAAGACACTCCTGGGGGCCATTGCAGTGCAGAATACCAACAAAAGTATCCTTGCGCATCTCCTGATGTGACAGGTAGATCAACAGCTGTTGATCTACAGAGCTCTGACAAAACAGTATTTTTGCCTTATTTAAATGGCGAGCAAGTCACTTGGACTATCATTGAATCCGGCACACCAATAAGTACAAATGAAGGTGGCGGATTTGCTCTATCTGCCAAAACTAAAAACTACACAATTAGATTTGTACATATTACACCCATCCTAAGAGTGGGACAGACGGCTCAATCGGCCACACCTGTAGGTCAATATTTAGCAGATACAGATCATGTTCATGTCACAATCCAGGAGGATGGAGTATTTAAACCGGCTGATCTATACTTTAACTTATGCAAGTAAACAAGAAAATCGTGGTTTTAGTAATTGGATTAGCCGTCCTAGCTGGTATTTTTTGGTGGATTAATCAAAATAATAAACAATCTAGTGTACCCAATCAGAATCAAATAAATCCACAGTCAAACCAAGATGAATCTGCCGAAATCATTTCTACCAAACCAGATCCTTTGGATAATGCCACTATTTCCTCTGATGAGATTATAGAAATCACCTTTAACAAATCCTTATCGTTTACTGGTGAGTTTAAGCACAGACTTGAACCTGAAATTGAATATAGTTTGGAGTTATCAGAGGATAAAAGGACAGTTAAAATTATTCCGGACAAACCCTTTGAGTTGGGATATGAATACACCTTAATTATTTTAGGTGATACCAAATTTGAGGATGGTAGCAAATTAAGTGAAGAAAAAATTTACCATTTTAAAACAGTCAAATTTAGAGGCTTTTAGGTTAACCTGACTGGCATTAAAATATATTCCAATCCTTCTATGCCGACTGGTTTAATCAAGGCAGGAGACAGGGGGCCGGAAAATTCTACCATCAGCTGCTTTGAGGAGGCAGCTGAAACAACATCCAATAAAAACTTGGTATTAAAGGCAATCTTTAACTGTTCTCCTTCAACCTGAGCCTCCAGTTCATTCTCCTGAGTACCTAACTGCTTGGCAGATGAGCTGAGCTGAAACTTATCTTTGCCTAATTCTAAACTAACCACATTTTCACTGGCAGAAAAGATGGCAGCCAACTTTAAGGCCTTTAAAAATTCCTCCCGTTCCAAGATCAACCTGGTATTAGTTTTTTGGGGGATAATTTTTTCCCAAGAAGGAAAAACCCCCTCAATTAGTCTGGAGGAAAGAGTGGTTGGGCCAATAGTAAAAACAATTTGATTTTGATTTTGGGAAGGTGAAATAGTCAGCTGATCCTCGCTATCTTCAGCAATGATTCTTAAAATCTCCTCAAAAGTTCTTTTGGGAATAAGACTTTTAAAAGGAGCGCCCTCTTTATCAAGGGGTACTATTAGATGAGCCAATCTAAAACCATCAGTGGCTACAAACTCTAATTTTTGACCCTCTGCTTTGGTTAAAACCCCTGTCAGCTGTGGTCTGCCTTCATCAACTGCGGTGGCAAAAAGAATCTGAGAGCAAGCTAAAAAGATATGTTTGGGAAAAGAAAAGCCCTTACCGTCTGGTAGCGGAATGGCAGGAAACTCAGAGGCGGCAATACCGTTGATGGTAACCTTGGCTTTACCAGACTCAACAGTTAAAATTTCTCCCTCAGACTCAAAGGTGATTTTACTTTGCCCCAAGCTGGAAATTAGCTCAATAAAGGTTTTGGCAGGAATGGTTAGCTCACCCTCTATTTCCACCTCAACTGGGACCCACTTTATTACCCCAACCTCCAAATTAGTGGCTGCTAATCTTAACTTTTTACCCTCACAAGAGAGTAAAATATTATCCAGAACAGGTAAGGCTGAATGAACTCCAACAGAGCGACCGACTTGTTGTAATGGAGGCAGCAGATCTTGTTGTAGACAAGAAAACTTCACCCTAATCCCCTTTCTGGGCAGAAACAAACTTTTGGATTTCTTCCTCTGAAACCTTAATTAGTCTAAAATTGACTCTTCCCGTAGCAATTAGGTTTTTAATGTGTTTTTCTTCATCTGTCAAGAGATGAGTTTGTCCGCTCTTGACTTCAATAAAGTCAATCCGATCACCATTTTTAATACCAATAAAGTCAATTGGCCAACCTAAAGGGATAATCCGATCATAATCATATCTCAGTTCAGCATAAGTTAAAAGCTCTGCCATTCTACCTTTCTGAGGATTAATTGAGCCCTGAATTACCTGTAAAATTCTGGCTGGTAATTCTTGTACTCCTCGGTACAAATCAATCAGATCCGAGGGGATATCTTGCGGACCTCTTCCTTGTAGTCTACCTAAAAGATAAGCAATAATTAAAAGAAGTAAAATTATACCAATCAGGGTTAAGTTTAAATTATCCACAGAGAGGTTAGATTATACTACATATTTAAAACAGTAATAGTTATTAATATGTCCTGTGGATATGTTGAAAAATGAAAAATTTATATTCATTTTTCGTTTTTATTTCGTGTTAAAAAATGGTGGTTATTTAGTGGATAAATTGTGGAAAAGTGAAGTTTTAAGTGGAAAACTAAATAGTTTGGAAATAGTTTTTAATTTCCATAAATAATCTTTGAATTTCTCTATCCTTGGCAAGTTGTTTCTTGATCCGGTCCCTACCATGCATGACTGTGGTGTGGTCTCTACCACCCAGCAGTTGTCCAATTTTTTCCACAGTCATCCCCAACTCCTCAGCCAAAATATACATGGTGATGTGACGAGGTAAAACCAACTCTTTTTGTCTTTTGGGACCAGTTAAATCTTTGAGGGAAAGATCAAAATAGCTACAAATTGCTGAGATGACTTGTTTATGATTTAGGTTAAGAGATTTTTGAGGCTCTTTAAGATAAAGGGCAATATTTTCAGACGAAGGCTCCAAATTTTGGGCTTTTAAAATTTGTAGAATTTGCATCAATCTTCCCTCCAGCTCCCTAATAGAGGATTCAGTTGATGAGGCAATCAGCCTGAGGGTATCCTCAGGAAGTAGGCTACCCCACTCAGTACATTTGGCCTTAAGGATAGCCACTCTGGTATCAAAATCAGGAGGTTGGATATCCACCATTAAACCTCCGGCAAAACGACTTCTCAACCGATCCTCTAGTTTGGCAATCTCATGAGGCGATCTGTCTGAGGTGATAATCATCTGGGAGTTTTTTGATTGCAACTCATTGAAGGTATGGAAAAATTCCTCCTGAGTGCCTTCGCGCCCGGAGAAAAACTGCACATCATCAATCAAAAGAATTTGAGCTGAGCGATATTTGTTTCTTAGATCAATCATCCTGTGATTTTGGATGGCTGCCACATAATCATTCATAAACTTTTCCGAAGAACAATAGATAATATTGACCGAGGGTTTTTTTTTGAAGATAGCATTTCCGATTGCAAGCATCAGATGAGTCTTACCTACTCCTGTTCCTCCATAGACAAATAAAGGGTTATAGGAAGTGCCGGGATTTTGCACTACTGCTTGAGCTGCAGCAAATGCCACATTATTGGAAGGCCCCACCACAAAATTTTCCAAGGTATATTTGGGATTTAAAGAATAAGAGGATTGAATGGTGATGGGAGAGAAAAAATCATCTTCCTCCTTCTTTTTTGATTGACCGTTTTCACCGCTGATTAAAAATTCAATCTTAACTTTTTTGCCTAAGATATCATCAAAAATTTGCTGGATGAGAGGCAGGTGACGTTTTTTAAGGGTTTCTTCAATGAAGGCAGAGGGGGTAGATAAAATTATTTTATCATTCTCTTGGTTGATTTTGGTTTTGGAAAAAAAGGTTTTAAAATTAGCAGAACTAACTTGGGGTTTGATAGTATCTAAAAATTTGTGCCAGAGTTTTTGATTATCCATGGATGAGATCCTTCGTCGCAGACTCCTCAGGATGATTTGACTTGTGGATAAGTCAAATCAGTTATCCACAAAATAATCCAGAAAGATTTAATTGACAAGATAGAGAAACTATTAAAAAGTAGATCAAGTTATGATATACTCCTTTAGCCCTTGTCAAAAATGATCATTTAGATCATTTTTGCAAGTGGATCTCGCGCGCAAAGAAAGGGGGCGCGCTCCGATTGCCAAAACGGGTATACCAACCAAAAAAATTAAAAAGAGCTAAAAAGCATGGGTTTAGAGAGAGAATCAAGACCCACGATGGTAGAAGAGTTTTAAAAAGAAGAAGGGCTCGTGGTAGAAAACGCTTAACCATTTAAATGCTTCCAAAACCTCAACGCCTTAATTTAAAAAAAGATTTTAAATGGGTATCTGCGGGTAAAAGAATTGATACCAAATATATGAAACTTTTTATAAAGATGGGAGATAATCTGAGCGCTAGGGTGGGGATTGCTGTATCTGCTCAAATTTTTAAAAAAGCCACCCAGAGAAATAGGGCCAGAAGAATAACTTCAACAGTTTTTGAGTCTTTATATGCCAAGTTACCATCAAATATAAATATTGTGGCTCTTCCCAAAGATAGGGTGCTTGAGGTAAAATCAGGAGACATTCTTTTGGATTTAGAGGATACACTAAAGCATGAAAAAATTGTTGATTAGTCTAATCAATTTTTATCAAATATATTTGTCATTTGACCATGGGCTAATGTCTATCTTTACTCCTGGGGGGGCATGTAAATATCCAATAAGTTGTTCTGAATATACCAAACAGTCCATCATACAGTATGGGGTTATCCATGGTGGGTGGATGGGCCTAAAAAGAATTTGGAGTTGTAGATAAAAATAAGTGAAAGGAGTCAAAAAACGTGGGTGCAATAGGCGATATTTTTAATACTTTATTTTTAATACCAATTATCAATTTGTTGCTTTTGATTTATTATGGTTTGAACTCTCTTCATATTCCCGGTAGCTTAGGATTTGCTCTGATTATTTTGACTGTTTTAATTAGGCTGTTGGTTTGGCCTGTGATGACTTCTCAGATTAAAGCTACCAAGAAAATGGCTGATTTAAAACCCCACTTGGATGAGTTAAAAAGAAAACATAAAGATGATAAACAGGCTATGGCTTCTGCCCAAATGGCTTTATATAAAGAGCATGGGGTAAATCCAGCTGGGGGGTGCTTGCCAGCCTTGATACAAATACCAATTTTTATTGGTCTTTATCAGGCTATTATTAATATTTTGCCTGGGATGCAAAATGGCAATTTAGGCTGGATTAATTCTATTTTATATTTTCCCTGGCTACATCTTGATAATTTTCCGGATCCCAACTTTTTTGGGCTAAATCTGGGAGCTAAACCTTCCGACTTTAGTAAATATGGCATATCTTTAGTATCTGTGCCCTTAATCACTGCTCTTTTGACCTTTGTTCAATCAAAAATGACCTTGCCAAGGCCGATTAAACATTACCCCTCAGATTCACCCAAAGAGGAGAAGGAAAAGGAGAGTATGGAGGATAGTATGTCAGCGGTTCAATCTCAGATGGTTTTCTTGATGCCAATTATGATTGGCTATTTTGCCTTCACTTTTCCTGTTGGACTTGCAATTTATTGGAATGCCTATACAATACTAGGGATTATTCAGCAGCATCGAATTGCTGGCTGGGGAGGAATGGCCGATTTCGTCGGCAAATTCAAAACTCCAAGCACCAAATAACAAACTTGTTTGAAATTTGTAATTTGGTTTTTGGAATTTAAATAACATGGAAGAACAATTATCAGAAATTTTGGACAATCTATTAGGACTTCTCCTTCTTGAGGGTAGTTATGATATTGAGGAGACTGAGGAAAATTTTTCAGTCTCAATTGAAACTAAAGATGCAGGAAGGCTGATTGGAGCCAGAGGTGAATCTTTGGAGGCTTTACAGCTTTTAATTAACCAGATGGTGTCTCGAAAGGCGGGAGAAAGTCCGTCAGCTGACGGATTCAAGCGAGTGATAGTAGATGTGGGGGGATGGAGAAAACAGAAAGAGGAGGATTTAAAAAGACAATCTGAAAATTGGGGCAATCAAGTTTTGGAAACTAAAGAAAATTTAGAGCTGGAGCCAATGTCAGCTTGGCAAAGAAGAGTAGTACACACAGCCATTGGTGAGATGGAAGGATTGGAAACTGAAAGTATGGGTGAGGGAAGAGATAGACACATTGTAATAAAAGTGCTCGCTTCGCGAAGCGAGCAAAGTGGCAAGTCAAAAGTGAAAAGTGAAGAGAGTTGAGGCAATATTTCTTTTTTTAACCCTGCTCTTTCTTCCAACGCAATTGGGGAAGCATTTTTGGCCCCAGTTTAGTTATATTTTCTCCTTAAGAGTTGATTACCTCTCGCCCACCATCTATTTTTGGGATCTTTTGGTGGGATTACTTTTGGTAGTCTGGCTAATCCAAAGACAGCCCATCAACAAAAAGGCCTTAAATTTATTTCTCTTTTTTATTTTATCCCAAAGCCTTTCACTGGTTAACGGTAATTTGGGAGCAGGGTTGGTCAGATTAGATCAATATTTAATGGCAGGCTTATTTGGGATCTATATAGCAAGTGCAAAGTGGGAAGTGTTAAGGGGAAAGTTGTTTTTACCACTAAGTTTGGCCATTTTGGGAGAATCTATTTTGGCCATCCTGCAGTTTTTAAAGGGAGGGACTATTGGACTTTGGATCTTGGGGGAGCGGACTTTTTCTATTACCACCCCTGCCATTGCCAAATTTGATTTCCGGGGCTTCGAATTTTTAAGGCCATACGCCACTTTTCCTCACCCTAATGTTTTGGCAGGATTTATGGTTATTGGAATAATGTTGGTGTCATGGATTGCCTATCAAGGGGTAAACAGGAGAGGGGGGCTTTTAAATTTATCAATGCTTCTAGGCACAATCACACTACTCTTAACTGTCTCCAGAGTAGCCTTGATAGCTGGAGTGGCTATGGCCATGATGACTTTGTCAAGAAGGTGGAAAATAGTTTTAGTATTATTATTAATTATCCTCTCCCCCATTCTTTTTACTAGATTCGAGGCTTTATTTAGTTTTGATAGCTTGACACTTATAAGAAGAGAAGAGCTCTCAATCAGTGCCTGGCAGATGTTTTTAAGCTCGCCTATTTTTGGAATAGGCTTAAATAATTTTATTCCAGCTTCATCTGAGGGGTTAGTATCTGGGCCTTCCAGATTTTTACAACCAGTACATAATATTTTCCTTTTAGCTTTGGCTGAAACGGGAATTTTAGGGTTGTTGGGGCTGTTAGGGTTAATTGGTTATCCAATTTGGAAGCTTTTTAAACTTAGAACCACCAACCCTGAACCCAAAACTCTACTTTTAATCTGGGTTGTCATCATTTTCCTGGGTCTATTTGACCACTACTTTCTAACTTTACCCCAAGGCTATAGATTACTTTTTTTAATCTGGGGAATCTCTTTGTCCATGTTAGAATGGAAAAATGCCAAATCTTCTTAAAATCTCCCAACAAACCCTCTGGCAGGTGTTGGGGAAAGTAGTCACTTCCCTATCTACTTTTATTATTTTGGGACTGGTGGCCAGAAATTATGGTGAGGAAGGAACTGGGATTTTTACTTTAGCACTCACCTATTTGGCCATATTTTATCTTTTAGGCGATTTTGGATTTAATGCTCATGTTCTGAGGAGAGTCAAGAGTCTAGAGTTAAGAGTCAAGGCTGAATGGCAGAAACTTTTGGGAACACGAATAATCTGGTCTGTGGTGTTGATATTTGTGGCAGTGGGGCTACTACCCTTTTGGCCCTTTGCCACTGCCCCATTTTCTCAGGCTGTTTTATTTGGCTCCTTAGCAATTATGGCTTCAGCTATATTTGTAACTTGTAATCTGATCTTCCAATCCAAACTTAGATACGATTTATCAGTTTTGGCATCATCATTTGGTACAATTTTTGGCCTAGGCATATTTGCCTATCTAATTTTTTTACAATTACCAATCCCCCTTTTACTTTTAGCTCATTTGCTCTCATGGCTGATGATAGCTTTGGTAGCCCTGTTTTTGATTTATAAATTAGCAAAGACTGCTCTTCCTATTTACGACATACCATATACGAAACACTTATTTAAAGCTTCTTGGCCGATTGCTACTACCTTGGCTTTGAATGTAGTTTATTTTAGGGCTGATGCTTTTATTTTGGCCTATTTTAAATCTGGTTCTGAGGTAGGTATTTATAATTTGGCTTTTTCAGTTTTTCAAACAGCCTTGGTTTTGCCAACATTTATTATGAATGCTTATTATCCACTGATGTTGAAATCGTTGAGAGGGATTAAACTGGTTGGTCTGGGGCTGTTGGGGTTATCCTCAGCTGGAACTATCCTGACCTTTATTTTTTCACCCACCATTATCCAAATTCTAACTGGTGGGGGATTTTCAGGTTCTACCATCAGCTTACAAATTCTGTCTTTGGGTTTTCCAGCATATTTTCTGTCAGCTCTGATAATGTGGATTTTAGTCACCAGAGGTCAGTACCAACAAATGTTACTTGTTTATGGATTGGGCTTGGTCATTAATCTTTCTCTCAATTTTATTTATATTCCGAAATACTCATTTTATGCTGCATCTTGGATCACAGTCATCTCTGAGTACTTGATTTTATTTCTACAAGCATTTATCTTGATACGCAATAAATAAAGGTCAAAATATGCAGCTTATTATCTATACAGATGGAGCTTCTCGCGGCAATCCTGGCCCTTCATCGTATGGCTTTACTATATCAGATGAGAATGGCAAGCTATTGTATGAGGAGGGTAGATACATTGGTAAAACTACCAATAATGTGGCTGAATATACAGCGGTTTTGGAAGCTTTAAAACATGCCAAAAAAGATTATGGTCATCGTCACCCCAAAGTAGCACTGTTTGCAGACTCAAAGCTGGTAGCAGAACAGCTGTCGGGTAATTTTAAAATCAAAGCCAAGCACTTAAAACCAATCATTGAAAAAATTAAAATTCTCTCCTGGGAGCTTGGGGGAGTGATCTATAGCCATATTCCCAGATCCAAAAATACGCTGGCAGATAGGTTGGCTAACCAAGCCCTGGATTCCCGGTAATAGATCCTTCGACTCGTTTCACTCGCTCAGGTCTTCGACCCTGAGGCTCAGACCCGAAGGGATGACATAGAATGTCACCTTTGATCTCTCTTGCATTCCTAATCTAACGTGCTACGATTTACGCGTGGACGAGCTCGGCAATTATAGCAAACAAAAGAATATTATTCAGCTTTCGCGAAATACTCCAGTAGCAATGGTGGTGGGTGCAGCTGGTTTTTTGGGATCTCATGTGGTGGATAAGCTGCTTGATAAAAATATTCAGGTGATTGGAGTAGACAACTTTTCCGATGGATTTAGGTCTAACTTAGAGGAGGCTATTAAGAATAAAAATTTTCATTTAATCGATACAGATGCTAAAAATTTAGATTTGGACTTAAACAGATTGGATTATCTATTCTTAGCAGCTTCTCCTGGCTGGGATATGGATCAAATTCTACAGCTATTTAAAAAGAGTAATTGCCGCTGTGTCTTTATCTCCTGGATCGATCTTTATGATCGGGAAATTCCAGCTGAGAGAGAATGGTTTAAAGAAAACGAAGTCGGACTGGCCAGATTTGCCAAAGAACATAATTTAAACGCCAGGATCTTAAGACTGGGAGCGGTTTTTGGTCCCAGAATGGATTTTAAAACCAAAGACCCGCTCGTAAGCCTAATTGTGGCCTCACTAAAAGATGAGTTACAGAAAAATGTCAATTTGGAATTTTCCTCAAGAGCCTTATATGTAGATGATGCGGCTGATTTAATGATCAAATGTATTTTGGCTGGAGCCACTGCCCAGAAAATCTTTGACGGAGTTTCTCCAACTCCCGTTAAAGTGGCTGAGATAAAACAAATACTTTTGGATCCTGTTTGGTTTGATACCAGGGGTTTTACACCAGATCAGTTACCACCTTGGCCCACCCCTAATTTGGATAAAACTCTAAAATTTTTGCACTGGAAACCAAAAGTAAGTTTGGTGGAGGCTTTAAGAAAAACTCTAGAATTTTTTAAGGATAATGAGGTTAGATTGCCTAAGGTTGAGGAAGAAATAGCTTGGCAGCAGAAAAAATGGAGAGAGGAAAAGGAAGCAGAACTGAAGGCAATTGCTCCAAAGAAGCCAGAGCCAGAGGTTAAAAAAACCCCTAGGTTAAGGTTAAATCTGCCAAAATTAAAGATGAAACCGGGCAAAATCTATCTGTTAATTGCCTTAGGTTTAATTTTTTACAGTCTGATTTGGCCAATTATTTCTTTAAGTTGGGGAGTGCTCACCTTTCGATATCAGTTGACAGAGGCGGTTAACCTCCTATCTGAGGGAGATTTTAATCAGAGCTTAAAAAGAATTGAACAGGCAGAGGATGGGGTACTACAATCCCAGGCCATCTTCGAGTCACTATCTGTTTTAAGAAATATTAATTTTTTGGCTGATCTTTTTGAGGCAGGAGATAATTTATCAAAAATAGCCAGTCTGTCCGTATCTTCTGCCAAATCAACTGTTTTGGGGATTGAATTTTTGTATCAGGGTTTGGAAGCAGTGACCGGAGAAAGAGCAGATAGCCCCAAGTCCTACTTTGATGAGGCATATGCTAATTTGAGCCGGGCAGAAGAAGATTTATCTTTGGCAGAAGCTTTATTTAAGGATGAAAATTTTTCTTCCTCTGTTCCGGTTATTTTAAGAGGGAGAGTTAAGTCTTTGGAGCAGAAATTAATAACTTACCGAAGTTTGGTGGAAAAGGGCAGATCATCAGTGTCTATTTTACCAGAGGTGGTTGGTTCGGAAGCGGAAAATCCCAGTAAGAGTTATCTGGTACTTTTACAAAATAATATGGAACTTCGTCCAGGAGGCGGCTTTATTGGGTCAATTGGCACCATCACTTTTGAGGCAGGTAAGCTGAAAAAACTGGAGGTTAATGATGTTTACACTGTTGATGGACAGCTAAAAGTTCATGTTGAACCCCCCAAAGAAATAGCTGAGGATTTGGCTCAAACAGGCTGGTTTTTAAGGGATTCCAACTGGGAGCCAGATTTTCCCACCTCTGCCAGACAAGCCTCCTGGTTTTATAATCAGGAAACAGGACAAAAAGTTTTGGGAGTGATTGCTTTAGATGTGACAGCCATGGAGAATTTGCTCTCTGTTTTGGGTCCTATTGATCTGCCCGATTATGGGGAGCAAGTAACTTACGAAAATCTTTTTGAAAAAGCCATCTCTCATTCTGAGCAAGGTTTTTTCCCCGGTTCTCAGGCCAAAAAAACTTTCCTGACCACCCTAACTGGAGGAGTACTCAATAAGGTTTTCTTTTTGCCTCATCCTAATTGGCCAGCCATTGTGGGTGCTTTAGGTCAATCCTTGGCAGGCAAACACATGGCCATTTATTTGGAGGATCCCAAACTTTTCTCTTATGTGGTCTCACAAAGATGGGCCTCACTGATGCCCAGGCCAGCCCAACCACAAATAGGGCAATTATCAGATTTTCTCTTTCCAGTGGAGGCTAATTTAGGGGCCAATAAGGCGAACTACTATTTGGATCGCAGTTACAATTTGGAAACGGTAATAGGTAAAGATGGGGAAGTAGCTCATAGATTAAGAATTAATTATCTGAATAGATCTCCCTCTAATGCTTTTCCCGCCGGCAGATACAGGAACAGAATGAGGGTCTATTTGCCTTTTGGCACTAAAATGGTCAGAGTGTTGTGGGGGGAGACAGATATAACCAAAGAAGTGAGCTCTTTTGTGGACTTTGGTAGGGTAGGATACTCTTTAACTTTGGAACTGCAACCTAAGGAGCAAAAAATCTTGGTGTTAGATTATAACTTGGGGGAAAAACTAAATTTTCAACAAAATCAAACTACTTATAGATTGGATGTGATTAAGCAGATGGGGACTTTAAAAGATCCCTTTGAATGGAAGATTACCTATCCAATTAATTATCAGATAGTGTCATCCACGACCAGTAGTGTTAGTCCGCAAGAAAGAGTCATCAAAACAGATTTATCAGAAGATAGAAGTTTTGAGGTGGTCTTTAAGAAGTAAGCCTCCGCTCACGTGAGAAACTATGGGTTTTATTTGGATAACATGCAAGGTTAGACAAAGAGACTTTAAACTTCCTGATGATTACTATATAGTAGATTAATGGAAAATTTAGGTGTTTTGTCTGCTTTAGGGGCAGCTTTGGCTTGGGGTTCATATTTTGTTCCCTTTAAAAAGTCTAAATCTCACAAATTGATTTTATTTCAGTTTGTGATGACGATTGGTATTTTAATTTCCGGCATAATTCTATCTATTATGATGGGTTTTCCTTTAAGTTTTAATATTTTTGGAGTTTTAACTGGAGTAATTTGGGCAATTGCTAATACTATTTCATTAAGTGCGGTATTAAATTTGGGTATTTCCAGAGCTGCTCCAATTCTGGCTTCTCTGGTGATCTTAAGCTCCTTTCTGTGGGGAACAGTAGTATTCAATGAGTTGTCTACTGGTATGAAAGCAGGTTTTAGTGGGATTGGACTGATTATTTTGGGAGTAGTTTTGGTCAGTTCCACCGGCAATGCTCAAAGTCAAAATGTCAGAAAAGGGTTACTGGCTGCAATCGTGGCAGGTTTGATGTTTGGTAGTCAATTTGTGCCGGTTAAAATAGGCCAGATTGAGGCTCGGGATTTTTTCTTTTCCATGTCTTTGGGGATTTTTTTAACAGGGTTGGTGACATTTTTGATAAAAAGAATAAAGTTGGAAAAAGAAGCTTTAAAAGAAAGTCTGTTATCAGGCATAATTTGGAATATTGGTAATCTATTGGGGGTGATGGCCATATCTTTGATTGGTTTGGCTAAAGGATTACCACTGACTCAAGTGGCAGTGTTAGTGGCAGTAGTTTGGGGTTTAGTTTATTTTAGAGAAATTACCCAAAAGAAGCAGAAAATCCAGGTGATGATTGGAGCAATCATTCTACTACTGGGAGTAGTCATCCTAAGTTCAGCTTGAATAATCAGTGTTTTTTTGTTAAATTAGGAGTTTAATTATGGATAGATTAAGTTTAAATGCTGATGATAGAAAAATTGTTGGCAAAAAGGTGAAGAAATTGCGCTCTGATGGAATTTTACCCGGCCATGTTTTTGGTAAAGGGGTAGAGGGAGAGCTAGTTAGTGTTAAGGCCAAAGAATTTCTTAAAACTTTTGCGGCTGCTGGTGAGACTGGACTGATTGATCTAAAAATTGGTTCTGAGAAGGTTAGGCCGGTTTTAATTCGAGAAGTACAGTATGATCCTATGACTTCGGAACCAATTCACATTGATTTTTATCAGGTTAATTTGTCTGAGAAGGTGAAGGTATCTGTACCGATTGAACAAGTGGGTGAGCAGCCTGAGGCAGTTCATTTGGGGGAGGCGATTGTTTTGCAAACCTTAAATGAGGTGGAGGTGGAGGCTTTGCCTACTGATTTACCAGAAAAAATTGAGGTGGATGTATCTGCTCTTAAACAAATTGATGATGCCGTTACAGTGGGACAGTTAGGTGTGGATAGAGAAAAAATTACCATCAATGCCGATCCTGAAGAAATTGTGGTCAAGTTAGCTCCAGCTGTTTCAGAGGAGATGGAGAAGTTATTGGAAGAGGAGGCAGTTGAAAAAGCTGCCGCGGCTGCTGAAGCAGCTGCTGAGGCAGGAGCTGAAGTTCCGGCTGAGGGAGTAGCTGCAGAAGGCGAAGAAGCTGCCCCAGCTGAGGGAGAAGCTCCTGCTGAGGGAGAAAAACCAGCTGAACCTACTGAAACTACTCCGGAGGAGCCTAAAAAAGATTGATTTGCGGCTAATTTGCGTTGATTTTGCGGGAATTCGTGCCTAAATTATTACCGGATGGCCATTTGGTGACCATAATTGAGGCTGCTTGGTGAGGTAGCCCTTGCCATAGTTCCTCGGTTATAAAAGGCATGAATGGATGGAGGAGTTCTAAGGAAGTTCTGAAGACATATTCTAAAACAGGTTGAGCTTCCGTCCGCCTATTCTTGGTGGATTCAATATATTTATCTGCAAACTGATGCCAAATAAATTCATATAAAGCTTCTGCTGCATCATGAAATCTATATTTTTCAATTGATTCTGTGACAGATTGGATGGTATGACTGAGCTGATCCAAAATTTCCCGATCAGCTGGATTGGACATTTTGTTTTCGATCGAAACATTTTTGTCCAAATGTTTGGCATCATCTGGGGCAAAATCAATGATAAATCTGCCGATATTCCAAAGTTTATTGGTGAAATTGCGCATACCTTGAATTTTTGGTTCAGATAATCTCATATCTTTGCCTGGAGTATTGCCAACTACCAGTGACATTCTCAGGGCATCAGTACCATATTTATCTGCCATCAGCAGTGGCTCAATCACATTACCTTTGGATTTACTCATTTTTTGGCCTAATGGATCTCTGATTAATCCATGTAAATAGACTGTCTGGAATGGGGCCTGATCAGTCATCTCCAGTCCCATCATGATCATTCGGGCTACCCAAAAAAAGAGAATGTCATAGCCTGTTTCCATCACAGTAGTGGGATAAAAATATTTTAGATCTTCAGTTTCTTTTGGCCAGCCCAAAGTGGCAAATGGCCAAAGAGATGAGGAAAACCAGGTGTCTAATACGTCCCCACCTTCTAAAATTTCATGACCCCACCAAATCTGCCTAGAAATACACCAGTCCTGAATATTTTCTAGCCATTGAAAGTAAACTTTTTCAAATCTTTTGGGGATAATTTTAATCTGGCCAGATTTGACAGCACTTATGGCTGGTTTGGCAAGAGGTTGCATCTTAATAAACCACTGTAAAGATACCATTGGTTCAATCACAGTATCACAACGCTGACAATGCGCCACGGAATGAGTGATATTTTCTTCTTGAATCAGTTTTCCTGCCTTCTTTAAAGATTCCACAACTGACTCTTTGGCCTGAGCAACTTTTAATCCTGTAAACTCTTTGGGTGTGCGTTTATCATTAACTAATAATCCATCCGCATTGATCACTACAGGAAATTCTTTTATTTGACTTTTATGTTTTTGCCAGATCTGAAAGTCCAAAGGGTCATGGGCAGGTGTAATCTTAAGGGCTCCTGTTCCAAATTTGGGATCAACTAAACCATCCTCAATAATGGGGATGTCTAAATTAATAAGTGGGATGGTGGCCACTTTAGCTTTGGCTTTTTTAGGAGGCACGGCCACAGCCACATCTGCAAATATGGTTTCAGGTCGGGTGGTGGCAATTTGGATTGAACCATAATCAAGATAATAAAGTTTAGCCCTTTCCTCCTTGTAGATACTTTCCAAGTCAGATAAAACTGTTGAACAACGAGAGCACCAACTGGTTATTTTCGTGTCTTGATAGATCAAATCTTTCCTTTTTAATCTATTGAATGCCTCCTGCACCGCCTCTTGGTAATCATCATCCATGGTAAATCTTCTTCTGGACCAATCAGCCGATACTCCCAATTTTTTATGCTGTTCATCAATTCTTTGGCCATATTTCTTGACCCACCCCCAAACTCTTTTTAAAAATTCATCTTTACCTAAATCATGTCTGGTTTTACCTTCTTTGGCTAATTCTTTTTCTACCACCACCTGAGTGGCGATACCAGCATGATCAACTCCTGGGATCCAAAGGGCAGCTTCACCCTTCATTCTATGATATCTGATCAGCAAATCCTCAATGGAAGCAGTTAAAGCATGGCCCAGGTGTAGTTCTCCTGTGACATTAGGGGGAGGCATGGTAATAACATACGGTTTGCCAGAAGGGTTTATTTCAGGTTTAAAAAAGCCATTTTCTTCCCAAAACTTATACCATTTTTGTTCAACTTGGTTTTGTTTGTATACCTTATCCATGCAGTAAGTATATGGGAAGCTAACTTTATGGTCAACCTATCTTTTAATTCTGGGGATACCGATTAGGTATCACCACACTGTTAAAAAGTACCATAGATTGATAGGGGATGTTAGTAAGATTAAAGGTTTGAGTATGTGTTCTTTCCGCAAAGTCAAGATATTTTACCGTAAGTATGCCTTGTAAAGGTCTGATACTAACGCCTAACATTCTATATATGTTATCCTCGTGATAGGTTTGTGTAGGGAATGAAGGGTCTTTTAGAAAAAGTTTTCTACTGTCTCCTACACTTACTCCCCAAAGTCGCACTGGCCCCAAATAAGGGAAATAACTCTCAGGATTAGGATTAACCATGGTTACTCCCTGGAGAGCCTTGTGCACTGATCGGTTTTTTTCTAATATTCTCTCTTTCATAAAAATAAGCTAAAGCTAGTAATTGATGACACATTCTATTGAATCTAGTTTATAAAGTCAAATTAGGGTCTGCCTGTAAAGAGAGGGGTCCGCCAGCTGGCGGATTAATAGGTTTTTGGAAAAAGGCGGCTGCTGCAATCATGGCAGCATTGTCCGTGCAAAGATGGGCAGGTGGTACGTGTAAGCTGATCTTTGGATTCATACTGTTCACTGTATCCTGTAACCTGTCCACTAATTTCTGGTTAGCAGCTACTCCTCCTGCAACCATAATTTGTTCAACTTTATATTTTTTTGCTGCTAAGATAACCTTATCAATTAAAGAATTAGCTATAGTTTCCTCAATTGAAGCTGCCAAATCCTGTTTCACCTCCGAGGTGTGATCTTGCTGTAACCTAGCCTTCACCTCGGAGGTGTGCAAAAGGTTTGCTACTGCAGTTTTCAGACCAGAATAGGAAAAATCAAAGCCTTTGATGCCTTTCATTGGGGTAGGTAATTTAAATTTATTAGGATCACCCTTTTTGGCCAGTTTAGAAATGGCTGGTCCACCTGGATAGGGTAAACCTAACAGGCGGGCACATTTATCAAAACACTCTCCTGCCGCATCGTCTCTAGTTCCACCAAGGTAAGTATATTTACTATGATCATGAAATAGTACCAAGTCTGTATGGCCACCAGAGACCAGTAGACCCAAGCAGGGAAACTTAGGTACACCTCCGAGGTGTGATCTTGGTGACACCTTAGTTTCACCTCGGAGGTGAGCTGAGGTTATCCAGTTAGCATAGAAGTGCCCTATGAGGTGGTTAACTGGAATAAGTGGTTTATTCCAAACGTATGCTAAAGTTTTAGCTGTTTCTACTCCCACCAAAAGTGAACCAATTAGGCCTGGGCCATAGGTTACAGCAATGGCATCTAATTCGTGATTCGTAATCCGTGATCCGTTCAGCGCAGTCTCAATCACGGGTAATATTTAGCTTGTAAGGATGCAGATGATGCCACAACATTGGATAATATTTGTATCCGTCCCCCTTTTTGTTCCAAAACAGCTGCAGCTGTCTCATCACAAGATGTTTCAATGCCCAAAACAATCATCATTGGTATTCTAACAAAATTGAGAGTAAAATTTGCATATTATGATTACTAAACCTCAAACTGGTTTTATCAAAGACCCCATTTTTATTTCCTATACTTCTTTATCTGATTTTTTAAAATGTCCCAGAAGCTATTATCTGAAAAATATTTATAAACGAAAAGAAACTGGTTTTAGAATCCAGATTGCTTCTCCTCACCTATCTTTAGGTTCCACAGTTCATGATAGTGTGAAATGGTATTTGGAGATGGGTGGACAGGTCAGTCAAGATCAACTGATTAAAAAATTTAGAAATTTTTGGCTGAAATATTCCGGCAAAAGAGGAGGTTTTAGCTCCAGAGAAGAGGAGGCCACTTTTGGTAAAAGAGGTTTAAAAATGATAGATAATTTTTTTCAAAATGCCAAAATTTTGGAAAAAGGGGCTCCAGCTATTTCATTTCCTAAATATCCGCTTTTTGAAGATGTTATTTTAATGGGTAATTTTGATTTTGTGGGGGAAAGAGAAGATCAAACCTTGCATGTTTTAGATTTTAAAACAGGTGTCACGGATGAAAAAGACCCGATTCAGCTTTATATTTATGCTATTTTGGCAGAGGCTAATTTAGGAAAAGTAGTTTCTGTTGCCTCATTTTGGTATTTAGATAGAGATGATAGTCCCAGAGCCATTGTTTTAGATCCACTGGAGCCAAAGCTGGAGTGGCTAAAAGAAAAAGCCAAACAACTTAAACAGGCTTTGGAAGAAGGTATTTGGGTTTGTATTAAAGGGGAGGATCTTTGTCAGGATTGCCAGCTTCATCAGGCTATAATTGATGGCAAAGGTGAGTTTCAATTCTCAGACTACAGGTACAAAAAAGATGTGTATTATCTGGGAAGTAAATAAAATTTAACTTTAATCAGAATGTGAATTGGATAGATTGAGTATTCTTCGTGATTTTCCAATTCTTCCAGGTCTTCCAAATCTTCTGCGTCCTCGCCCAAAAACTGGCATTCTCAAAAGACTATCTTTGTTTTCCTCTACTAAATCAGCTGAGGTAGAAGAGTCAGAATTTAGGGCGGCTTCAACTGGTCTTGGCATAAGCTTTGAAAAAAATAAGGACCTAAAGTAAGTCCTTTAATACCCTATATGTATAGATTAAGCAAAATTTATCTTCTTGTCAAGCGCCAGGGGTTATAAAAGCCTAACCTCAGCTAAAGTATTATGTTTATGGAAATCCCCAGAGGGGATTGATTCAAATAGTTTGATAGAGGAAATTTTAATTGGATCAAATAACATGGTCATAATTTTTTCCAGTTCAACCTCCAATTTTCTATAAATTCTAATATGATTATTAAACTTGGCAATGGTGACATGAGGAATAAATCTTCTCTCATCAACTGGTAAGTGTAAAATCTCCAACCCATCTTTAACCCTTTCTCTTATCAAAAGAATCTTATCTATATCTCCTTTAACCCCTACCCAAAGATTTTGTGGATGATGAATATTAGGAAATCCATCAATATAGGCAGGAGTCACCTCAAAATTAGGAATTCCGTAAGCTGCCTGTTTAATGACTGAAGCTAAGTTATCTTTTAAATGATCTGGTTGTTCTCCAATAAAGGCTAAAGTGAGATGGATTTTTTCCAAATCAGTCAGTCTAATTTTGGGAAGAAGATTTTGTAAATTTATTTGAATCTGCTGAAATTGTTTTTTATTTTCCTCAGGAATTTCAAGTGCAACGAAGAATCGCATGGTTTAAGTTCCCTCTTGCCAAGAGGATAGATATTTCTTTTGTTCTTCAGTTAATTTATCAATGGAAATACCGAGAGATTCAAGTTTCAGTTGGGCTATCATTTGATCTAACTGAGCAGGAATGGTGTGAATTCCTACTTTAAGCTTGCTCTTGTTTTGAACTAAATATTCTGCAGCTAATGCTTGGTTAGCAAAGCTCATATCCATCACATCCGGTGGATGACCTTCAGCAGTGACTAAATTGACCAGCCTGCCTTCTGCTAAAACAAAAATTTTTTTGTCTCCCTCAAAGGTAATCTCCTCTAAATTTTCTCTTAAAGTTCTTCTACTTTTGGCAGCTTTAACAATTCCCTCATAATCAAATTCCACATTAAAGTGGCCGGTGTTGGCCACAATTATCCCGTCTTTGGCTTTTTTAAGATCAGATACTGTGATGACTGATTTATTACCGGTGGCAGTAATCACCAGATCATTGTCTTTTATGGCATCCTTGATTGTTCTAACTACAAACCCATCCATCAAAGCCTCCAATGCTTTAACAGGATCAACTTCAGCCACCGCCACATTTGCAGCCATACCCCGAAGCCTCATTGCCACCCCTTTGCCGCACCAACCGTAACCGCAAACTAAAGCCTTTTTTCCAGCCAAAAGTATATTGGTTGCCCTAAGTATCCCATCCACTGTGGATTGACCAGTCCCATAACGGTTGTCAAACAGATGTTTGGTTAAAGAATTATTCACTGCCATTACCGGAATTTTTAGTGCGCCCTCCTTAAGCATGGCTTTGAGTCTAATCATCCCAGTGGTAGTCTCTTCAGATGAACCAATAACTTCTTTTAGCTGAGATTTTCTTTCTGTGTGGAGCAAAGTGACCAAGTCTGCTCCATCATCCATGGTAATTTGCGGGTGAGTATCCAAAGCTGCTGTTAAATGTTTATAATAAGTTTTCTTATCCTCGCCGGAGATGGCAAAAGTGGGAATGCCAAAATCTTTGACTAAAGATGCTGCAATATCATCTTTGGTGGAGAGGGGATTACAAGCACAAAGAGTCACATCAGCACCACCTGCTTTAAGAGTCAGCATCAGATTGGCAGTTTCTGAACTAATATGTAAACAGGCGGCTATTTTAATACCGGAGAGGGGTTTTTCTTTGGCAAACCTATCCCTGATTAGTCGGAGTACCTTCATTTGGGAGCCGGCCCACTCAATTTTCAGTTTGCCTTGAGGAGCAAGTTTTAGGTCTTTGATATCATATTTCATAGTTTAATTCTTCTCCAAAATTCTCCTTATATCTTTGGCAAAATTCCAAAATTGAAAATTTGTGATTAGTTGTACCATATTTTTCTATTGCATAACAAGCAGCAACCGAGCCCATTTGGCCACAAGTTTTCAGATCTAAATTTTTTATATATCCTGCCAAAAAGCCTGCTCTATAGGCATCACCTGCACCTGTGGGATCCAGCACCTGATCTGGTTTGGCTGGATTGACCTGTATGGTTTGTTCTTTTGTCTGTATTAAAGATCCTTTTTCTCCTAAAGTGGTAATTAGGATTTTGATTTTTTTAAGTAATGTTTGATCTTTAATTCTTTGTTTTATTAGCTCCATTTCATAATCATTACCAACTAAAATTTCAGCAGCACTAATTTCTTGTAATAATTGCTCATCTGATAAAACTGGCAACTGCATTCCTGGATCAAACATGTAGGGAGTATGGGAGATTTGACATTGCTTGACAAAATTTACCATGGCGTTGGGATCATTTGGGGATATCACTACCAGATCGCTTTGGACACCACTTAGTGAAAGGGATGAAGCTTCATTCATGGCCCCTGGATAAAAAGCGGTGATTTGATTATCAGCCAAATCTGTCATGATAAAGGCAGATGAAGTGGAATCACCCTCAATAATTTTTATTTTTGAGACATCTACACCAGCATCTTGTAAAAAATTAGCATATTCTGAAAAATCGCCACCGACTGATCCAACTATGGCAACTGGACAGCCAAATAAGGCCAAAGTATAGGCAATATTGCCGGCATTACCTCCTTTTTGTTTGGATAGATTATTTACTAAAAAAGATAGATTAATTTGGTGAATTTTATCAGGTAGAATATGATCGGCAAACTTGCCCGGAAAATCCATGATATGATCAAAAGCTAAAGAGCCAGTAACTAAAATCATTGCTTGATGATTCTATCATAGCAATTTTTCATAAACTATTTCTCCGTTCTTGATTTTAATCAGCTTGTCTATAGTGACTTTAATTAGGGATTCTTTTGCCAAATCTTGAGAGATAAATTTCAGTACCTTTTTACAAACTTTAATGATGTGGAGCGGAGTGGTAGATCCAGCGGAAATAATTATTACTCCTGGATACCCTTTAAGATCAGCTGTTTCATAATCATTGAAGTCTCTATCAAGAGTAATTAAAATTCTACCCAATTTTTTGCTGGTTAATAAATGAAACTGATCACTTTTCTGAATAAAGTTTTTATCATAAGAGTGAATAATTGAATAACCTAAGGATTTCAAATAAGTTACTGCTGGGACTGGAAAACATTCATCAGCATAAAGTTGGAGCTTACTCTTTTTAGAAGGCATAACGAGAGGTAAATTCTCTCTTTTTAATTTCTTCTAAAGCTTTTTCCACATCTTTTCTTTTAACCCAAGGATATGAAGCTATGAAATCCGAGATGGTTAAACCCTCTTTTATATAATCCAAAAGATAGGAAATAGGGATTCTGCTTTTTGGCACAAGATTTTTCTTCAATGTAGATTTATTTGTCATAACAGAAAGTATTATACTACATCTTTATGGAAACTTGCCCGGAAAATCCATAATATGCCAATTTGAGGTATTAGAGCTGCTATAATCTATTTATGATAAAAAGACTTCGTGAAAGAGAACTTTTCAAAACAAAATTATTTATTATAAAAGATATTGATCTTCAGTTGGAAAATGGGCAAAAAGTAACCTATCAGATAATGGAAAAATCTGATACTGCACTTATAGTACCAATAAACTCAAAGGGAGATTTAATTCTGGTTAAGGAATACTTCTACGCCATAGACGAATATCAATATGGATTACCAAAGGGAAGAATAGAGGACAATTCCGATGATTTGAAAACTGCCAATAAAGAGTTACAAGAAGAAATTGGTTATAGGGCGGGGAAATTGGATAAGTTAGGAGTTTTAACAATGTCCCCCGGATATTTGACCCAAAGAACCCATGTATTCCTAGCTAGAGATTTAGTACCTAGTAAACTTGATGGTGATGAACCTGAAGAATTAGAGATTATTGAGTACCCCTTTAAAGATTTTGAAAAATTAATAGAAGATAGGAAACTTACAGAGGCTAGAATGATTGCTGCACTCTATTTAGCAAAGAGATTCATAAGATAATTTTCTACAAATTAGAAATAAATCCTGGTACTTCTTTCAGTGAATTAACGATAAAGTCTGCTTTAATATTTGGTTCAGAGATAGATGCAATTGCGATTGAGATAATTTTTGCTTCCTTTGCTCCATCCATTTCATATTGTTGATGACCCACAAATATAACTTCTTCTGGTTTTAATTGAAGTTTATCTAAGCATTGCTCATAAGCTTCTTTAGAATCTTTTAATTTTTTGATATCAAATGAGGTGACAATGATATCAATCAGATGATTCATACCAATTCTTTTAAACCAATTCCATTTTTCTTCCTCATTGTAAAAGCTATCAGTGAGAATACATATTTTTAACCCCATTTCTTTAAGCTTTGATAAAGTTGAAATTGCATATTCTGATGGCGCAATCTTTTTATGAATTGTATTAAATTGATGAATAAATTCTAATAATTGATAAGAGTCCAATTTTAGTCCAATAGTTGAAAGGATATCTTTAAACATTTCCTCAACTGATTTTTGTTGAATATAGCCACTGAACTTTTCTTTTATATAAGCTTTTTCAAAGTCTTTATAGTTACCTTGATATCCAAATTGCACTAGAAGATCTTTTTTAAGAGCTTCAATCGCGTCACCTCTTTTATATAAAAGTCCACCTGCATCAAAAATGATTGCTTTAATCATAAAGAAAGTATATCAGAAGTAAGTTCCAATATAGTTAGTTGAAATAGCCTAAGTATATAGCTTACTGTAATTAAAAATGCAAATTTAATGTGATTTGACAAATTTAATGTAATATGGTATATTTAATGTATGGTTTATACAGTTTCAGTTACCTCTCAAGGACAAATTAGTATCCCGGCAAAGCTTAGACGTAAACTTGGGTTTGGAAAAAATAAACTAGCCTTTATAGAAGAAAAAGACGGTAAGCTTATACTGGAGCCGGTTAAAGACCTACTAGAGTTAGGAGGGTCATTAAAAAGTAATAAAAAACCTTTATCAGATAGTCAAGTACACGAGTTATTTTCAGATTATATAGTGAAGGAGTATGCGAGAAAAGATAAAAAGCGATGAAATCGCTACTTGCCGATGCCAATATCTTCCTGAGGTTTTTTCTAAATGATGTACCAGCTCAGCAAAAGAAAGCAGCACAGTTACTTCAAAAGGCAAAAGATAAAAAATTAAACCTAGTAGTTCCTCAAATAATTATTTTTGAAATAGAGTTTATTCTCAGTAAATATTACCTTTTTCCTAAAAATGAGATTATTGATAGACTCCAATCAATAGTCGGTGTAGCTTACTTAGATATTCAAGATAAAGAGATTTTTCAAAGAGCATTAAATATCTATAAAGAGAAAAATTTAAGTTTGGTTGATTGTTTTCTGGTTGCTAAATCAGAAATTGAAGAGGTGGATATTTTTACTTTTGATCAAAAATTGTCCGCCTTAAAGTAATTTTAGTTTTCTTTGGTACCCACCAGATACACTGCCTGCCATGCCTTATAGTTAGACTTAAATGTTTCTGAAATTAATGTTTCACTTCCTCTGGTTACAGTTCTACTAAATGAGACATTGGCTCCCCAGGCGGGAAAATCAACTTGTTTAACTTCACCTTTAGGTAAAGTGGGATCATCTTGTCTTAACTCTGGTGGAGGAGAAGTCAGATTAGTGACAATAGATTTGGAGATAGTGGCCACCCTGCCATCTGAAGTGCCATAAAAATCTACGTATAAAGTAGTACCAGCAATGTAAGCTTGGATTAAAATATGATTTGGGGTATCATTTTTAAATTTAAAATCAACCGAAGGGGAGAAAATCGTGGCATCCAATCCCACTGGAAAGCCTTGCTCGTAATAACTAACTCTGTAAGCATGAGCCACTCTTTGAGTAACTGGTAAACCAGAATTTAACACCGCCCTAAAAACAGTGGTGGAAACTTGACAAACTCCACCTCCATCATCCAAAACAGTCCTGCCACTCTTGATCACATAAGCTTGTTTATAACCTGAGGCAGCGGAAATATCACCCACCTGGCCATTAAAAGAGAAAGCCTCTCCTGGAGGAATAAGGAGGCCATTGATACGCGAGGCAGCCAAATTTATATTGTAGATCCTATTGACAATTGAACCTTTAAAATTAGAAATACCCCGACCAATCAGCTCTTTAATACCCAAAGAATTGACATTGGCTGTTTCAATTTTGGGTTTTAAGATCTCAACCGGCAAGTTGATACTTTTGGCATGAGTTTCTGTCAAAGCCTCTGTCAAAAGCTGATAAGTCTTATCAACATCCAGCTTGTAACCTTCCTGAGATGGTTTAAAGGCGCTGACTCTTTTGGTTTGAGGGTCAAACTCAAAAAGGGCCTCCTGGACATCTTGATCAATTTCCGCGGCAATCTTTTCCAAAAAGGCATAAGTTTTCTCTTTATCTAGTAACAGATCAGAACCAGATTGTAAATCCAACAGGGTCAACAGTTGTTTAGTATCAACTAACCAAATATCACCTTTAAATTTTAAGCTAATTGACTGATCTTTGAGAGATTCCAAAGCCTGCTTGGCCAGCTCAACTTGTTGGGTGGTTACTTTTGGTTGGACAATCTTTCTTGGTAACTCAGATTGGGAGTAGCCAAAGAGTAAATAGTTTTCCAGATCGGAAGTTAAAGCCTCTTTATCTAACTCCATGCCATTCTCTGCAGGAATAATTTGAATACTAGCAGAAGGTGAGCCTTCTAAATTAGTTTTTTCATCGAATATCAGCTGAGCATTTTTTGATGCTTTATAGAGGTTGGTAGAAATTGGTTCAAGTTGTTTGTCTAAACTTAAAGAAATTTTTGGCTTAAAATTGGCTTTTAAGACTAAGGCTTTAAATTGATCTGTGATTCTTTCCCAAATACTACCGCTTCGACCAATCTGATAAGCTTGATCTAAGACTTCATAATTTAGTTGGGCTGAGGCAGTTGATAGATCAATAGTAAAATCTCCATAGGTTAATTTTTGATTTTTTCTTTGATTAAATTTATTATCTAAAGCGAATTTGGCCTGGGATTTTGTTAAAAAACTGACATTGGTGTCACCTAGGAAGGTGAGGGGATAAAATTTATTGGCCATGATAAATTGATAAGTTAATAGGATAAAAATTATGAGCAGTATGGTTAAGGTGGCTGGCAGTAAGTTTGGTTTTGTAATAGCTAAGCCTCTTTTAACCCATTTGAAGAGAGTTTTTTTAGATTTGGTTGTTTTGGCCTTGGCCATACGCATATTTTAATCTTTTTAGGATATAATTGAAAGAATGTTGGGTCAGATTGGATTATGAAAAAAATAATTATTATTGTTTTATCTTTAAGTATTATTTTGGGATTTTTGGTTTGGAAATTTGGGCCGAATATTACTGGTTTGTTTTCTCAAAAAGAACCGCAGGGGCCAGTTACTTTAACCTATTGGGGCTTATGGGAAGAGGAGAATTTAGTCAAAGGGGCTATTGCAGAGTTTGAAAAACAACATCCCAATATTAAAGTTACTTATCAGCGTCAATCTTCTGTCAATTATAGAACCAGAGTCCAAACCCAAATTAGAGAAGGGGTGGGGCCGGATGTCTTTAGAATGCATAACAGCTGGCTGCCTATGTTTGAGCAAGATTTATATCCTGCGCCAGCCGATGTTTTGACAATTGCAGATTATAAGAACTTGTTTTATCCAGTTGCTAATACTAGTTTTGTTAAAGGGGGTCAAATTTATGCTGCCCCCATGGAAATAGATGGGTTGGTACTTTTTTATAATGTCGATATTTTAAATGGAGTGGGAGGAGTAATTCCCACCACTTGGCCAGAGTTTATTGATATAGCCACCAAAATGACTGTGAGGGATAGTAGTGGTATCAAAACAGCTGGGGCAGGAGTGGGGACCGCCTCAAATGTAGATCATTGGAGCGATCTTTTGGGACTACTGCTTTTTCAGCAACCAAATGTAGATTTAGACAATCCTGCCACAGATTTGACAGCAGATGTATTAAGATTTTATACAGGTTTTGTGACAAATCCTGGGAGAAAAACCTGGGATGTTAATCTGCCGCGCTCAACAGATATGTTTGTTTCTGGCAGGTTAGGATTTTACTTTGCTCCATCTTGGAGAGCACACGAGATTAGAGTGGCCAATCCCAATTTAAATTTTAAGACAGCGCCAGTACCTCAACTGTCCTCGCAAAATCAGGTAGCTTACGGAAGCTTTTGGGCAGAAGCTGTTTCCAAAAATTCTAAACATCCCAAAGAAGCCTGGCAATTTGTCAAATTTTTAACATCAGAGGAAGCTGAGAAACTGATGTATGCTGAAGCCTCCAACGTGAGACTGTTTGGAGAACCATATTCTTTGGTTTCTTTACAAAGTGAGTTGATTAATGATCCTTGGGTGGGGGCAGTGGTTAAACAGGGACCAATTTATAAAAGTTGGTATTTATGTTCTAATACTCAGGAAGGTGATAGCGGGATCAATGTGGAAATAATTAAATATTGGGAGGATGGGATAAATAGTACTTTAGCTGGAGCTGATCCTTTAGGTGCTTTACAAACAGTGGCATCAGGAGTAAAACAGACTTTGGATAAATATACAAAACCTGCTCCAGTTCCCACACCAGAATGAGAGAGAAATTAGAATTTCTTGTTTTACAACATGTGCCATATGAGCATATGGGAATATATGCTCAAGTAGCAGAGGAACAGAATGTTGAGCTGAATACTCTTCAATTATGGAAAAATCCTAGGCCTAGGTTAGCCAAAAGATATCGGGATAATTTATACGATGGTTTGGTAATTATGGGAGGACCGATGTCTGTTTATCAGCCACAAGATTTTCCCTCAAAAGATTTTGAAATGGCTGTAATTAAATCAGCTTTAAAGGCAGGGGTACCTATATTGGGAATATGTTTGGGGAGTCAATTAATAGCAGAAGCTTTAGGGGCAAAAGTTTATGCTGGTACAAAGGGAATAGGCTTTTCTAATGTTACCTCAACTAGAAGAGAGGAAGGTCATTATCTTTTTAATAATCTACCATCACCTTTAGAAGTATTAGAATGGCATGGAGATGAGTTTGATCTACCAAAGGGGGCCGTACGCCTAGCCACCTCACCTAATTGCGAGAATCAGGCATTTTCCTACGGTAAGGGAATGACAATAGCTTTCGGAATATTATTTCATTTAGAAGCAACCCCTTTTATGATTAATGAATGGATTAAGGAGGGTAGGCAGTGGATTCATGAAGATTTTGAGATTGATGAAAACAAGTTAAAAGAACAAGCTCTTATTAAGGCAGTTACCATGGCACAACATGGTAGACAATTATTTAGTAATTTTATAGCAATAGCTAGGGGAGAACATGAACCTAGTTAAAATTATTACTTTTGTGCCGATTAAAGATGCAAATAAAATGAGACAGGCTATGGGGGATGCAGGGGCTGGAGTTTTAGGAAAATATCATCATGCTTCATTTTCAACTAAAGGAATTGGTAGGTTTATTCCAGGGCAAGGGACGCAACCAACTATTGGGAAAGTTGGGAAATTAACAGAAGTTGAGGAAGAAAGAATTGAGGTAATCTGTGATAAAGAAAAAGTAAAGGATGTGGTAGCAGCAATTAAGAAAACTCATCCTTATGAAGAAATTCCTTTAGAAATTTATAAACTGCTCAGTGAGGATGAAATTGGTTAATGAGAGAGCAGGAAAACGTCAACTTATCAAATCTTCTTGCCCAACCAAAAGTTTTACAAGCTGAGGCAGATAAACTTCAAAGATCTATTGGATGGGAAACTTTAACAAGTAGAGGTAAAAGGGGTTTTATCCAATATGGATCATATTTTGCAGCTATGTGGGGATTTGGATTAATCTATTCTGAGGAGTCAAGGCTTTTTAGATCTGCTAATTTTTACTGGAGGTTTATTGATGATATTGCTGATAAGGATAGACCTCTTTCGCCTTGGTATAAAAGTAGAGAGGAATTTTTACAGCATAAAAAAGGTACTATTCATCAGTTATTTTCTCAACCTGAATCAACTATCTATGGAGATAAAGAGGATATATTACTGGCAGATTATTACTCTACTTCAAGAAAACTTGGTGTTGATTTAAGTCAGGAATCTTTTGACATCTTAGATTCAATTATTTTTGATGAAGAAAGGGCTAGAGAGAGAAGAATTTTAACTCAGCAAGAACTGGATGAATATTTTGGTCAGCTAGACCCAGCTTGTATTAGAGGAGCTTTAAAAGTTGCTGGGGAAACATGTGATCATCGTAATTTTGACCCTTTAAGTTTAGCAGTCAGAACCATGTTTAATTTAAGAGATTTTCCCAAAGATTTTAGAGATGGGTTGATTAATATGTCAGAAGAGGATATTAAAAGATATGGAGTTGAATTAGAAGCACTTAGGGTAGATAGGGTAGAACAGTTTGCTGGGTATCATCCAATGAGAAGATGGTACCAAGACCAAATAACAGCAGGTCAATATTATTTAGATGTGTCAAGAAAGATTTTAAGTAGACTTGAGTTAAAAAAGATTACTCGTTTTGTAACCCGGGCATTTTTTGAAAGACCAGCCCAAACAACTTTAGGAAAATATGCAAAAATATTTGCTGCTTAGAGTATAATCTCATTTGAAATGAAATTTAAGAAGGCTTTAGTAATAAATATTAGCGAAGATAGATTAGATCCAATTTATTGGGAGAAGTTGAATGATCTAGCAGAATCTGTAGTAATACTTCCAAAAGATAGTCCTCAAATCCAAGAAGAATTAGCTGATACTGATTGTATTTTAACTGGATTTCAAGTAGATGTTGGTAAAGCGGAAATAGATGCAGCGCCAAATTTAAAGTATGTTAGTACGCTAGCAACAGCTTACGGAAAAATAGATACTGATTATGCTAAGAAAAAAAGGATAGTTGTTACAAATGTTCCAGGTTATGCTACAGAGTCAGTAGCAGAATTGGTTTTTGCACTAATTTTAGAAAATATTAGAGATATAGCTAAAGCTAAAAGTAGAGGAAGTAAAGGTAATTATTCAGGAGTGGGTTTAAGAGCCACAGAAATAAAAGATAAAGTATTTGCGGTTTTGGGTTTGGGAATGATTGGAGGAAGAGTTGCACAAATTGCCAAAGGGTTTGGAGCTGATGTGAGGTATTGGTCAAAACACAGAAAAAAAGATTTAGAAAGAGAAGGTATTAAATACCAAGATGCCGATCAGTTAATACAAGATGCGGATATAATCTCACTTCATTTTGCAGAAACTCCAGAAACTAAGCATTTTTTAAATAAAAAAAGGATAAATAGTATTAAACATGGAGCTTTGATTATCAGTACAGTTCCAAATGAGATTACAGATTTAGAAGCTTTAGAACAAAGATTAAAAAAAGAAGATATTACTTTTATTACTGATCATGCAGATGAATTAGATAAAAATGATGCTAAAAGATTATCAAAGTACGAAAATTGTATCTTGTATCCTACTGTCGGATTTATGTCTGCTGAGGCAAGAATTACTAAACAGGAAATATTTTTTGATAACATGGAAGCTTTTCTCAAAGGGAAACCAATAAATACTGTTAATTAAAGTATGGCAGAAATTAAAAGAGAATGTTCATTTTATAGAAATCTACCGCCAGTTCATCAATAAAGATTACTCCAGTTTACTGGTTGATGGAGTACATATGAGTGATGAGGGACACAATCAATTCTTTGTCATTGTCAAAGACTTTTTAATTGAAAATAACATCATTAATGAGTAAATTTATGGATAGATGGATTGAGCGCCTAAAATATCCCCAGTGGTTAAGGTATTCTTCTTGACCTCTCCTTTATCAGCATAACCGAACATGGTGTTATCAGTAAAGATAACATCATACTCATCATCTAATCCCAGCCAGTGTCCGATTTCATGGGTTAAAACATTTTCTGCATCATAAGCATCATCAAAAGCACAGGAGTTAGAATTTGACCATTTCCAGCTAAACTTTTTGTTCATGATGGTATCAACATCGACTGCCAACCCGCTGGAGGTGTAATACCTGATATAGGTAACTCCCAAAGCTGTGCCCTGAGTCCTACCCCAGGCAATAATATTTTTACTATCATAGGCAGATCTGGCAATAGAAGTATCTGTACCTCTTAAGAAGTTAACTTTACCGGAAATAGCCGAAGACCAATCTGCAAAACCATTTCCGGCCATGGTTGATAAAGTAGATGAACCAACACCAACTGATGAAGGGACTGAGGAGGGATTTAAATTGTAAGTCCAGTTAGAGGGTAGGTGCCAAGCTTCAGGGGAAACTACTGCGGAGGAATCAGGATCATCCAAAGAACAAACTAAAACAGAGTTGGAAGTTTGGTTGGGTTTTTCCGGATGGACAATCACTCGCACCTTTATACCTGGATGATCAGGGTCATCATATAAACCGGATCTTTCCGGAACATTTGAGAGAGGGTTGTCAGGTGGTGCTGCAAAAGTGGGGCTGGCTATGAAAAATAAAACTGCTGCTAGGGAAATCAGTATGGCAAAATAGCGCATTATTTTTAAGTATACTTTAACCAACTTTTAAAATCAAGATATTGGTGGAAGGTTGATTAGTTGGACTTCGGGTTCTAAGGTGATGCCAAATTTTTCTTTTACCTTTTGGCTATATTTTTTGGCTAAAGTGTAGAAAGTTTGGGCGCTGCCACCGCCTTTATTAATAAATAAATTGGCATGATATCCGGCAATTTCTATTCCATCCAGAACTTGGCCATTGGCACCAACGCTTTCTAATAAATATCCTGCTGAAATTTTGCCATAGGTTATTTTTTCTGATGGAATTTTTTCTAAAATTTCTTTTGGTAAAGTTTCTGCCACTATATTTTTGAAAAAAGACCCAGGACATTTAATACCTGGGGGATATTTAATTAATCTTTTGGATAATACATCTTTAGCCTCTTGATCTAGGGTGGTTGGATTATTAGTATTTAAACTAAATCTCACTTCTAGAATAGTGTATTTATTTTTCTTGAAACCACTATCCCGGTAATTAAAATTGCAATCATCTTTATTTAAAGTAATTAGATCCTTCGACTCCCTTCGGTCGCTCAGGACGACAACAGAAATGATGTTGTCGGAAATGGTTTGGCCATAAGCACCAGCATTACCATAAACTGCTCCACCAACTGTGCCGGGAATTCCTGTCATTTTTTGGATTCCCAACAGCCCATGGGAAATAGAGTAATGTACTAAATCTTGCAAAACTGTGCCACTTTTTACTTTTATATTTTGACCTTGATGTTCAATACCCAAAATTTCATTTTTGATAATTAATTTATCAACTCCTTTATCAGAAACTAAAAGATTGCTTCCTCCACCAATAACTAAATATTCTAAATTATTTTGTTTGGCATAATTTATAGCTTCAATTAATTCATTAGGATTAGTAACTTTGACAAATTTTTTAGCAGGACCACCAATCTTTAAGGTAGTCAGATTTTTCATTGGATAATTATCCATAAATTTAAGCATGCTTGATATTATATATGATTTATGATTTAAGATTTATAAATTATGAATAAAGCAATCTTGAAAACTTTAGTTTACGCTGATATTTTTGATTATCCGTTAAACTTTTTTGAAATTCATAAATGGCTGATTGGCAGAAAAGCTAATTTAAGGCAAGTGGAGAAGAGTTTGGGGAAATTAGTGCAAAGTGGGAAGTGCCAAGTGCAAAGTGGTTATTATTTTTTGCTAGGGAGAAAAAGTATTGTAGTAAAAAGAAAAAGAAGAGAAAGACAGTCACTATTATATATAAGGAAGGTAACTGTTATTTCTCAGCTACTAAAAATTATTCCCTGGATAAAGTTGGTGGGAATTTCTGGTGGGCTGGCTATGGAAAATGCTGAAAAAGGGGATGATATAGATTTAATTGTGATTACAGCTGAAAATAGATTATGGATTAGCAGACTTTTGGCTTTGGGACTTTTATCTTTAACTGGACAAAGAAGAACTACAAAAGATTTTGGCCAAAAAATTGCCGGAAAAATTTGTCTAAATATTTTACTGGAAGAAGATTGTTTAGAACAAAAAAATAAAGATCTTTATACAGCTCATGAAGTTTTACAAATGAGGGTTATTTGGGAGAGAGATGGGGTTTATTCTAAGTATTTATCTGATAATGAATGGGTATTTAAATTTTTACCAAATTGGATAGCTCAGGAAAAGGTATCAAAGGATGGAAAAGTATCAAATGTATCAAAAGCTTCTGATACCTCTGATATTTCTACTACTTTTGATACTTTAGAAGCTATATCTAAATGGTTTCAGTTAAAGATCATGCAAAAATCTATTGGTCAGGAGAGGATCCAAGAAGGAGCCCTATATTTCCATCCTAATGACATTAGGCCTAAGATTTTAAGATCTTTCAAAGAAAAACTAGCAACACTTGACATTTAGTGCTAAATTTTGTATATTTTGTACCTGATTCCGCCTCCGCATAAGGCTTCGGCGGACAAGTCTGCCCCATAATATTTCATGACAAAAGCAAGAAAGAATAAAAAAGTAAATAAAATTTCTATAAAACCCTTAATGGGTTATGTGTTAGTTGAGCCTTCTGAAGCTGAAAGTACCACTGCCTCCGGAATTATCCTGCCAGAATCTGCTCAAGAAAAACCAGCTCAGGGAACAGTTGTAGCTTGTGGAGATGACATGGTTTTAGAAAATGGTAAAGTGGTCAAATGCCCAGTTAAAAATGGAGATAAAGTAGTTTATAAAAAATGGGGTGGAGATGAAATAAAGGTAGAAGGAAAAGAATTAAAATTAGTAAAATTTGATGATCTAATGGCAATTTTGGAGTAAAAATATGAGCCAAGAAATAAATTTAGACAATGCTATATTAGCTTTAAACGCCCACATGGATGCAATATCAGAGCTTCCTTATAGCGAAGGCGAAAATAGTGTAGCAAAAAGATTAGAAGATTTACTAAGTTCTGGACTTCCTAATGACGATATAAATACTATGGCTCATGGGATGAGGCAGAATCTTTTTTATGGTGTGACTTTGGGTATTCGAATTGCCAGGGGTGAACCAGTAGATAGGGTCGGAATGTATGATTTAGATTTTCTTGTTCAGACTGGACTGGCAAAAGGAGGTTAATCTTAAAGGGTAAAATATGGCAAAGATATTAAAATTTAATGCTGAAGCAAGAGAGAAATTATTAAAGGGAGTTAATACTCTTACTGAAGCTGTGGCTACAACTTTGGGGCCTAAGGGAAGAAATGTGGCTTTGGATAAAAAATGGGGAGCACCGAACGTTGTACATGATGGAGTCACTGTTGCCAAAGAAATTGATTTAGAAGATCCATTTGAAAATATGGGAGCTCAACTGATCAAAGAAGCAGCCTCCAAAACTAATGATGTAGCAGGAGATGGTACCACCACTGCTACCATTTTAGCTCAAGCCATGATTGCCGAGGGCTTAAAAAATATTCAGGCCGGTTCAAATCCCATGATTTTAAAACATGGTATGGAAAAAGCAGTGACTGCTTTAGTTTCGGAACTTAAGAAAATGAGCAAGAAAATTTCCACTCAAGAGGAAATTGCCCAGGTGGCCACCATTGCTGCTTCAGATTCCCAAATTGGCCAGATGATTGCCCAGGCTTTACAAAAGGTAGGTAAGGATGGAGTAGTCACAGTTGAGGAGGGCAAGACTATGGAGATGACTGTTGATTATAAAGAGGGGATGGAATTTGATAAAGGATTTGTGTCTCCTTATTTTGTGACAGATGCAGATAAGATGGAAGCCTCTATTGAGGATGCTTACATTTTAATTACTGATAAGAAGATATCTAGCGCTTCTGATTTTGTGCCTTTCTTGGAAAAGTTTGTCCAAGTTTCTAAAAATTTGGTGATTATTGCTGATGAAGTAGAGGGTGAAGCTTTGGCCCTTTTGGTGGTTAATAAACTTCGAGGCACTTTTAATGTTCTGGCAGTGAAAGCTCCGGGATTTGGTGATCGCAGAAAAGAACAGCTGGAAGATATTGCTATTTTAACAGGTGGTTTAGTTATTTCTGAAGATACTGGCAAAAAATTTGAAAATGTAGAAATTGATGAGTTAGGTAGAGCAGGAAGGGTTACTTCTGATAAAGATAATACTTTAATTGTTGATGGCAAAGGGGCCAAAGGGAAAATTGAAGCCAGAATTGCTCAGATAAGACGCGAGCTGGAAACATCTGACAGCGAATTTGATAAAGAAAAACTTCAAGAAAGACTGGCCAAATTAACTGGGGGGGTGGCGGTGGTTAATGTTGGCGCTGCCACAGAAATAGAACTGAAAGAGAAAAAGGAAAGGGTGATTGATGCAGTGGCTGCCACCAAAGCTGCTATAGAGGAGGGAATAGTACCGGGAGGGGAAGTGCCACTGATAAGAGCTGCCAAAGTTTTGGATGCTGTTAATGTTTCCGGTGACCCTTCGACAAGCTCAGGGCAAGAAGAAAAAGTGGGGGTAGAAATTGTCCGTAAAGCCTTGGAACAACCCTTCAGAATGCTAGTTAAAAATGCTGGCATGGATGATGGGATTGCTTTGGCAAAAATTCAGCAATCTAATGGTAATATGGGAATTGATGCTTTAGATGGAGCGTTGAAAGATTTGGTAAAGGCTGGGATTATTGATCCAGTTAAAGTAACTCGTTCAGCTTTACAAAATGCCGCATCAGTTGCCATCATGGTGATGACCACAGAAGTGTTAATTTCAGATAAACCAGAACCTCCAGCCCCGCCCCCTCCCATGCCCCCAGGTGGCATGCCTGAATACTAATCCATTATAATAGTTGTTGTGATTAAAATTTCTGTAAAAACTGCTAAAAAAAGAGAAGTAGTGGATATTACCGATCAAGTTAATGAGGAAATTGAGAAATTAGAAATTAAGGATGGGATTTGTAATTTATTTTTAACTCATACTACAGCAGCCCTTACTACTGCTGATTTGGACCCCGGGACTGATCAGGATTATTTGGCTGCTTTTGAGAAAATGGTTCCAAAATTGAATTACAAGCATCCACATGATCCAGGACATACCCCCGATCATATTTCATCTGCCTTAATTGGCACATCTTTAACTGTTCCAGTAGAACATGGAAAACTTATCTTAGGAACTTGGCAAAAAGTTGTGTTAATAGAATTTGATGGACCGCGGGAACGTCAAATCGTGCTACAATTTAGCTGATGGCTAAATATCACTACAGGGAAGCTCCTACTGAGAAACAAAGAAAAGCTTTTGCCAAATATCTGTCTGAAGATGAGGAATTAGTTTTAGTGACCTCCTTTTCTAGAGCGTATATCCGCTCTAAATTTGTGATGTATTTACTTTTTCCTGGAATGCTTTTTTTTGGAATTGGCTTAGGCATAGGTTGGCTGTTAGGATTAGAAGAATCAGCCAGAATGTGGGCTTTTTTCTTGGCTATTTTTCTGATGATTTTGGCTGCCATTTTGCGTACCATGCATATCTATCATGCTAATAGGTATTTGCTGACAACCAGAAGAGTTATTTTTAAAAGAGGGCTTTTTTCTGTCAAACTGATGAGTGCTTTATATGATAAGGTGACTCATCTCGAAGTTGATCAAACCTTTATTGACAGATTATTTTTTCATCATGGTAACATTATGATTCATACTGCCGGAGGAGGATCGATTGTTTTAAAATATATTGATTATCCAATTGAAATTAAAAATCTTTTGGAAAGACTGATTAACAGAGAAAGAGAACAGGTTGGTTTAAGAGGGGTACCAATCTCAACTGTGGAGGGAGAGATTATTTCTTAACAATAATTTTGGGCATGGTAGGAATTTCTGGTAGGATGGTGGTAGGATCAATATAATTTCCATTATGAGTGATTTCTAAATGAGTATGAGGACCTGAGGTATGACCGGTCATACCAACCTCTCCTAAGGTGTCTTCCGATCTCACTGTTTGTCCCTTTTTAACATAAATTTTTCCCATATGAGCATAAAATGATTTAAATCCATTAGCATGGGAAATTAGGACATTGTTACCATATCCCCAAAAACCAAAACCAGTATCTTCTATAATCCCTTCAGTAATAGGATGGATGGGCATCCCTAAACCTGTGGCTATGTCAACTCCTGGGTGCCATCTGTAAAATTTGGCTGATAAATAACCTGGATGGGGTAGTACTAAAGGTTTCGGAAACGATAAAGCCACAACTTCTCCTTTTTCTTCTTGAGTATTGGCGCGAACTTGAGATGATTTAAGGGGTGGAAAAGTGAATGTCGGGTAATAACCTGACAAAAATATCAGCATTAAGGAGATAATAGTAAGCCTGCTAAACTTTTTGGAAAACCTGGACTTAATTTTAGAAAGTTTAAAAATTGGGGCGACCCCGTCAGAAACTTTCCTAGACAGAAGGTTTTTTTGGTATCTTTTCAAGCTTTGGGCCCGGATAAGTTGTGAATATTAGCAGATTTTGCTAAAGTTGTCAAAGATGAAAAAAACTATAATTTTATTTTTGCTTTTAATCAGTATTCTTTTTCTTTTGATCAGATTTGGAGGTCAGGGTTTAGAATTCTTATTGGGTATTAAAGGGCTAAGTGGTCTGACTGTGACTTCTGCACCCGAAGGAGCAGCAGTGATACTTGATGGGAAGGAAATTGGTATCACCCCATTTGAAAGTAAAGGTTTAGAGCCAAAGGAATATGATTTAAAGATACAAAAAGATAATCTTTTCTGGCAGGGAAAGGTGAAACTTAATGAGGGCACTATTACTGTAGTTAGTAGGGAGTTATCACAGGATCCTTATTCATCAGTTGGGGAAATATTGACTTTAACCAAGGGCAGAGGCATCACTGTTTTATCAAATCCTCAAGAGGCAGAACTTAAGATAGATGGCAAAGCTTATGGTAAAACTCCCATCACTGTCGCAATCGATAGCGGTGAGCATAACATCAGCTTAAACCATTCAAATTATTTAGAAAGAAATACCAAGGCCAATCTGCCTGAAGGTTATAATTTAATTGTCTTAATTGATCTTCAGTTATCTGAGGCAGATTTGACCAGTGTTCAGACTCCAGTTATTACCCAAACTCTGGAAGTTGTGGTCTTAGATACTCCTACCGGCTTTTTAAGAGTTAGAGATAAGCCATCTTTGGCAGGTAAAGAAATAACTCAGGTTAAACCAGGAGACAAACTAATACTTTTAGAAGAGTTGCCATCTTGGGCCAGAGTCAGATTGGCTGACGGTACAGAAGGCTATGTTTCCGCAACTTATATTGAAAAAGAAGAGCAATAAATTACAAATAATAAATTATTCCTAAAACTAGACCTAACCAAATAATCACAGTTATCAAAAGAGGCATATCAGTTAATATCACCCTTTCAGGTGATTCACCTTCTTTTTTCTCATAGATAATATAGAGATATCTCATGACTGCATATATCACAACAGGAACAGTGACCATTAAATATTTAGCCTCTCCTTGAGGCAGTTCAAACACACCTAAAAAGGTAATAAAGGCATGAGGGGCAGAAATGGGAGGTTGCAAAAAGGCAAAAAAGGCATAGGTTAACCAGGTAGAATTGGCAAACATGGTGGTTAAGCTATCCAATAAGTTGGGGGGATAATGGAGTAAAGTTTCTCGGTGACGTCCAGCTTGAGCTTCCATTAAAGTTCTTTCAGATCGTCTTTTACCAATTGCCAAAAAGAGAGCAAATGAGGTGACAGAGAGTAAAAACCAAACATTTAAGTGGGCATCAATTGCCCAAACCCCGGCATAAACCCTTAAGACAAATCCTGCTGCAATCACCAAGACATCAATTAAAATAATCTGTTTTAAATAGGCAGAATAGAAAAGTTGTAAGACTAAATAGGCCAGGGCAGCAAAGAAAAAGGAAGGGGAGAGTTGATAGGATATGGGTAGTCCTATGGCCACAATTAAAAGTGATATTGTAACGGCCAACCAGACCGGGATTATTCCGGAGGTAATGGCCCGCCTTTTTTTAAATGGATGAAGTTTATCCCTTTCAATATCAAAAACATCATTTAATAAATAGGTGGCTGAGGAAAAAGCGCAAAAAAGAGCAAAAGCTTGTAAGGTTTTTAATTGGCTGATGGGGTCAAACAAGGTGCCAGAAAAAATTAGGGCGGCAAAAAGAGCAAAATTTTTTATCCACTGTCTGGGGCGCGACGCTTTGATAAGGCCCCAAAAAAGTTTAACCATAAGATCCCACCCAAAATTAGAGTTGCCAAAAGCAAAGCAGCAAATAGTTTACCTCGACTATTTAAACTTAGGGCAACTGCCCCTAAGATAGCAGATCCCAAAATATAAAACAAGGAGATTTGTGAGTGAGATAAACCTATTTGTAAAAGTTTATGGTGGAGGTGTCCTTGATCTCCCCAAACAGGAGATTTGCCTTGTAAGACTCTTCGAAAAAAGGTATAAGCAAAATCTGTGGCAGGAATTAAAAGGACCAGACCGGCTGTGGCTAGTTTTGCTCCGGAGAGAATGGCCAAAACTGCAATCATAAAACCTAAAATGGTTGATCCGGAAAATCCAGGAAAAATTTTGGCAGGATACCAATTAAAAATTAACAAACCCAAGCTTGAGGCGGCGGTGATAAATGACAGTTTGGCTATATCGGCTTGGGAAGGATCTCCCAAAAAGTTGAGTTTAATGGAGAGTAGTCCTAGGATAATGGCTGCCATAGTGGTAATGCCTGGCATTTGTCCATCAACCCCTTTAGACCAGTTGATCATATTCATTACCCAGACAATCCAAAGCAAGGCTAAGATAGAAGCAAAAAGGGGAGAAAAATTAATAATCCCACCTAAAGGATTGGTGATAAATTTTATATCTACCCCTTGAGAAACAACAAAAAAGGCCGCCATAAATTGACTGACCAATCTTAGATATGGGGAAAGGTGAGGGTATCTGTCATCAAGTAAGCCCACTATCAATAGAATTAATAGTCCAAAAATAATCCCGATAATTGGTGGTGAGGGAGAGATAAAAAGTAAGATAGAGGATATCAGACCAAAAAATATAGCTAATCCACCGGCCCTAGGAACAACTCTATTTTGAATATGAGCTGGGTGAGGTCTTTTTTGAGGATGATCTAATAAATTAAATTTTTTGGCAATTTTAATTGTTGGGAAAATTGCTAAAACAGTTGCCAAAAAAGCAATCAGTGCAGGTATTACAAAACTCATAAAACTTTTTTCAAATAAAAATTAAAATAATTTTAATAAAAGTAATGACTAGAATCATGCTTGTTACCAATGAGCTAAAGATTAATATTTTTTTGAAAAATGATTGAGAAAGATGTAGTTGCCAGGCGACGGCAATATTAATAAGAGTAATCAACACTAAAATAGCAGGGAGGATAAAAAGTTGTTGGTGAGTAGCCAGCTGTTTTTCTCCCCAAGGTAGGGAATAGAATAGTGGTAATTTTGGCGGTAAAAATTTTGAGGAAAATAATATAAAAAGGCTGATCAAAAACGCCAAAAATATTTGTAAAGAGATTGTTAATAAGAAAAATTGGGAAAAATGATTCATTTGTTCAAAATTTTCTTTAAAGTTGGCCATTTTTATACTTTTTCTGATAACCGCGCTTTATTGGTTACCCTAAACTCCAATTTTTTACCAAACATTAAGGAGGTTTGGGCATCAATGGCAGGTAGGGATGAGATAGTAATTAAAATAATTGGTACCAAAAGCCACTGAATATAGGAAAATATTTTTTGAAAGGGCGACCAATTTCTTGGTCTTTTGGGAGCAGTTTTTTCATGAACAAAGATGGTGGCAAAAAGCCCTAAAAATGCCGCTGTTAATATCCAAGACGAGACTATTGGGAGATTAATAGACAATACAGATTCTTTAAAATCAGGATTAACTAAAGGAATAATGATACTGCCGAATGTTACAAAGATTGCCAAAAAGCCCCATTTCAAATCCCCCCAAATTTTAAAAAGTAACTTATCAGTTTTATCCCAAAAATCGATTTCTTTTTTAAAATACTGTGTAACCACATAGGGGATATGTTCAACCCCATAAGCCCATCTTTTAATTTGTAGATATTGGTTTTGAAAGGTTTTAAGGAGGGTGGTATCTTGGACTGCATCAGCAGAAATTGGTAAAAAATGTGGGATGACTTTATAGTCACCATTAAAGTGAAAATAGGCCTTCCAATAAAACCCGTTATCATCGTTGACCTTATCTGGTATCCAGCCACCCACATCTAAGAGAGCTTTTAAAGAAATGGACATCGAAGAGTAGTTCATATATTTATCAGAACCAACCATCTCAGCCAGTTGCCAAAAGGAAGTACCAGTGGCCATCAGCCTCATCGGAGCTGGAGTTTGCCAATAGTTATTGTGATATAAAAATACTCCAGTAAAAGTTCTTTTGTCTCTTTTTTCGTTTGGTTGGGATAAGTATTTATATAAAGCCCCTGCTAAAAACTCCCGATGTAGGACAAAATCAGCATCTAAAGTGGTCACAAAAACATCTTCTACCTTAATACCTTTTGCTTTAAGCTGAGGGACAATATTTTTGATCATCCAGTTTTTATTTGAGCCTTGGCCAGCCACTTCTCCAGGAAGGTTATAAGGGTGAATGGTAGTGTAAACTGCGACAATTTTTCCTTCAATTTTTTTAAGATTTTTTTGGGTATCTCTAATTTTTTTAGGCTCATCTCTTTCCTCAAACCCGACTGCCAGCAAAATTTTATCTTTAGGATAGTTGGAATTAATAATTCCTTGGAAGGTGGTAGTAAGTATATACGGTGCTTCTTTATAGGTGGGAACTAGTATTAAATGATAATATTTTCCCCAATCATTGGGGAAATCTTTTTTAAGATTAGATAACCAATCTTGCTTTTTAGCCACCTCCATTTTCCTAAAACCAATTAATATCAAAATACCAATTCTTAAGGCAGTAAGTAGCCAATAGGTATCTGCAATTAAAATTAAATAGGCTACAGCAAAAGGGAGAGTAAAGGATAACCAAATTGGTGAGGTGAGAGCCAGCCAAGTAAAGGCTCCTGGAAAAATTTCTAGTAGCCTTTCTACTTTTGTTTCATGTCTAATAATAAAATCTTTCTCCAATTTCTCAAAGAAAATATAGCGGCGGGATAAAAGATGATGCATAATTAGACCTAAGCCTGCTCCAATTAAAAAATTGGCAGATAAAACATTTAATCCACCCTCAAGGATAGATTGATTTAGTAAAAGCAAAAAAGGGCCAAAATCTACTAAATCTTTGGAGCAGTTCTGCAGTATAAAAAAAGCCTATGAAACCAATAAAAAAAGCCAAAATGAGTCGCATATTATAGTCAGCAGTGTTAAGTGTAAAAAATTTGAGCTGAGAAAGCAAATGATCCGCCAGAGGCGGATCATCCTGAGCGAAGTCGAAGGGTCGAAGGATCTCTTTATATATTTGTAAGATTTTAATAGGAATTATTCGGAATGAGTTTGATCTTCATCAATTGTCTGATACTTTGTTCCAATCAAACTTTCGGGTATTCTAGCTGTATATTTGGGAGGTCCAGGAAATTCTATAGTTAGTAATCCCTCAGGATCTCTAATTAACTGGCCTGTTTCATCTCTGAGAAGCCAACCTTTTTCCTCTGTATTCATATTGATGATATTACCAGCATTTATTGGTAATGGTTGTACCTCAATAGGTTTTTTAGTTGATAGCCTCTGAGGGGATCTTGCAGATTGCACTGGTCGTGTTCTATTCTCAGGAGTCCTTCTTCTAACTGGAGTCTGAGAAATATCAGTAGTAGAAGACTGCAATGGTTTTTGGGAAGCTGCTCTAATATGAGATATATGTTGCATAAAATCTATCCCCATATGAGTGGCATAGTTTAATGTTGTTCTTCTAGCTACAACTTCAAGAGGACCATCTAAGCCAGGTACTGCAATCAAGGCATTTGTTGCAACATCTGTGGCGATTGAACTCATAAAGAACAAAATATCTCTCAAAGATTTATCGGGATTATATTCTGTATGTTCTCTCATAAACCTCATAGTTGCTGGGAATATCAATTCCCCTAATCCCCATATAACTGCAAATGGTCTAGCAACTAAGTCATCTTCTCTTTTAGTATCTTCATAAATAACATTAAAAGCTGTAACCCCTGAAGCTTCTCTAGCAAGTCTTAGGCCATACCAATTTGGTTTTTCAATCATTCTTGAAGTATAACAAATGATTAAATAACTTTAATATTAAATATTTTTTTAACATTAGCTGTAGTTTGAGTGGAAACTTCTTTTAAAGAAATTTCTTTTAAATCAGCAATCAGTTGGGCTATTTCTAAGACAGCAGAGGGTTCATTTCTTTGGCCTCGTCTTGATTGTGGAGGTAAAAATGGACAATCTGTTTCCAAGACTATTTTTTCCAAAGGTAAAATTTTGGCAGCTGCTCTTAAATATTCATCTCTTAAATATTCATTTTTGGGATAAGTGATGGTGGCTGCAAAAGAGACAATTAGGTTGGTGGTTTGCAGCATATAGTTAGTAGTATGGGATAAACCAGAATAGCAGTGGAGGATGGCAGGATGAGTGCCCACCATCTTTAATACTTCATCCCATGCCCCAGAATTATTGGGATTTTTAGATCGGTCATCTCTGCAGTGAACTATTAAAGGTAGATTTAGTTTTTTTGCTAAATCTATTTGAGCTTTAAAAAGTTTTCTTTGAGAATCTTTAATCTGCTCAGGGGGTAGAGTAGGGGGGACAAACTCAGGATCAAAAAAATAATCTAGACCACATTCTCCAACTGCTATGATTTGATCTGGTTGGGTTTGACGTTCGTCGTTAGACGAAGGCAAGCTTTGCTTATATAGTTTCTCTAATTTTTCTATGTCACGATGTATGGATACATCTGAATTATATTTTAATGATTCATGAGGATGAATTCCAATGGTAGAATAGCTTTTAAAATTGGGAATTTTGGATAACTTCTCTTTAACCTGTTTGGCTGCAAGTTCTGATTTTTGGACATCAACCCCAACATTAATAATGCTAGTTACTCCCGCATCAATGGAGCGCTGAATAACTTCATCTAAATCATCTTTATAGGAATCCCAATATAAATGAGCATGCGTATCTATTAACATTAGATCCTTGGAAAAAGGGGTAGGCCTGATTTAATTGGCCCTGAGAATTGTTTTAAGATTATTTCGGCAGTTTCTGGTAAGAAGGGTTGCAAGTTATAACCTATGGCTTGGATCCTTTTGACATAATCTAATAGAACAGCCTTTAACTTTTCTCCAGAAAGTTCCCATGGTTTTTCTTGATTGATTTTCTTATCTGCTTCAGCAATAAGCTCCCAAATTACAGCTATGGCTTCATTAAATTTAAACTCCCCCATATATTTTTCCAAATCAGCACACCAGACATTGGATCCATCAGTTGCTTGGATATTATTCTGTTCACAAAGTTTGGCAATTCTTGAGACTAAATTTCCCAACCCATTGGCCAAATCTGCATTATAAGCCTCTTTTAATTTCTCCTCTGAGAAATCTCCGTCTTGAAATGGGGAAATTTTAGCCAAACAAAAGTAACGTAAGGCATCTGAACCAAACTTTTTTATGGCTATATTTGGATCATAAACATTACCCAATGTTTTAGACATTTTTTGGCCATCAACTGTAAAATACTCATGAACAAATAATTTTTTAGGCAATTTTAATTTTGCAGAAAGTAAAAAAGCAGGCCAATAAATAGCATGGAATCTAATGATCCCTTTTCCTATGACTTGTAAATCTGCAGGCCACCATTTTTGATATTTTTTATCACCCCAACCAAATCCCACACCTGATTGATAGATATTTAATGCGTCAAACCAGACATAGATTCGCTGGGAGGGGTCGCCGGGCACAGGGACTCCCCAATTTTTGGTCCGCTTATTAGTTCTAGAAATGCTGATATCTTGTAGCCCACTTTTTAGAAAAGATAAAACTTCATGTTTTCTGCTTTCGGGAATAATTTCATATTCTCCTGATTCAATGATTGTGATTAATTTATCTTGGTATTTTGAAAGCTTAAAAAAATAATTCTCTTCCTCTACCTCCTCTAGTTTTTTGCCCGGATGTTCAAAGCATTCACCTTTTTCATCTAATTCATCAGGTGAATAAAATAATTCACATCCAACACAATACAGACCCTTATAAGATTTTTTGTAGATATCACCGGCACTCTCACAAAGCTGCCAAAGTTTTTGAGCTGATGGATGATGATGTTTTTTATCACTGCCTTTTTGGAAGACATCAAAATTTACATTAAGTTTTTCCGCCAAATCTTGGAAAAGTTTGGCATTTTTATCTACAAAAGTTTGGACATCTTCACCTGCTTCTTCAGCTGCTTGAACATTTTTTAAGGCATTTTCATCTGACCCAGAAAGCATTAAGATTTCCTCACCCAATAAGCGGTGGTAACGGGCAATAGTATCAGTTTGGATAAATTCAAGTGCATGACCAATATGTGGTTTGGCATTCACATAAGGAATGGCACAATGTATATAAAATTTATTCATTCAACTTTTTCTCCTTCTGAAACTACTTAGTTTAGGGATTTTGGAAAGATTAGTCAAACCTTTTTGATTTTTCTTAAAATATGTAAAAAGCAAATAGACAGCCACAATAGTTAATACAGCGGTGACAATATTTAAAGATTCTAAGGCTTTAAGTATTAAAAGAAAAATTACACCCAAAGAAATGGATACTGAGAGAAAAATAGAATTTAGAAAAATATTTAAGGTGAATATTATTGCTAAAAATAATGCCCCAAAAAATGAAATCAGCTGAAAGGCAGAAGCTTGAGTAAAATTTGGCGGATAAGGAATATATAAAACTACATAAATAAAAACTACCCAAAAAATTATGGCTAAAGTGAGTTTACTAACTAATGCCGGCATGTATATATTGTAGATCAAACACCGACCACTTCAAAGGTAGATCCGCTAATTCCTTTTGAAACCTCAATTCTAATTGGGAATTCTTCCTTTAACTCTTCCAAATGAGTAATGACTAATATTTTTTCGAAGTCATTTTTAATGGCATCTAACACCTCCACGATTCTGTTTCTTCCTTCTACATCTTGTGTACCAAATCCTTCATCGATGACCAAAAATTGCAATCTGGCTCCAGCCCGCTTGGTTAATAGCTTAGATAGAGCAATTCTGAGGGCAAAATTAACCCTAAAAGTTTCTCCTCCTGAATAAAGTTCATAAGGTCGCTCACCCATCTCATCAGAAATGATAATATCTAAAGTTTCGATGATACCTTTTTCGCCAGTCTCCAGCTTAGTTTTAGTTTCTCTTTGAGTTTGTAGTTCAATTTTCATCCGACCATCTGTTAATTTTTCCAGTAATCTATTGGCTTCATCTTCAATTTCCGGAATGGCTGTTTCAATAATCATGGCTTGAATACCCTTTTTGCCAAAAGCCAAAGCCAGTTCGTCATAGGCCGCTTTATCTTTTTGTAAGGATGTTTGTTCATCCTTTTTCTGTTTGGCTAGTTTTTCCAGCTGCTCTGATCTAGAGATCAACTCTTTAGCCTGTCCTAAAATAGTCTGGGCTTCTTTCTCTGTTACTCTCAAAGTTTGCAGAGAATTTTCTTTACTTTCCAAATCAGCTTGGATTTTTAATAAATTTTGTGAGACTTTGGGAAGTTTTTCTAACTCGGATCGCAATTTATCTACTTGTGTTTTTTTATTATTGTAAAGTGATAATAATTCTTCTCGTGTTTTCTTTTCAGTTTCTAAACTGGCTTGGTTTTGTAAAAATTCTTCTTTCTGTTTTTGCAAAATTTCAAGATTTTGTAAATCCTTTTGCAGTTTTATTAATTTCGAGTCATCAATTTTTAGAGCAATAATTCTTTGATTTAGATTTTGAATTTGTATCTGTTCATCTTTGATGGAAATTTTGTTAACTTCAGATACCCTATCATTTAATTTTTTTTCAAGTTCTTGTCTGACTTGGTGTTTTTGATCTTTGCCAATTTCTTGTCCGCAAGTTGGACATTTGGCGGCAGGAATAGATAACTGGTTCAGCTGTTTTTTTAAATCTTCTATGATTTTTTGTAAATTTTTTTTCTGCTCTTCTTTTACATTGAGGACACCAGCAATCTGAGCTAACTGCTTCTCCAACTCCAATTTTTCTTGATTTTTCTTGTTTAAAATTTCTACCTCCTGCTCTAAATTTTTTAATTCCTTAATTTTTTGATCAACTGATTCGAGGCTTAAAATTTTTTGTTCAAGACCCTTAATTCTATTTGCTCTTTGTTTACCTTTTGTGACAATTTCACTGAGTTCCATAAGTTGGGCATTAAGATTTTGTTCTAATTTCTGATGCTGCTCTGATGCTAAGATAAGGACCTCCCTCCTCCTTTGTAAAAGCATTAACTCCTCCTCCACTCTTCTTACAGTTTTCTCTATTTCGAAAACTTTCTGTTTTGATTCAGTCAGGGTTTTTTCTCTATCTCCTTTCATGGAAATTTCCGCCTCTATCTCTAAAATTTGATATTCCAAAAGTTTCAGCTTGGTTTGGATATCCTTGATTTTTTCTTTTGCTTTTTCTTCCAACTCATCATAGTGAGATAAACCTAGAATATCTGCCAAAATTCTTTTTCTATCTGTTGGACCTTTGGTAGTAAACTCATCTGCATGACCTTGTCTTAAGAATGAGGAATTAATGAAAGTTTCAAAGGTTAAATGCAAAAGATTGATTATTTTTTCCTGAGTCATCTTTATAGTGCCTTCTGTTAAATTGTGATTTCCCGACCAAAGTTCCAAATTGGTTGAGGAGCCACCAGTCAAATTCCGCTCTCTTTTAACAGTAAACTCCTGACTATCAAGTTGGAAAGTTAATTCTACAAACATATGTTTTGTACCTTTATGAACAAGTTGATCCGCTAAATCTCCTGCCCGGGACCAGCCCCAAACACACCAGGTAATAGCATCCAAAAGTGATGATTTACCAGCGCCATTAGGGCCGGAGATAGCTGCCAAGTGAAATTTGGAAAAGTTAAGCTCGGGAGCGTCCTTATATGATGTGAAGTTTAACAGTTTGAGTCTTACAGGTATCATTCTTGCAGCAAATTTTGGGCATAGTTTTCTAATTCATGAATTTTTTTATTAGAAAAATTTTTGGCCTGAAAATATTTTTTTAAAGCCTCATAGGGCTTTAGACTTTCAACTCCTTGCATTTCTAAAATAATTCTTTTTGTTTTATTGATATTTTTGGAAATACCGGCAATATAATGAGCTCCTACTAAAGACTTTTTAATCACAGCCATCTCTAAATTCTCTTCCAAATCTGATGGGATATTGATGATTAATCTGACAACAGCCTCAGTAATATCATTTTTTAAAATCTCATTAACTATTGTCTGAGTAGGATTTTGATCAGAAGATTTTAAATTAACAGTGATGGTTAAAAATTTCCTGGCATTTGTTGGGATAAACCGAAAATTAGCTATGCTGCCAATTTCCACAAGAATTATTCCCTTTTCCTCTTTTTCTTCTCCAAAATCAATTCTTTGAGGAGAACCAGAGTAAACAATCAGCGGGTCTTTTGATAAAACTTGATGTTTATGAAGGTGACCTAAAGCTACATAGGATAATCTTTTATCTTGTAAAAGTGGTAAAGGAATGGTTACATCATTGGCAATTGCCATACCTTTCTCAGATCCGAAAGATGCTCCTTCTATTTCACAATGGGATAAAAATATGGCAGGTGAGGATAGATCAATTTTTTCATATAAAAGTTTTAACTTCTCCCCCGCAGTTTTATAATCATTTTTGTGAAGCCAAGGTAGAGTGATAACTTGTAAGGCTCCACTCTTAGTGGGGATTTTTAAATATTCTATTTTTCTAGAAACATAAACATTATCTATTTCCAAGGCAGAGTAGATATCTAAAGTATTGGCCTTGCCTTCTGCATTGGAAGTGTCATGATTGCCCACTACTAAAATAACTGGAATTTTTTTGGCAATTTTTCTAATTCTTTCCCCAAAGCCTCTTTGCTGGGTCGGGTTGGGGTCACGAGTTTTATAAGCATCGCCAGCAAAAAGTACCGCATCAACTTGCTCTTTAATGGCGGTTTCTACAATAAAATCAAAAGTTTGGAAAAAATCTAAAAGGCGGCTGGATAATCCTGTTTGGGGATCCAATTTCCCATAATTTTCCATGCCAATATGGATATCTGAAAAATGGAGAATCTTCATGGCAAGAGGGATTTTACCATAAATCCATGATACAATCGGCCCTATGTTTGATAGAAAACTTAAACAGTTAAGAAAGCAGATAAAAAAAGAAAATATAGATGCTGTTTTTATCTCATCTGTTTCAAATATTGAATATCTGAGCGGATATTCAAATTTTTCCAAGGATGAAAGAGAAGCTTATATTTTAGTAGGTAGAGATTTTGGTTATATTATTACTGATGGAAGATATACAGAGGCGATAAAAGAAGAAGTATCATCTTTTGAGCTTTTTGAAAGAGGATATAAAAAATCAACAGAAGATCTTTTAAAAAGTTTGAAGAAAAAAATCAAAAGTTTAGGCATAGAAGAAGATAATTTAACAGTTTCAGAACACAAAATTTTACAAAAGCATTTTAAAAAATTAAAACATTTTAATTTAAATCATTTAAGAAATACAAAAGATATTGAGGAAATTAAGAAAATTGAGAAAGCAGCTAAATTGGGTGATGATACATTTGAACATATATTAAAAAAGCTAAAGGTTGGAGTAAGTGAGAAAGAAATAGTCTTCGAGATAGAATATTTTCTTAAAAAGAATGGAGCTGAAATTTCTTTTCCTCCTATAGTGGCTTTTGGAAAAAATTCCTCCATACCACACCATCAAAGTGGTGAGACTAAATTAAAAAGAGAAGATTTTGTTTTATTAGATCTTGGTGCAAAAGTAGAAAGTTATTGTTCAGATATGACCAGGACAATTATTTTTGGCAAAGCATCTGAAAAACAAAAGAAAATATACCGGACAGTTTTAGAAACTCAAAAAAGAGCAGTGGATTTTATAAATATTCAAATAAAATTGGGAAAGCAAGTTAGGGCTAAAGAGGTGGATAAAGTAGCAAGAGAATATATTAAATCAAAAGGATATTTAGATATTCCTCATTCTTTGGGGCATGGGATAGGATTAGAAGTTCATGAACATCCTTCATTATCTCCTAAAAGTAAAGATATTTTAAAAAATGGGATGGTATTTTCAATAGAACCAGGGATTTACATCGCAGGTTTTGGTGGAGTCAGAATTGAGGATTTATTTGTATTAGAAAAAGATAAAATTAGACAAATAACACTTTCTCCTAAGCAGATAATTGAGATATAATTAACAACTTCATGGATAAATGGAATACCTTAGCAGATCAACAAACTATTGATAGAACTATTCAGGCATTAAATTCAAATGGCATCAATGCCAAATTTGTTCAAACTGGTGAACAAGCAAAAGAAGTAGTCTTAGAGATGATCCCTCAAGGAGCTGAGGTGTTTACCCAGACATCGATTACATTAGAAACAATAGAAATTTTAGCAGATTTGAATCAATCCGGAAGATATGATTCAGTGCGCAAAAAGTTGAATCATATGAACCGAGAAACTCAAAATTCAATGATGCAGAAATTGGGAGCTGGTCCTGATTGGACAATTGGTAGCGTTCATGCTGTGACAGAGGATGGATATATCTTTATTGCCTCAAATACTGGTAGTCAACTATCTGCATATTCAGGAGGAGCAATTTATGTTATTTGGATAGTTGGTGCACAAAAAATCGTAAAAGATAATGATGAGGCTCTTAAAAGAATTTATGAATATGTTTTACCCTTAGAATCAGAGAGAGCAAATAAAGCCTACAATATCACAACTGGTAGTAATGTTAGTAAATTATTAATTGTTAATAAAGAGGTAAAGCCAGGAAGAATCAGTTTGATTTTGGTGGGAGAGAAGTTAGGATTCTAAACTTTATAAAAGTGGAAATCTTCTAGTTTTTTAAAAGGCCTCCAATGAGAAAAATGATAAGTTTGAGTAATAACTACTGA
>JACOXG010000025.1 GCA_016176405.1 Candidatus Daviesbacteria bacterium | reverse complement strand
AAATCTTTCAAAAGAACCAAAAATGGCCCGATGAATCATCACTGGTCTTTTCTTTTCACCTTTCTCATCTACATACTCCAGCTTAAAAGCTTCCGGTTGATGAAAATCCAACTGAACTGTGGCCAGTTGCCAGTCTCTGCCTTGAGAATCTTTAATGTGAACATCAATTTTTGGTCCATAAAAGGCTCCATCACCCATCTTATCTCCGGCTTTAATACCCTTTTTCTTAATGGCTTCAGCCAGTTCCTTTTCTGCCTTATCCCACATTTGGTCTGTTCCGGCTCTAGTTTCCGGTCTGGTGGCCAGTCTACTTTTATAAAATTCCATCATCATATCCAAAATATTAGACACCTCATCATAAATTTGATCCTCCCTGGCATAAATATGAGCATCGTCCATAGTTAGTTGTCTCACCCTAAGTAAACCATTAACCTCTCCTGATTTTTCTCTTCTGTGCAGTCTACCTATTTCAGATAACCTGAGTGGAAGTTCTTTATAAGATCTTGGTCTGAATCTATATAAAATAGTTGATTCAGGACAATTCATGGGTTTTAGAGAATATAATTCTCCTTTGCTATCATCATCCTCATCTGAGAGTCGAAGGTTATACATATTGCGTTCTCCAAATTTTTCCCAGTGACCGGATTGTTTAAAAAGTTCACTTTTTACCATAATTGGTGTAGAAGTTTCTAAATAGCCTGCTTTTTCTGTTAACTCTCTGATATACTTTTCAAGTTCCTTAAAGATCACCATGCCTTTGGGAAGCCAAAAAGGGGCCCCAGGAGCTAAATCATGGGTAAAAAATAATTCTTGTTCTTGGCCAATTTGTTTGTGATCTTTTAAATTACTCATCTTAAATTAGGAGGTTGAGGCAGGCTAAAAACTTCAAAAAATCCAAATAAACCTAAAATATAACCAATAATTGCCACTACCACAGAGGCTCCTACCACTGTTCCAAAACCCCAAGCTAAACCTCCTAAAAAATTAGCCATCATAATATTTCTTTTGCGCATATTCATATTGGCAGATAAGTGATTTTCTATTTGCTTGGTCATTTAAATAATATCACAAAGTGGGCGGTACAGGACTCGAACCTGTGACCTCATTCACGTCAAGAACGCGCTCTACCAGCTGAGCTAACCGCCCATCGCAGCGCGCAAATTTTCCTGCGCGCGAGATCACTTGCAAAAAAGTGTCTAAATGACAGTTTTTGACAAGTGCGAACTTTTAAATTCTAATTGATTGAGGATACTTATTCAAGATTATCCAGCGGCATTGAAAACATGTTGACCACCCTGTCTTTCACCAGCCATGTTGTGCTGCATAAAGTAGTTAATTTTACCAGTGGCTTGAGCAACTTGAGTTTGTTTTTGCTTTTTTAGCTCTGCTTCTTTCATTTCTGAATTTTTTCTGTTAAACCAAACCTCAATATCCACCCTCAGTTTTCCATTTTCATCCATGATATCTTCATAATCCAAATTACTAATTCCGCCCACTGTTTTAATGACATTTTCTCTTTGAGCTGCCATGGCTTTTCTTCTTTCTTCTTTACTCATCTCATTCTTTTGACCTTGCTCAAGTTGTTTTTTAAATTCAATTACCCGAACCTTTTCATTAATTTGTTGCTTTTCAGTGGGCTTATTAAATTGCAGTTCAGTTTTTCCGCCAATTTGAGTTTTATTATGGCCATTTTTTTCTTTTGGTGTTTCCTGATAGAAAATATCCCCTTTGAGAAGATCAACTATGGAATCTTTAATTAATGAGCCCCCATCAGAGGCAATCTGGCCACTACTTCTTAAAAGCTCTCCTCCCCACTCATCAATACCCCCCATCACCCCACCAATTTGCATATTGGGTGAAACATGATTATCTTGAGGCTTTGAAGCAAAAGGATCTAAAGCTTTACTATCATTGATAGCTCTATTATCATCCATAATGAGGCTAATTCTACCTTATTTAACTTATCTTTTCAAGTTGTGCCGAAGAGAGGAGTTGAACCTCCACGCCCTTACGGGCACAGCGCCCTAAACGCTGCGTGTCTGCCATTCCACCACTTCGGCTTTATGTGTATTTTAACAGAATTATCTAAATCTTTTAACAGTAATACCCATGCCCGGTATGGGTTAGGTTGACATGCACGGATTTAACTAAATCTGGCTAGAGCTTTTTGGTGGGCTTGGAGCTCAAGGGAGTCATCTAAAGATTCTAACTCGATCTCTTTTCCATATTTGGTTTCCAAAGCTTTCCTCAGCAACCAATCTGCCAATTTTGGATTTTTAGGAAGTAAGGATCCATGCATGTAGCAACCAATGGCATTTTTGTACATACAGCCTTCTGTTTTATCTGCTCCATTATTACCAAACCCTTTCAGAACCATCCCAAAAGGTAAAGCTCCTTTTTTAAGATGTGTCTTTCCTGAATGGTTTTCGAATCCCACTAATTTACCAAATTGTGACTCAATGACTATATTACCTATCATTCTATCGAAACTAGCCACAGTATAGGTTGGAAATAGTCCGATTCCAGGCAACTTGGGGCCTTTATGTGGTTTATAATATTCCCCAAGTAACTGGTATCCTCCACAAACTGAGAGTAATGGTACACCCTTTTCTACTTCTTGCTTTATGACTTTTCCCTTAATACTTAATACTAAATCCCTTGATACTAATTCTTGCTGTTGATCCTGTCCACCTCCAAAAAAATAAATGTCCGGCTTACTTGACACATCGGATGTGTAAAGTTTATCGCCTAAAGATATATTCTTAACTACTACCTCAATTCCCCTCCACTGTGCTCTTTTTTTAAGGGCAATAATATTGCCCGTGTCCCCATATATATTCATCAAATCTCCATATAAATAGCCAATGACAAGTTTCATGATTCCTCCCAGTAATGCTTTTTGAGCCCAGAATGGGCTAAAATACCCTGTAGTTCAAGCATGGCTGTATAAGTAGGCAGAATGAATAATTTGCCTTTTAAGCCATCTCTAGCTTGTCTGAGGGCCTTTTTAAGATCACTTTCCACCATTATATTATGGGAATCAAATCCAGCATATTTTAATCTATTTGCCAAATCATAGGTCCTGGTGCCACTAACATAAAGTGAGAGGTCCCTCGACTTCGCTCGGGACAAATTTTGAAGAAGAACTTCAAAATTTGCATCCCAGATCCAAGATACATCTGTGCCATCTGCTAAATTATCATTTAAGGCCAAAAGCAGCCGATCATTTGGTTTAATTTGTGGAGCAATGGTTTCAAAAACTTGAGTAGCTCCAGCAGGGTTTTTAATTAAGAAAATAAAGCCAAAAGGCAGCTTTTCAACCCTGCCAAAGGCTGGTTGGAAGTTAATCAGATAATCAGATAATCGGTTAATTGGTATATCAGAAAAATGAGTTGCGCATGTTATTGCTGCAAGGGCATCATAGATGTGGTAGATACCGGGAAGAGGAAGGTGAATGGTGTGAGACTTATGATTGAAGGACAGTTGAAAGGTAGATCCCTTAAGACCATTTAAAATCACATTTTTTGCTTCAAAGTCTAATTTCTTATTAGATGGTTTTTTTTCTAAAGATTCACCTACTAGTTTGTAATCTTTAACTCCAAAAGTAACTACCTTTCCTTCAAAACAATGAGCTAATTTGGCTGTATTGGCGTCATCACCATTAAGCAGGACAACTGTTTGGGGTGTTAGGGATTTTAGGGTATTGCACCATTTTTTAACTACACTGTCCACTTCCCCATACCTATCTAACTGATCCCTAAATACATTTAGAAAAACAACAATATTAGGTTTAATTTTTGGAGTCACACTATTAAATGCAGCCTCATCCAACTCCCAAACCCCTAGGTTTCTATCTAACCAACCCCCGGTGTTGATTACGTTCAAACCTAAGGATGTGTGGTGTATTAAGGTAGAGGCAATGCCTCTTTCCAGATTGGACCCTGTGTGGTTTCTGATAACTTTTAAACCATTTGCCTTAGCAAAAAGAGCAATCATCCTGGCTGTGGTAGTTTTACCATTGGTACCGGTAATAATAATATTTTGAGGGATTTTGGCAGAAAGTTTAATAACCAAGTCTGGATCCAATTTTAGAGCAAATAAACCAGGAGCTGCCGATCCACCGCCAATTTTTAAGAGATGGATAATTTTAGCAATGATCTTACCCAAAAGTATTGCCGCGCTCAGCCTCATATGAAAGGCCATTTTACCTCAAAACCGGGCTGGCTGAAACAACCGCTATTTCGGAAGGTGATAAACTGACATTAATGGGTTCAGTCTCCTGCTCATATGTTTGGGCAAACTCTTGTAAATCAGCCATAAAATAGTTAACCTTCCATCCCCAAGCAGGTGATTTGGCATAAATTCTATTCATTAAGTATGGATCTGTCAGACCACGATTAATGTATTTTTCCCTTAAGCCTTGAGACAAAGTATAAATACCATCCTTCCAGGATTTAAAGTAGATGGCTCGGTTGCCATAAACTCCCCAACCCCAGGCATTATATCCACCAGGAATTTTTTTCCCAAAAGTTGATTCCACACCAGCAATGGCCGGTACCAGTCTCCAATCAAGTTCATACAGATTGGCAGCGTCAATCAAATCTTGAGCATGATATTGCAAGGGAGAGTTGTGCTGGCCTAAGTAATCCGCCAGAATTTGGGCATTCCTATCCATCTGCTTGGATTCAACTTTGACCTCCTGTGAGAATTGAGGCTCTGATATTTTTGGCTCATCTTTGGTCAAGCTACCCCAAAAAGTGAGGCCGAGCATTATTATTAAAATTAGAAGAAGTATTTTATTTCTTAAATTCATATAAGCCTTTTAAAAAAATCCTGGCCCTTTGTGGGTCAGGAAGATCCTGTAGTATATCAATCTTTGCTTCTAAAGTCAAACAACAACCATGTGAACTAGTTGTGGTTAACCTAACGCAACTGTGCCATAAAAGTTGAAACTCCCTCAGCCCAAGCTCCCCCTTTGGCTAAGGATGGTGGAGTGTATTTGGTCATGATTTCCCAGGGAGTCTTAAGACCTAAGTTAAGATAATCCTCCCGAAGTTCCTTGCCCACTCTTTCAATCGCCTCTTCCCAGGAAGAAAACCTAATTACCAAATCCCCGTAAATTCCATAGCCAAAAGGATTGTGAGAATTTTTAATTACCTTTTTGCCACCGTTTGACTCTTGCATGGCTATCGCAGGCAAAATTCTCCAATCCAGATTATACTGATCTGCCACTGAGATAAAATTTTGACTATAATCTGCTAATACCGATTTATAGCCTTTAAAAAAATCCTCCACAATTTTGGCCCGGGCGTCTTCTTTTCCCACCTCAGCAGTTACTATTTTGGATTGATCAGGTAAAGAGGAAAACAGTTTAAAATTTGATGAAGTAGGAATGTAAACCTGCTCAGTTGAAAGGATAACCAGAAAACAAAGAGAAAATATTAAAGTGGTGATGACTGCACCAAACCACGCAGCCACCATGGTGGTGGTATGCTTGTCCATCTGCTGCATTGATAGTAAAGAAACCTCTACCTCTTGTCAATATCGAGAATGGCCTTGGCCAGACTGGCTGGATCATGGCGCAAAAGATGCTCCCTGATATGATAAACAGCCAATGGAGCCTTAACAATCTTCATTTTGGGAGCGATTTTTTGACAATTATCCTCATCAACTTTAACCGGTTCCTTACCTTCCTTTTTATAAGCTCTTAAAATCTGAGGAGATAAACCGTTGGAATTAACAATCATGGCGCCGATTTCCTGATCTTCTAAATAATAAACAAAGGCACCAAGATAATCTGAGGCCTTATATGAGTCGGTTTCTCCTCTTTTGGTCATCAAATTTAAGACCAAAATGACCTGGGCTCCTGATGTGGCTATGGCTTCTTTAATACCGTTAACCAAAAGATGGGGTAAAACAGAGGTGTATAAATCCCCGGCGGAAAAGATAATTTTATCAGCATTAGAAATGGCTTCCAAAACTTCGGGATTAGGATCAGCTGCAGCATCAAAATAAATTCTTTGGATTTTATGTTTGGGGTTGTAATTTCTCTTTTCCCCCCGGATATCAATATTGGTTTCTCCTTCAATCTCCTTCCCATCAGAAAGCTGCGCAATTAAATGTAAATCAGTAAGAGAGACGGGTAAAACTTTGGCACTGATTCTAAAGAGCATTCTTTCAGCATCTACTCCTCTGTCAGGTCCTTTATAAATTTGCTCCAATCTGGCTGTGATCAAATTTCCCATGCTGTGACCTTTTAAAGGGCCTTTAACCTCCAGCAATCTATCTTCAAACAGCTTTTGGGCCACCTGCCGTTGCTTTGGGTCTTCCATTAAAGCCAGTAGGCATTGTCTTAGATCCCCTGGGGGTAAAATGCCAAGTTCTGTGCGTAACTTTCCAGACGATCCACCGCTGTCCCAAGTTCCCACCACTGCCGTAATATTTTCCGGCTGGTTGAGGCCCACTAAGCCTCTAAGAAGAGAAAAGTGTCCTGTTCCCCCACCTAAGGATTTGGTTGTTTTGGATATTATATCAGTTATTGATATAATTCAAATGCAAAAGCCGGGGTGATGGAACGGTAGACATGTAACGTTCAGAACGTTATGAGAGTAATCTCGTGGAGGTTCAAATCCTCTCCTCGGCACCCATGCGGATGTGGTGAAATGGTATACACGCTACCTTGAGGTGGTAGTGGGCGCAAGCCTGTGGAGGTTCGACTCCTCTCATCCGCACCACAATGGTAGAGGATTAATCCAAGATTTCCTGGGGAGGTAATACTTTGATCTCTTTGAAGGATTTAAATTCCTTATCATAGGTAATAATAGTATCCAATTTATTTCTCAAACAGACACCTAGATGAATAATATCTCTGCTTTTGGCATTTTTATAAAGCTCCACTTTCTCTAGGTAAATCTTGATAGTGTTTTCATCAATGGAATATAATTGATCAATCAATTCCAAAACTTTTTTGGCCACTTTTAAACCTACCTTAAGCTGTTTGGTATTTTTGGCATAATGAATTATTTCCTGGATAGTTTCTGTGGAAGTTGCAATTAAGATTTTTTTGTCTTGACAATAATTAATTAAGGCCTGGCATGATTTATGATAAGGAGAATTTTTATCGGCCAGATAGATGAAGATGTTGGTATCCAAATACAGACTACTCATTGTTTAGTCTGTTTTCAATAATTCTTTTAATTTCCTCAGGTGATTTACTTTTAAAGTCAGCATCTGCCAGCTGCTTCAAAATTGATTTTTTACCAGAGGATATTTCTGCATCCAAAGGAACTAATTTTATTTTAAATCCACTGTCTTTATTAATCACAATGACTTCCTCTCCTTGAGCCACCATCTTAATAAGCTTAAAAAATTTAGTGCGGGCCTCAGTGGCATAAAACATGTTTAACCTGAGCATATGTACGCATTGTACATATGATTCTATGACCTGTCAAGATATCAATTTTCTACCGTTTTAGAGAATATTCTGGTAAAATAGGAAATGTTCTTATGGACTCGTAGCTCAGTTGGTTAGAGCGGTCGCCTTACACGCGACAGGTCAGGGGTTCGACTCCTCTCGAGTCCACATTGACTCCACTTATGAATAAGATAGAAATCGGTCCAAAGAGCTTACTCCTTCAAGCTTTAAAAAATGACTTAGAGCATCTATCCGATGGCCAAAAGCTAGAAGATCGGCCAACGGAATTTGCTCACAAAAATGATGCGGGTTATGGAATTACCTTAAGAAGGATTTCAGATCAGGATATAAAAAGTGATACTTTGAGGGTGGGTTTAGTGGTGGGAAATGGCTCTGTTCTATCTTCTCTTCCCCGAATTCCTGCTGATTTGGTTATTTTGGTGGATAGAAATAAATTTATTGCTCGCTGGACTTTGGAGACTGCCCGGATTTTATCTACCACTCCTTCTCCAGATGATTATAGAAAATCAGTTTATGAAGGTAGAAATTCTTTATTCTATAGGTATTTTAATTGGTGGCATCCCATTGCTCGTCTAAGGGCCAGTGGAGATATTGGGATGGAAATGGGTGATTTAGGCAAAGAGCATTTTCTTTCAAGTCAAGAGCATTTTGATGAGTGTAAAGATGCACTGGCAAGAAAACGACTACTGACAACAGCTTTAGATCTGACAAATCCTTTCATTGTTGCTAGATTAGGACGAATAATAAGACTAATGAGTGGTGAAATTACTTTTGCCAATTTAACAAATGTTTGGGAACATGCTAGCCGAGAAGGGAAAGCTGATGCTTTAAGACAAACATTGTCTCTTTTACCATTTCATGAGGCAGCTGTCATATTACATTCCTCCTCAGCCTATGAGTTTGGAGGTATTCTTCCAAGGACAATGGGAATTCAGAGAGGTCTTCCAGCTTATTTAAGAAGTGTAAGTCAAAATCCCCGGTGGGTGAAAGAATGATATAATTCCTTATCTATGTGTGGGATATTTGGCTACATTGGGAAAAAGAATGCCTCAGAGGTGATTTTAGAGGGTTTAAAAAGGCTGGAATATCGGGGTTATGATTCCTGGGGAATTGCGGTGAAAGGCTCTCCAAATCTGGTGGTAGATAAACATGTTGGTAAGATTGGATCAGCTAAAACTGAACTCCCCAAAAGTACTGTTGGCATTGGCCATACCCGCTGGGCCACTCATGGTGGGGTGACTGAAGCCAATGCTCACCCACACCTTGATTGCACAAAACAGGTGGCGGTGATGCATAACGGCATTGTGGAAAACTTCCAAACCCTTAAAGCAGAGCTAATTAAAAAGGGCCACAAATTTTCCTCTGAGACTGACACAGAAGTGATCACTCATTTAATTGAGGAGAATTTAAAAACAAAAGGCTTTGCTTCCTCTGTGCGAGATGCCTTTAACAAATTAAAAGGACTTAATGCTGTGATTGCCCTTTATGCCAAATCCTCGGAAATTATTGCTGCCAAAAATGGCTCTCCCCTGGTGGTGGGATTGGGGAAAAATGATGAGCTGTTTATTGCTTCAGATGCAGCTGGAATACTTAAACATACCAAAAAAGTAATTTTTTTGGAGGATAGTCAGATGGTCATTTTGGGCAAGCAAATCAAGTTGTTCAGTTTGCCAAATGGTCAGCCCATTCAACCTAGGACTCATACTTTGACTTGGACTTTTGAGGAAGCAGAGAAAGGGAAATTTAAACACTTTCTACTTAAAGAAATTTATGAACAACCGCATGTTTTGGAAAATATTGCCTTAAATTATGATGGTTCTACCAAAGAGCTGGCTGGGTTAATAGATAAGGCTTTTGGGACATTTATGTTGGGTTGTGGGACTGCCTCATATGCAGCTTTGGCTGGTACTTATCTTTTCTCCTCTATTGCCAAAAAGCATGTTAATTTTTCCATCGGCTCTGAGTTTAAATATCAGGAAGATTATTTAACAAAAAAAAGTTTGGTTGTCCCGATTTCCCAATCCGGAGAAACTATTGATGTGATTGAGCCTATTGGTCAGGCCAAAAAGAAAGGTGCCAAAATTGCCGCTATTGTCAATGTTTTAGGCTCAACTTTATATAGGCAGGCTGATTTTAAGATCCTTTTGGAAGCAGGTCCGGAAAAAGCAGTGGTGGCCACCAAAAGCTTTATTGCCATGGTGGCAGTACTTATTTTAACAGCCTATGCTCTGGCTAAAAAACAGATGATGGGTAAGGAATTACTACTTAAGGCAGCAGAAAATGTTAAACAAATCCTGAAACAAAATTACCTTCAAGAAATTATCAAACTAGCTGACCAGTTAAGAAATAGTGAACATGTCTTTGTGATTGGTAGAGGTATATCATATGCTGCAGCCATGGAGGCAGCTTTAAAAATGAAGGAAACCAGCCTGCTTCATGCTGAAGGCTTTGCCGGAGGTGAGCTGAAACATGGGGTGATTGCTTTAATTGAAAAGGGGACCCCTTGTTTGGTGATGGCTCCTCACGATGAGACTTATGATGATGTTATCTCCAATGCCCAGGAATTAAAAGCCAGAGGGGCCTTTATTATTGGTATTGGTCCAAAAGCCAACAAAGTTTTTGATGCATTTTTACAAACTGCAGATCTTAAAGAAGCCACCATGATTTCACAAATATTAATTGCCCAACTTCTTGCCTACTATTTGGCCTTAGCCAGGAAGATTGAAGATCCTGATAAACCCCGGAATTTAGCCAAAAGTGTGACAGTAAAATAGATTTATCCTATAACACTTGACAAGGTAGTTTGGATATGGTATATTAACCCCTTATGAAAATTAAAGGTTTAATTTTAGTTACTTTTTTTGCAATTGTAGCAGCTTTATCGCTGTCTCAAACTAATATTGTTTCAGCCCAATCTGGACTTGCTACCTCACCTGTAACCTCACCGGTTACCTATTATACTTATCATTTAACTGGTAGAATTACTTATAGATTATTAAATAAGATTTTTCCAGCAGTAAATGCTAAAGTTGTGGCAAAAAATTTAAATACTAATCGCACTTATGTTACTCAACCAAATATTTATGGTTATTATGACCTAAGGGTTATCCAGGCTGCTCCAGCTGTTCCATATCAACTTAAAGCTCAAGATAACTTAGGCACAAACTGGCAGCCAGCTGAGGTGACACTTATAATCTCATCTGATAAAGATCACCTAAATTTTGTGGGCACTCCAGCCACAGCCAGTGCTCAAATTTCCTTCTAAAAATCTGATACACTTATTTAGTGGGAACTATCCTTATATGCTTACTAATTTTCTTTTTGCCTATTTGGGTACTGCCCGTAGGTACCTCTCCCTTTGAAACTCCTAAAGTAATCCTAGCTGAAGTTTTAATTGAAGTTTTACTATTTTTAACTCTAATTAAGACTAAATTTAGCCTTAAATCCTTTTTAAACCCGGCTGGATTGGGGCTTGGAATACTGCTGATTTTAACCATAATTCATCTGCTATTTTTTAGAACTGAGACAACTTTTTTTGGCAATTCTTTCAGGCTTCAAGGAGTATTTCTACTTTGGCATCTGGCAGCTTTTTGGTGGCTTTCTAAAAATATTGATCTACCTTCGAAGGTCTACCGCTTTTCATTGTTTACTCTCACTATTTTAACCATGTCAGCCTATATTTTGGGAGGAGATATCAATGGCAGGGCTTTTGGAACTTTGGGTGAGGCTAATTCTTTGGCTGCAGCAGCCATATTTTTCTTGCCTTTTGGTTTAATCAATACTCCCAGATGGACAAAATTTGTCAGCTTATTTTTAGCTGGTTTAATTATTTTGGCCTCAGGTTCAAGAGCAGGAGTTTCAGCACTGCTGATCCAACTCATTTTTCTGGGACTTCTTTTTGGGATCAGACTTAATTTAACAAAGACCCTGATTACTTCGTTGGTACTTGGTTTAACCACCTTTATCCTGCCCATTTGGGCAGGTGGAGGTTGGTATGAAAACAGGGCTGAGATTTGGCAAACAAGTCTATTTGCAGGCTCATTCTCCCCTATTTTTGGGCAAGGCTTTGGTAATAGTCAGCAAGCCATCCATCAAGCCTCTTTGATCTTAAATAACAATGTGCAATATCAATTTGTGGATAGCGCTCACAACATTTTCCTGGACTTTTGGGTTCAGGGAGGGTTACTTGGAGTTTCATCTCTGGCAATTATCATTATCTTCTCGATCGAGAAGTTATTGGTTAGAAAACAGGTGAGAGAATTATTAATTTTACTGGGGTTACTAGTTACTTTAAGTTTTAATCCATTATCTGTGGCTATTTTAGTTTTTTTCTGGTGGACCTTAGGCCAAGGATTAAAATCATAAGGTATAATTGAAATATGCAGGACGTTGGCAAACTTTTTTCACTGTTAGGGATAATTTTTATAATTTTGGGTTTACTTTTTAATATCATGCCCAATTGGCCAAAATTACCTGGGGATATTTATATTGATAGACCAGGCTTAAAAATTTATATTCCCTGGCTATCTTCTCTGATACTTTCAGTAATCATAACCCTAATCTTCAATTTTTTCAAGAAATGATATAAAATATGTCTGGTTTGCCGGAATTGCCAACGTGGTCAAGGCGTCCGCCTGAAGAGCGGATTATCTCAGTCCGATTCTGGGTTCCGGCACTTTTGCGCGAGTAGTTCAGTAGTAGAATGTCTCGTTGCCAACGAGAAGGTCGCGGGTGCGAGTCCCGTCTCGCGCTCCAGAAAAAAATCCGGTCGATAAAACGACCGGATTTTATACAATAATACCGTCTCAGTTTCTTTAAACCGTCCTTTAGCTTATTTTTTAGTGGCCATAGTGTAGGCCATCCAAGCTCCAGCTAAACCTATCACAATATAAACTATCTGTCCTAAAGGAGAACCAACTCCCAAAACCATATCTACCACATTAAAGCCTAGTGCTGCCAAACCCCAGTTAATGGCTCCAACCACTACCAACCAACCAGCCACTGGTGTTAATTGCTTCAAACTTATCACCTCCCCTCTTCTCCACTATACTCATAAAAGGCAGGTAAAAGTCAAGAATAGAACTGGGCCCCAAGTATGAGTTATAATAGCTGATGTAAGGGGGTGAGAATTTTGGATAAACCAATCGGTAAGGTTGTACATTATTATGATAAATTAGGGGTGGCTATAATTGATTTGGACAAAGGCGGGCTTAAAGTTGGAGATGAGGTTAAGTTTAAACATGGTGAAGAAGAATTTAGTCAAAAGGTAGAATCATTACAGGTAGATCACCAGGATGTGACTGAGGTTAAAAAGGGAGATTCTTTTGGGGTAAAAGTTGATAAACCTACTAAGGTAGGAACAGAAGTGTATTTAGCTTAAGGTATGGTAGAATATTGGGCATGGTTGAGAATGGACCAATTAACCAACCCCCGGTGTTGACTAGGTAGAAACGTAAGGATTATTTCCAAAGGGATTCTTTTAGTTTTCTTTTCCAGCTTTTTATTTCAGCTTCTCTTCCTCTGGCTTCGAGCAAAGTTTTAAATTGTTCTTTATAAATTAATTTAACTGGCCTTCTAATTTTGGTGTAGTGAGCTCCCATTTTAGATCCATTATGTTCTTTTAATCTTTTTTCTAAACTATTTGTACAGCCTACATAATAAGTTTTATCAGCACATTCAAGGATATAAACAATAAAGGACATTACTTTATTATACTGGTATAATTTGAAGGCTGATTTAATATTGCGGGATCGTCTAATGGTAGGACGACAGACTTTGGATCTGTCTATGAACGTTCGACTCGTTCTCCCGCAGCCAAATGGTTCGTTCATAGTGCAACTGAAAGGCACTATGCTTTGCGGAGCAAACATCCATGTCCCGCAGCTTTGAATGATAACTTTCCATTTGGGGCAACATAGTCAAGCATGAAAGAAATAGACCAGTTAAGTTCTTTGAGAGTTGGTGAGGTAGCTAGGTTAATGTATGTCAGCGTTAGCACCGTGCGTAGTTGGTCTAATAAAGGACTTTTACCATCTATCCGTGTTGGTCCAAGAAGAGATAGACGTTTCTCTCTGGAGGCAGTCCAGGAATTTATGGCTCACTCCCCAAAATTTAGCTTATAGACTGAACTAATCTCTTACATTATTCTTTAACTATTCTAAACAATTCTTATGCTACTTCCTCACCCAGTCCAACCGCCACTTCCCAATCAACAATTAATATTTATGTCAATCCGACTCCTACTCCATCTTTAACACCTTCCCCTGCTCCTTCCCCATCACCATAAGATTACTGGTTGAGTGGAAGTTTGAAC
>JACOXG010000024.1 GCA_016176405.1 Candidatus Daviesbacteria bacterium | reverse complement strand
GGCTTTAAAACAATAGCATGCTCCATACTGAACATTGTACTGGAATATTCTGGGATGCGTCAACGGTTGATAGAAAAGTACTATAGTTGTCTATTTGGTGAAAAAGGAAAACCATGGAGTATCGAATCCCGATTAATCTCAAGAAATTCAGTTGGCCATATCAAAACCATTTCTATTCTATCTGCCCAAACACCAAGATCCCGGGGCTGTGTTAACCTACCATTATCAGCAATTTCATGCATCTCACCCACAATATTTAAAACAACTCTTACTCTTTCTTCTTGAGTCCATCTACCCATGCCCGGCATGGGTTAGGTAGACATACCGGGATTTTGGGGTTATTTTGAAAGTTATTGGTAATTATTTTTTATTCTAAAGCAAGATGTTTAATTTCAGCTAATTTCCTTTGATAATCTACTTGGTCGTAAGTAAAATCTTTCAACCTTTTAAGTGACGAAAAATAAGATAACACATCCTCTTTATCCGCAATCCCAGCATTTTGTCTATTAATATATTCCACAAAAGAACACCAAGGATAGGTTTCTAATTCTTTAGTCTCTCTAATTACATAAGCTGTTAAAGGGTTAAGGTGAATATATCTTACAACATGTATTAACTGTTCATCTGTTTCTATTCTCACAGCTTTAAACATAGATTGGAACAAAGCTCCAGTTCTTTCTTCCCTGATATTGAAATATTTGGCGTAACTTTCCTGAACATTACTCATAAAGTTAGCTATTCCATTCTCTGACAGCTGCTTTAATACAAAATGAATATGATTTGGCATTAGGCAATATGCCCAGATTCTAACCCTTTTGGCATTACCCGATTTAAGATTTTCTAAGAATTCGCTTTTTTGCTGCATGGGGAGACGATTATAGTGTGAGAAACGAAGGCCAGGTTTCTCAAATCTGTAAAAATTTATAGTATCTAAGGCTCTTTGATAATTTTTATTGTTTAGGAATATTGGTAGACCTGCAATACTGCGGTTAAACACATGATAAACTTCATCAGTTATTAGAGGAGTCTTACGATATGGCATTTCTTATCTTATACATCATAAAATCCTTGCATGTCAACGTATCCCATACCGGGCATGGGTTGAGACGACATAACGGGATTTACTCTAGCTTTTCTCTTTGAGATCTTAAAAAGAGGAGCCATTGTTCAAAAAAGGCCACAATGCCTTTGAATGGAGCCTCAATAATATAGTCAAAAATAAACAGAAAAATATTTAGCTGAGAAACAGCTGAGGTTAATTTTCTACCAACCTGAATAAATGGCATAAAGAAAAAATCAAAAGCTAAGGTTCCAAAACTTTCTTTAGTGTCTTTTAAAATATACATATTGGCAGTTTTTTGGATTCTATAGGAAATAAAAGAAACAATGGCCAGGAAAAAGATAAACACTGCCTGAGAAATTGGGTTTACCTGCAGTTTGGTTAATATAAAGATTATGGCTCCAAAACTTAAAATAAAAGTTGTTAGCCAAAGCATTAAAAAAAGACTGTCTAAGATTGGATCAGTTTTTCTCGCTTTTCTGGTTAAATTTAAAGAGGGAGCGAAATTTGCTTCCTCGTCAAATAAAATGGCATTAAGCCTTTTTACTATATTATAAGAATTTTCTCTGGTGGGTTTTTCAATAAAAAAACCAATTAAAACTAATAGTATGGGAGGAGTTAGAGTATTTAAAACAATGGCTGACCAAATCACTTTACCATAGAAAAATCTATCTAAATTTCCCTCTACAAATAGAGCAAAAAGAGCTTTGGTAAAAAAAATAAAAATCACACTTCTGACAATGGCTCTTTTTACTTTTTCTTGGACCACTTTGTAACGAGCAGTACAGGCATTAACTATTTCTAAATTTAGCTGACTTTCATCAGAAAATAGATTGCTTATTTGCCCTTTATATTTTTTTAAAACATCATTTAAAATAATAAAAGGTACTATTTGTTTTTTGATGTAATTATAAATCTTATCCTTAAGGGGATAGTTAAAATGGTTACTGACAGTTTTTAAAAATTGAGGGAATTCTGCTACGATTTTTTCCAAATTATCAGGATTTAATTTGCCAAAATATTGTTTAAAAAGAGCAAATCTAAGTAAAGCCAGGTCTTCATTAGCGTATGCCCTCCTGACTGCAATAAAAACTTGGATATTTTTGGTTTCCTCGTCCTCAACTGATATAGCAATCTTATCTTGAAAAATTTTAAACATATAATTAGACATTAATTCCTTTTCAGGAGAAGGTTTTAAAATATCTTCAATTTCAGAGGATAGCAGGTGATAGATCCATTCATTCACCAAACCTCCATTTACTTTATGTACTTTAGTAATCTCTTTTTCTAAATTAAGGTATAGATCAATAGCTTGGGCTACTTTTATAACAGTCTCCTCACCAATGGTGGAGTCTGGGAAATATCTGGCCCAAATCAGCTCTCTAATTAGCGGAGCTGCCACAGTCTCCCCGGTTCCTCCTAAAACTACTCTTCTTTTTAAAATTCTCTCTATGGCTGATCGCAAAATCACTTCATCATCCCGATACTCCATAGCTGTTCTAAATTTTTCATACCAAGAAGCCAGTTCAGCCACCACTGGATTGACGGAAATTGTTTCTGAGGATTTTTTTAAAGTAACTTTATCATAGGCAGTAATTAAGGCTTGAGATAATTTATTGAGATTGGCCATACACTTTGGCTGTGGTAATATTACCACAAGAGGGAAAAATAAATGACTACAGATGAAAAGTTAAAATTAATTACCAGAAATTTAGAAGAAGTTTTAACTGAAGAGGAATTAAAAGCTTTAATAGAATCAGAAACTCCTCTAAAACACTACATTGGTTTTGAAATCTCTGGAAAAGGACATATGGGTTGGGTTTATACCATGCAAAAGATTAAGGATTTACAAGAAGCTGGAGTGGAAGTCAATATTCTTTTGGCTGATTGGCATACTTGGCTGAATAAAAAGTTAGATGGCATGTTGGAAACTGCTAAAAGAATGGCCAAAGAGTATTTTGAGGAAGCTTTAAAAGCTTGTGCTTTATCAGCTGGGACAGATCCTAATAAAATAAATTTTATCTTAGGCAGTGAATTATATGAAAAACTTGGTTCCAGTTATTGGGCCATGGTAATAAAAGTGGCCAAAGCCACCACTTTAGCCAGAATGATCAGATCCACCACCATCATGGGTAGAAAGAACGAGGAGATTTCAGATTCTGCCATGTTAATTTATCCAGCCATGCAATCTGCTGATATTTTTGCTTTAGGAGTTAATATTGCTCATGCTGGGACTGATCAAAGGAATGTGCATGTAGTGGCCAGGGAGGCTGCGAACGCTTTGGATAAACCAAAACCTATTGCCATCCATCATCATCTTCTCCAAGGTCTCATGCAGCCTGTTTTTATAACTGATGAGTCTGGCAAAAAAGTCTTGGACTTGGAGGCAGCTAAAATGAGTAAATCTAAACCAGATTCTGCTATTTTTATCCATGATTCAGGTGAAGAGATTAAAAGAAAAATTAATGGAGCCTGGTCTCCTGAAGGAGTTACAGAATATAATCCAATTTTGGATTGGGTTAAACACCTCATATTTTATAAGCGTTCAGGTGCATCTTCAACCAAGGTCGCACCTCAACCAAGGTCGCACCTCAACATCAGGCGCGATCAAGTATGGGGTGGAAATGTAACATATACATCTTATGAGGATTTAGAAAAAGATTATGCAGAAAAAAAACTCCATCCCCAGGATCTAAAAAATGCTGTAGCGGAGTGGCTAATTAAAAAACTGGAACCGGCAAGAAAATACTTTGAGGATCCAACTAGAAAACAAGCTTTAGAAGAGATAGAAGAGTTAACCTTAAATTCTTAATAATCTGTAAATACCTTCTCCTGTTGCTCCTCCTAATATAGCACCTAAAGCAGCAGCAGACATCATTGATTCAGGTAAACCAGCATCAATCATTCCCAAACTTTTACCCATTACCACTGCAGCTGTTCCAATTGCCATTCCACCTACAACACCTCCTCCTATCATGTCACTCTCATTAAACTGCCCCAGCTTGTCTACCAACATAGATATAGGATGGTATCTAGGTATTCTAATATTTCTGACACGTTTTACAATTTCAGATAATCCAAGACCACCGGCACCAGCAACCAGAAGGGTAATTCCTAATCTTCCAGCTATATCAGGACTGTCAACTCGGGTTAAACCTATACCGCCAGCTATAAAGGCGCCAGTAATGAAACTAGGTCTTCTTGCTATTGAAAATAAGGTTTGAGGGAGAGAACCAATTTTCTGCGATAATTTCTTATCCCATCTATTTGATTCATTCGCTTTTCTTAAAAGAATTTCTTCTGCCTCCCTTAGCACTTTTTGTTTATCTTGGCCTGGAGAACTTTCCGTCATAGCGTGATATTATATAATATATTTCTAATATATTTCAAAATATGATGTATTCTAAAAAGTTTAGAATCTTTTGGATTATTTTATCAGTGATTGCTGGTTTGGCCATCCTGATTTTTTCTTTACTGCCACTTCTGACCACGCTTCAATAAAGTGCTAAAATGCACACATGGATTTAAATAGTCCACTATATACAATCACCGGCATAGGCTCATCTTTAACCATCAAGCTAAAGAGGCTTAACCTAAATATAGTAGGGGATTTAATTTATCATTTTCCCTTTCGCTATGATGATTTCTCTAAGATTGCTCCGGCCTCTGAGGCGCAAATTGGTGAAGTAGTGACTCTTAGAGGAGAAATTTGGTCCATTAAAAACATTTATACCAGATTTGGTAAGGTGTTAACTCAGGCCATATTCAATGATGGGACTACTTCTTTGCAACTGACCTGGTTTAATCAATCTTGGTTAGCTAAACAAATTCAGGTTGGGGATAAACTGCAAATTTCAGGCAAATTATCCAAATATAAAAGTAAACTTTCCATCATGGCCCCTGAGTGGGAACGCCTACCCATGCCAGGTATGGGAGACGTTGACATATCGGGATTACACACAGGTAGGCTAGTACCAGTTTATCCAGAAACAGCTGGATTATCCTCCAAATGGATCAGAGGAAAGATTGCCAAAATTTTGCCTGATATGTTAAAAAAAATCATTGATCCGCTACCACCATCAATTCAAGATAATATGTTACCTTTGGATCAGGCTATCTCCCAAATTCATCTCCCCAAAACTTGGGAGCAAGTGGAGAAGGCCAGGGAAAGATTAGGTTTTGATGAACTCTTTTTTGTTTCCCTAGCTACTCAAAGAGCCAGACTAAACTGGCAGAAAAAACCCTTGGTCCAGGAGATGAAAATAGACCCGGTTAAACTGGAAAGCTTTACTCAAAAGCTGCCATTCAAGTTAACATCTGCTCAAAAAAGGGTTCTAAATGAAATTATTACTGATCTTAAAAGTAATCGGCCCATGAATAGGCTGATTCAGGGAGAGGTGGGATCAGGCAAAACAGTGGTGGCTGCAATTGCCATATATTTGGTGCATTTAAATGGCTTAAGAAGCTTACTAATGGCCCCCACTGAGATTTTGGCTTTTCAGCATTATGCCACAGTCTCTAGTCTACTTCAGCCATTTGGCATCAAAGTGGGCATTTATACTGGATCCAAAAAGGCTGCAAGAGACTGCGATGTAATCATTGGTACACACGCCTTACTTTCCCTAAAACTGGCCACGGAAAATGTGGGCCTAATCATCATTGACGAACAACAACGCTTTGGGGTGGAACAAAGAACCTATCTTAGATCCCGGGCTAAACTGCCTCATTTTTTAACCATGACCGCCACTCCCATTCCCAGAACAGTGGCTTTAACTTTATATGGAGATTTGGATTTATCAATCATTGATGAAATGCCCAAAGGCAGACCCAAAATTAAAACTTACCTGGTACCTGAACGCAAAAGATTAGATAGCTATAAATTTATAGAAAAGAAAATTAGAGAGGGAGATCAAACCTATATTATCACTCCCTTAATTGAAGAATCAGAAACTTTGATTTCTGTCAAGGCTGCCAAGATAGAATATCAAAAACTGCAAAAGATTTTTCCCAACCTTAAATTAGGCTTGTTGCATGGCAGAATGAAAGCCAATGACAAAGAGGAGGTTCTCAAAGACTTCAGATCCAATCAAATCCAAATCTTAGTTTCCACTTCGGTGGTGGAAGTTGGCATGGATATTCCCAATGCCACTATCATGGTGATTGAAGGCGCAGAAAGATTTGGTTTAGCTCAACTCCATCAGCTAAGAGGCAGAATTGGTAGAGGTACAAAAACCTCATACTGTTTACTTTACACATCCGATGCCAGCCCCGAGCGAAGTCGAGGGGTGTCAAGTGAAAATAGTCGCAGATTAAAATACCTGGAAACTACTTTTGATGGATTGAAACTGGCGGAGTTGGATTTAAAAATTAGAGGTGGAGGAGAAATTTTCGGGGTCAAACAGTCAGGCAGATTTGAGTTTAAAATAGCCTCATTGTCTGATTTAGGTTTGGTGGAAAAAACCAGGCAGGCTGCAGAGCAGCTATTGGCTCAAGATCCCATGCTTGACAAATATCCCTTGATTAAGGCAAGATTGGAAGAATTGGCATCAGAGGTGATGCCAGATTGACGCTTTGCGTCATCCCAAACTTGATTTGGGATCCATATAATATATTTGTATAGATTCCGGATCAAGTCCGGAATGACAAGGAAAATATGCCAGGGGAACCTAAAAGAAGACACAGCAAATCCAGAAAAAGGACCAGACGAGCAGCCATCAAATTGACCGCTTTTTTTATATCCTGTAAAAACTGTGGTAAACCTACCAGACCTCATGTGGTTTGTATCAATTGCGGTTTTTATGGGGGAGAAGCTGTAAGAGCAGAAAAAGTCAAAGTGACAAAAGCCTAAATGAAAAAAAGGACTGACCCCCGGCACCTCAAGCGGATTAAATTAGCCCAATCTCTTTTTACTTGGAGTTTTGGAAATCAATCTATATCATCTTCCATCAAATCTATTATCTCCCACCTAAAAAAAATTGATAATCTGATTGCCAAGGCAGCTACGGACAGGCCCTTAATGGAAATCAACAAAATAGATTTAGCCATCTTGCGTCTTTCAGTCTCCCAGCTTTATCAATGGGGTGTTGGGACAGGTGATTAAACTAAAAAAAATATCGACCGATGGAAAATGAGATAGAAATCATCAAAGCCATAGCAGAACATTTAGGGCTCTCTCCGGAGGATTTGGACCGCAAGGCACTTTTAAGAGAAGATTTAAATTTAGGTCCTATTGAATTAAATGATCTTTTGGATCATCTGTCAAAAAAATTTGAAATCAACTTGCCTCCGGACGAGGCTGAAAATCTGAGTAAAGTGGAGGATATCATTATCCTAGTTGAGGATAATTTGATTGGTTAGGCTGATGCAGAAAAATGACTTTAATGAGTTAGAAAAAAATCTAGGTGTTAAATTTGAAAATCCTGAGCTTCTTAAACAGGCTTTTATTCACCGCTCTTATTTAAATGAGGTCAAGATTAATCTTCCTTCTAATGAAAGATTGGAATTTTTGGGGGATTCAGTTCTATCTTTGATTATTTCCAATTATCTTTATGACATTAGACCAACCGATTCTGAAGGACAGCTGACCAATCTAAGAGCCTACCTTGTCAAAACTAAATCACTCTCCCAAGCTGCCAAAAAATTAAATTTGGGTTCATATTTAAATCTATCCAAAGGAGAGGAACAGGGAGGAGGCAGAAATAATCCGCAGCTTTTGGCTAATACATTTGAGGCTGTTTTAGGAGCCATTTTTTTGGATCAGGGGTTTGAAAAAGCCCAACAATTTGTTAAAAAAACTTTACTGTCCCTTTTTGAGGAAGAGTTAAAAATGGGGCCTCCCAAAGATGCCAAATCTAATTTACAGGAAATTACTCAGGAAAAATTTAAACAATCACCTCACTATAAAATTTTAAAAACAGAAGGCCCGGACCATGCCAAAAAATTCCAGGTGGCAGTTTTTATTTTAGGAAAAGAGTTAGGCAAAGGAGAAGGTCCTTCTAAACAAATAGCAGAAGAACAAGCAGCCACCCAGGCTTTAGAAAAATTGACCGAGTAGATAAATCGAGATTGTAATTGACCCTATAGTATGCTATAATGTCTTTGTTATGCCGCCAGACCGAAAGGATAATAATCCTTCTCAATCAGAAATAGGTTTTATTAGCCATGTATCACGTTTAGTGGAACAATCTGTCATGGCCCGTCCAGACAAGGCAAGAAAAGCACAAAGAGAATTGATTACAGGACTAATTCAAGCAACTTCTTATGAACCTAAATTGGTAGCCTTTGAACAAATGCAAAATTATCTACAAAGAGGGGACCCTAGAACAATAAGAAATGCAACTAATTTTCTATGGGATCTATTAAATGAAGTTGGAAAGGCTTCAGAGGGAAAGGCAATAATAGTTAGGATCTCACCTAGCATAAGAAAGGTCGTAGAAAGAATTGGACAAAATGATAAACAAATTCAAAGAAATCAGCGGCTTGGGCAATCTTTGCCAAATAATTATCACAATATGGTGAGACTTGCAACTAGTGTTAAATCTGCTGCAGAAGCTGGTGTGGATGCCCTAGAGATACTAACACAGGCTGCACCAAAATCAGATCAAGATCTTTTAGAGAGAGATAGAGAGATGCAAACACATAACTTATGGGTTGAATCTCTGAAGAGGTTAACTTCTCTAAAATCTGTCACGGAATCAGGAGATGTAACCACGAAATCAGATAAACTTATAGATCTTTTAAAGATAGAGCCTGTTCCTCATTTTCTTCCCCGCGAGAGACTATTTACTAGGATGGAAGAAGACGTCTCACTTCAGATCCTCGAATCGATGACTTATCCCTTACCTGAGGCTGCGCTTGACCAAATTACTGCATACCTGGCTAGTATTCTATCCAAAGCCACCTTTCAAACAGATAAAGCTGTCATTGGTGAGCTATTCACAGATATTATTTTCTTTTACGATGGTTCCGAGTTTGTTACTCACAACAACCGTAACTTATTGGTAAATATAAGTCGGTGGCAAGAAAGATTTATTCATCAACTACTTTTTGAACAAGACCCAAACAAGATTTCTCAGATCAGAAAAGTCATTGAGAATTTGACAGAACTATGCACAGCTATGTTAGTTGCAAACGCATTACACTGGACCAGTCATCCAGATGAGTCTGATCCTGAATACAAAGGTAGCGACCTTTTAGAAAATTTAACACATCACCCTCTGGCATCTATGGCCCTTAATGCTTATAACGAACAACAACAAAAAGACAAGTTCGCTTTTGCCGATGAAATAGGAAGAAATTATTTTCAAACAACTCTTTTGCCACAACTTGAAAATAGAATTAGGTACTTAGGGGCGTCAAAAAACTTAGAAAAAGCAATCGCCATAATTAAAGAGGTACTTAAAGAGCCTTATTCAACAGAGCATCTCCATGCTATAGAGGATGTTTTTGAGAGAAATTGCGGCAGTGAATTTATCAACAGATTAAATATACAATCTGGAGAGCTTAGAGAACTGACCAGAACCGTTTGGGATTCTACCCTGGAAAGAGGATTACATTTCTTACCAATGGAGCAAGGTACTAACATAGTAGAATTTTCTGAAGGAAGTGTCCCTGAAATATTAGGTCTCGAAAACATAACTATTACCAGAAGAGGGATACTAACTGAGTGGGAGCTTGCTGTAACCTTTACACTTAAAAATACCTCCATAATAGTTGCTGGGCTTTTGGAACAAGATGGAAAATTACAACTTAAAGCTCCAGTGGAGCAGGAAATTCCAGGACTCTATACGATGTTAAATTACATTGCGGTCTTGGCTTTCCATGATTTGGTTATTCAAGAATCTGGAGAGAGTCATCAAATTAGAGATAAATCTAAATCCGAAGGCGAAGAAAGGAAACATAGCCCATTTCCTACAACATCTAAAGCAGGCAGATCTCAAGGTAGAACCTTACCAAGAACACAGAAAGATACCGATCTTATAAGGGAGGTCTACAGAAAAACTGGTTTTACACCTCGTGTTGTGGAAATTCACAAGACTCATCTCAGAGGTGCAAGAGAGTACCAAGCAGCAGTTGAGTTATATCAAGAGGCACTTAATCAGGATGTATCTGAGATAGCATTGGCTTGGTTAAGAGAAGAGCTTAGACAAATGAGCAGAAGAGAAAATTTTTACCAGCCAGCTGAAGCCAAGATCAAAAATCTTCCTGCTAGATTTAAACTTGAAGTAATAACAGATCCAATTACGGGTGAGGAAAGGTATTTAGAAACCTGGGTCGTGGAACATACCAGCCCTAGACCTACTGAAGAAGAATTAAAATCACCGATAAAACTTTTCCAAAGATATTACAGTCATTCTTCATCCCTAGCTTCTTTAGATCAAATGAAACCTTGGTTTGTGGGAGAATAGTTGTTGACGCACCTATAGCCATCGGATATACTTAACTCCAGCTAAATTATGTTAAAAATTAGACTCATGAGAATAGGGACTAAGAAGAAGCCATTTACTACCTTTACTAATTTTTAGTATCATTATATCATTATATAATGGTACCATTATAAGGATCTATCTTGCTTGCAGTATGTAATATTTTACTGCTCGCAAGAAAGAACCTTGCCTTTTTAATTCGTAAGGATTATATTTTTAAGGAGGAATTAAAAACGTGAACTGGATTTCCACTAATATCAGATTTCCTGAAGATCAATACAGGAAGTTAAAAATTAAGGCTGCCAAAGAAAGAAAAAGTTTGGCCAGGATTATCCGTGAGGCAACTGCCAAAAATATTGATGTGGAAAAGAAAGCTAGAAAAAGAAAAATCAAAGATGTAGATAAATTCATGAGGGAAGTAGAACAACTTGGCAGAGAAATCTCCAAGGAAGTAGGTAAAGATTTTGATTCTGTGAAAGCCCTACGCGAGATTAGGTATTCGGAATGATTGTAATCGATGCTTCCGTTGCCAATAAACTGTTTTTACCACATGAAGCAGGTCATATTCTAGCTTCTAAAATTCTTCGAAATCATATACTTAGGACAGAAGAAATTTTTGTCCCTGAATTTCTTTTTTATGAGGTAGCCAATACTTTAGTAACAAAAGGCATGATTAGTCTTTGGAAAATTACTAATGCCCTAACAAAACTTTACCAAATAAACTTACACATTTACCATCCTTTGGAAAGGGATCTTAAAAATGCAACACATCTGGCTAAAAAGTACCATACCTCAGTTTATGACATGTTATATGCAGTTGTTGCTAAAAGATATAAATCCCAACTTATCACTGCAGATGAGAAATTTGTGGAAGTAACAAATTTTCGCTTTGTAAAACTATTGAAAGATCTAACCTAATCAATTATACTTATCCCCATGCTAAAAATACGTTTAATGAGAATAGGGACTAAGAAAAAGCCATTTTATCGGGTGGTGGCGGTTGATGAGAGAAATAAAAGAACCGGGGGGTATATTGAACTTTTGGGCACATATAATCCTTTAACAGAACCTAAGGATATTAAATTAAAACAAGATAGAATTGATTATTGGATTAAACAAGGAGCTCAGATGAGTGATGGGTATTTAAGAATGGTTGGTAAAGCTCCTCAAAGGCCTCCTAGAAAGCCTAAGAAAGAAAAGGTATCAAAGGAAGCAGAGGTATCAAAAGTATCAGAGGTAACAGAGGAAAAGAAAGAGGAAGCTCCAGCCCAACCAGCTGGTGAGGAACCAAAAACTGAGGAAAAAGCCTCAGAAGAAAAACCTGAAGAAGAGAAGTTAGAAGTGGGAAGTGAGAAAATGGATAATGAGGTGAGAAGTGAGAATCAAGATCAAGAAAATCAAGAAATCCCACCTCAAAATCCCACCTCACATGTCACA
>JACOXG010000033.1 GCA_016176405.1 Candidatus Daviesbacteria bacterium | reverse complement strand
GTATTTATTCATTATCTTGTGCATTTCGGTAGAAATTATTTAAATTGCGTAAGTTTTTTCCTATTTATGAATCTTATACTCAGAACCTACTCAAGCAATCCTGAATACAATGGAGATTGCGACTATGCACTTATCAAGTTATACAAGCCACAGATTCATCAGATTAAAAACCGAATGAAGTTGGCTAACTCTCTGCACAATAGAGATACTTCTTTCATCTGTCTTGAATACTGGGATCCAACACCTCGGTTTTTCAGTTTGTTTGAAAATCTTGAAAGACTTGTTGATTGCAATGCTTTGAATGAAGGTGGTTTGGTGCATATGGGGGATAATTTAATCAATAGGATTCCAGAGGCAGCTTATCAGGACACAGAAGCAAGCAAGATCATTGTCTTTCTCGATAGTATGTATTGGGAATGCCGTCCGAGGCACTGCGAGGTTTTGATAGAGACAGCTGAAGTATCGAAGGCTGTTCTTGTTGGAGGGGGATTATAAAAATTCTTGAACTTTTTGATCAGATTGATAAAATCTTAGACTCTCAAGGTTTGTTTATTTATATTCAGCAGGAGGGCAAATGGAGATTCGGAAATTAGCTGAAGAGCTCTGGAACCAGCTTGCCATGAGCCATGGTTCGAACGAGCATGACCTCGTGATAATTGACAATGCTCTTAAGAAAGCTCAGCGGCAATTAATAATTGAGCTTGCCGCTGATCAGCGCAATGAAGCGAAAAACTGGAGCTCAGAAGCTGACCAGAGGTACTTCCTTAATCGAGCAGAGTGGCTTGAGAATATCGCGGAGGGATTGGAAGAATAATCTTTATGACTTAGCATTTAACTAGCTTCTTCTCCATACAAAAGCTTTTCAATTTTACTTTCCAAATCATAACTCTTTTCAATCATTTGATCCAAGAACTTAATTATTTCTCTTTTTCTCTCTGCCTTTCCTTTTATTGTCTTGGTCTTCATTAAATCTTATATTCAAAGCTCTTCAAAAACTTTCAACTGAATTACTATCAGAATTCTAAGCAGCCAGTTCTTTTTTACTTGTCGCCATGGCTGACCTTGACAATTTTATGAATTCTTGTACCTCCTCGAGTTGCTTCTTTAACTTTTCCACTTCCCTCTCAAGCTTGTGCTGTTTCTCCTCGGTTATTTCCTCAATGTGATAGACCTTCTCCAGCATGGCCTGAATCGCCTTCCTGTCTCGGGGGTGAGAATATACGCTTGGCATTCTGCTGTCTCGGGCATGTCCCAAGAGTTTTTTTGCAAGTTGTTCTGGAAGCTCTTCGTAAAGCTCTCGAGCCCTCGCATGCCTGAAGAGGTAGGCGTGGTCACGTTAATTGCCTTATCTCTTTCCTTTGTTGCAGGAAAAACAAAGTCCGCCTGTCTCACATTGGGGAAGGAGAATTCTCTGTACCAGCGCCTTAAATGGATAACTGATTCCTTGATTGGAACGCTTCTCGCCTCCCTTGTCTTCTCCGAGAAAAGGTGAACGAGACCATGGTTCCCCTGATATTTGATGCTTTTCCATCTCAGCGTTGTAATCTCTTGTGGTCTTGCCCCTGTCTCGAATAGAAGTAACAAGAGAGCTTTTTCTCTGAGAGTCTCGGCACTCCGAAGCATCTTTTCTATATCTTCTTGAGTCACAAGCTTATCCTCGGTGTATCGATCTTGCGTGCTTACTTTTTTAAGCTTAATGTCAGAGAGTTGTTTAAAACGAGAGCTCCAGTCTGGATACAGCCATTTCAGAAAACGCTTTAGGATTATCTTAATACCATGCTTTGTCCAATCCCTCTTTGAAGAGTTGTTCAAAACAGCCAGGAAATCCCGGACATTAGTTAGAGTTAAAGTATTAAGAGGAATTTCTAGAACGTGTCGGATTTGTAGTATAATTCCTCGTATGTCTTCTACCTTCTTGTTTCCAGCAGTAATAGAACAGAATTTCAAGAAGTTATCTATAATTTCTTTTTCTTGCTCTGGAAGAATATAATATATCTCATCACTTGAAATTTTCTCCTTTTTAAAGTCAGGGTATGCTTTTTTCATAGATATTAAAAGAATAGTTCGTTTATAAATGTTGGGGTATTGAATGCTTTGCGTATATATTATTTAATCCTCTTAAAATAAGATAATCTTGCTCTGTTGTGCAAGATTATTCTTGCTGTTACTTGAACAAATTTGCTATGCA
>JACOXG010000023.1:11527-18943 GCA_016176405.1 Candidatus Daviesbacteria bacterium | reverse complement strand
TTTTAGATGCAATTATTGCTTCTACTGCATTAGAGAATAAGTTAACATTGATTACCGGCAATCTGAAACATTTTAATTTTATCGAGGGGTTGAAAATTGTTTCCCAAAAGGATTATTTGACAGCCACCAATTCTGAATAATAATCTCTTTGTTTGGAATTAACAAATCCTTAAATGTAATGGTATCTTTAGGAATAGTTTTGTATGAGGTTATTGAAAAAGTTACAAATGGATAAACCTATTACAAATTTAGGTTTTGTGCATATTCTAGGGTTAGTTGGGCCATTTCTGTAGTTAATCTGGAGTGCATAGTTTGTATTACCAAAGCTGAGGCTAAGGATGCAATTTTGGCAGCACTCATTACATCTGATTCATTCCAATCTCTAAAGTCTTTCCGTAGTAGAAAGGCTAACATAGTTCCCATATATACATCACCAGCTCCTGTTTCATCAATAACATTTTCTTCTGGTACATATCTTGCAGGAACAGAAAAAAGCTGTCCATTAAATCTAATTACAGCTCCTTTTTCTGCTTGAGTAGTTACTAATAATTTAGTATTAGGGGATGCTGTCTTAACAGCCTCTTCAAGATCTCTTTGGCTTGTTATATACGAAAGTTCTGAAGAATTTCCGAAGACTAAATGTGGTGTTTTGTCAGCGAAGGATAAGAGTTGATCTATATCTTCGTTCGGATTAGCTCCTGTTAAACTCAAAATAAATAGTCCATGATCCTCAATCGTGGCTAGAACTCGTCCTAATTGGTAAGAAGCTTCGGGGATTCTACAAGTGTCTATATCAGTAATAAGCAGATCATTTCTATAACTGTGTAATTCTTCTTTGGGTACTTCAAGATCTGATATCGCACCATAAAAATCCATGCCTTCAACTAATCTATTATTGTATATTCCCACCCAGATATCAGTAGGTTTTCTTCTGCTAATAAATGGTTCACCAAGATGTGGATCCATATGCTCTATATAAAATCTTCCCCGACGATCATTTCCTACACAAGAGAGCAGACGAATGTTTGGATTACCGGATACTCTGGCACAGGAAGTTAAAATATTGGGAATTGAGCCTCCTGCATATAAATCTGCCTCTGGATGAGTATCTAAAAATGCAGGCAGCTGATCTTTTTCAAGAGGAAGATGTAAATTATCAGATTCAATCTTTCCTTCCACATATGCCGATCCTATCCCGATGATTCTACCTGCTTCAAGCATATAAATTATATTTTAATTTTGTGTTCTATAAGTTTTTTCTTAAGTTCTACTGATGATGTAAAATGAATTGTCTTTATCCCTAATTTTTTAGCAGTAGAAATATTTTTTGTATCATCATCAATAAAGAGACACTCTTGAGGTTTTACTCTAAGTTTTTTTAGTATGAGCTTGAAAATTTTCTTGCTTGGTTTAGCAAATCCTACCTCATAAGAATAAATATATTTATGAAATAAATGGTGGTATTTATATTTTATTTCACAATATTCTATCCATTCTTTGACATGATTTGATAAGAGGCCTAATCTATAACCATTCTGGTTCAATTTATCTATAATTTTTCTGGTTCCTTTAATCTCTCTGAAGTTTTTCCTGACAGCCCTTTTTAGCTCATTCACAGGGATTTCCCAGGAATGCCTCTTTTTAATCAGGTTCCAGTATTCATCCTCTGTAATTTCCCCTAAAAGTAGTTGGTCAAGCTCATAAACTAATAAATCTGCATCTGACACTTTAATCTTTGATTTAATATGTTTTCCAGTTCCAACTACTCCATGTAAATATACATCAGATAGATCAAAAATTATTGTAGTTATCATTTAGTTATCACTTTCTTTTCTAATTTTTTTAAAGACTAACTCCATTTTATCAATGAAATGTCTTAATAATTCTTCACTCTTCTCTGTGGAAATTTCCTCTGAATCCAGTAAAGCTAAAAAGAAGTGTTCGGAAAGAGGTCTAAACATTCTTGGTCTTACAGAGTAGCCCATTTCCGCACAAACTAATTCAAATTCTGTATTAGAGTGGGTTAAGTTGGCTTGTTTAATCACTTCAGCAACATATTCATTAATACGCATAGGTTCAGGAGAGGTTAGATCTTGAGGAATATAATAAATCTCATTAAGCTCTTTCCAGCGTTGGTTCCCAATAAATTCCTGATCATTAGGATAACCCATTTCAAAATTGACAAAGTGGAATAAAAGTTCCGCTGCTTGTCCTATGGATAAGGTTACAGTATCTGACCCTTCTAATAAGGGAAAAGGTGGTAAGTTTGAGCTAAATCTGCCTTTTAAATTACCCCACCCACTAAAAACTCTGTATTCTTCCCCAAAATAACTGTAAAATTGCCTAGCAAGATCAGTTCTTAGATGTACCCTAATATTTCCCCACAAATTTGGTGCAGCAGAATCGCGTATTAGAATATACCCACCTTCTCTTACAACCCTTGTGCTTTCTTGTATAGCTTCGTTCCAGGCTCTTTTTCCATTAGGTGAATAACTGTACACTTCATGTAGAAGGGAAGAAAGAAGAATACCATCCACGCTTTCATTAGGAAGCGGTAGTTTTGTGGCTTCACCAAATTTAAGCTCTACTGGCAAATTATTAGTTAGGGCTCGTTGTCTCGTAGCATTTAAAGCTAACTGAGAAAAATCAACACCAATAATTTTTTCAATTAGACCTCCATACAACATATGAATAGCATGTAACTCTTCGCCTTGCCCAACTCCTACAGAAACAATTACTCTGGGGAAGGAAAGGTGGTCCTTGAGTCGAGCAATTTCTTCGGTTTTTCTTACCAATGATTCTAAACTGGTGCCGTTTATCCCGTTTAAATAGCCCATGCCTGGTGTTTCGATATATCTTTGTAGATCAAAGGTTAGCTCATGGTCCCTTTGCATAAAGTTTACCTTTCTCTTTCTGAGCTGTTAGCACTACCCTCTATTGTTCTTCTTTGTAGCATATCTTGGGTTTCTTTAGCTAAGGCCTTTCTTGCTTCAAGTATACTCTCTTGATTAGTTGATAAGGATTGAAATCTTTTTAAAGTATCTAAAATTTGAGCCTCTTTTTCTCCCAAAGAGGATTCATCTATTTTTCTCCAAAACTCATTAAAAGTCCATAAGAGGGGATTAGTAGTATAAATAGAGCTACCCAAAGTAACATACTTTCTATCTCTCATAAACGTTCTATTGTCGGATAACTGGGTAGTATCTGTCTCCTCAATTTTTTCAGGAAAAAGATCTCTTACTGATGTATCTTCTACTAAAAATTGATGTAATTGGTCATGATAATGCTCGGTAGTGCTAATATAATGATGTAATCTTAATGCTGCGTGAAAACCACGTTCTATAAAAGGGTGGTAAAACATATCTCGTATATGTTCTGCATCATCTTCTGGTGTCTTCATGGAATCACCGTAGAAAATTTTACTACCTAATCCTTCAAGACGATCTAGTGCACCGAGTTTATGTGGTTCTTCACCTGAGGTAGGGAAGTAACCTAAATTTGCAAGCAAGAGAAGATGAGTTGCATTTCTAGGTTCAATTCCGAAAGCATCCATAATTAATTCTCCTGTTCTTCCGCTTACACTAGTATCGTCAACAATGAGAACAGATGATAGATCTAACTTATTTGCTCTTTGTAAAACTTCATCTTGAGACATATTCATTACATAGCCCGCTCTTCTAAAATCTGTTGTTGATACATCCAATACTCTGCTTAAAGAAAGATCTGTGACTAATTCTGCTTGCGGAAAAATAGGTTGCAAGCCATACCCAATCCAGCCTGAGATATCAATTATGGTAGATACAGTAGTTTCATTTGGTGTTTGAAGAAGTTTTCCAACTAATTTCCTAAAGCTTTCAACAGGGTTGACAATTTCATGCTCTAATTCCTTATTGCCTATAGAATCAATTAATTGTATTGCTAAATAAACAGACTCATTCCAATTATTAGGATTTGTTTGGGCAAACACCTCGTCGAGCAACCAGTATACTTTTTTCATATTTAATTATTATTCTGAAATGGTTGATTATTCTCCATGAGGCTGGTAGAATCAAATTATATCAAAACATGTCAAATGAATTGGACCCAAAAGATAAATTAGAAATATTAAGAGGAAAGTATTTTTTGGTACCAGATGGTAATAATAGTATCCAAGAGTTAGTTTCAGTAGCAGTTAATGCAGTAATTTCTTCTCAAGGGGAGGGTCCTACTTATCCAATGGTATCAACTGTGCCATCAATTAGTGAGCTTATAGAAGCCGCAGAGGTTCCAGTAAGAATGATGGCTGATCCTGAAGTTATTTTAAAAAGACTTCCTTTACTTATTCAAGGTACAGTTAAATCTGGTCATCCATTAATGGTTAAAAATATAATTCCTACCGCCTCACTTCCTGCCTTAGCTGCTTATACTGCAGTGTCTCCATATATGGCAAACGGGGTCTCAGGGGAGGATTCTGGACAAATGTTATTGGCTGAGTTGGCATGTGCAGCCGCGGTAGCAAAATTAGCAGGTATCAATCATAGAAAATCTGCTGGAGTATTCACATTTGGCGGAACAGGCACGAATTTATACGCTCTTAAGATTGGTTTATCTAAAGCTCTTCCTGACCATCATATGAGAGGAATATATGAAGATGTAGTGGTGATAGAATCTGTACCTTCACATTACAGTCATAGAACTGCAGTTGATTGGTTGGGAATTGGTCAGAATAACCTTATTAGAATATCTTCACATCCCGATCAAACTACAAAATTTGATGAATTAGAAGAAAAAGCTATACAAGCAGTTAAATCAGGGAAAAAGATAGCCTGCATTGTTGCTTCCGGTGGGACAACCTCAAACATGGGTATTGATGATGTTGAGAAGGTCTATAGGTTAAGAGAAAGTTTAGTAACAGAGTATGACCTATCATACAGACCACATATTCATGTTGATTCTGTTTTAGGATGGGCATTTTTAAACTTCTTAAAGTATGATTTTGACTCAAATCCTTTAGATTTTAAACCTGAGACACTTGAACAAATTAAAAAAATAGTATCAAGAGTTGCAACATTTCGATATGCTGATTCGTTTGGGGTTGATTTTCACAAAAGTGGGTATGTTGCTTACAACTCAAGCATGATTGTTGTAAAAGATAGACAAGACTTTAATTTATTACAAAGAGAAGGAGCTGTGATGACGCCTCTTTTCCATGATAATGAAGCTTATAATCCCGGTAAGTTTACTCTAGAAACCTCAAGGTCAGCCGCCAATATGTTGGCAACATGGGTGGCTCTACAAACATTTGGTCAGGAAGGATATCAATTACTACTTGGTCATGCGATTGAAATGGGGATAAGTTTTAGAGAAGCAGTTGAAAGGCATAGGGATAAAGGTCTCTTTATTGCAAATCAAATGCAATATGGTCCTGATGTTTTTATCAGATGCTACCCTGTCCCATCAAATCCAAAAAAAGAATATGAAGAGGAAATGGCAGATGAGGAATTGGTCAAGAAAAATAATCGATATGTATCAGACTTTTTTGAATGGCTTAATAAAACTGAGTATGGTTTTTCAGTAAGCAAAAGCTCAGCTGCAATCTATACACATACTGGTGCACCTATGATGGCTTTACGGATATACCCATTGAGCCCCTATATAACTGATAATACAGCTCAAGAGTTAATTGAGAGACTGGCAAAAGCAAAAGTTCAATTTGACTTACAAAATGAGAGCAGAAAATGAACTAATTTTAGGTTTTAATGAGGCAGAAAACCAGAAGGCTGTTGAGGTTTTAGGTAGGTTAATTCCACATTTTAGTCAAAATAATCTAGTTATAGTTGGGGGGTTAGCAATAAGACATCATTTGTTAAGCAGAGAAGTATCATATCCTCAAAGATCTTTTAATGATTTAGATCTAAAAATAAAGGATCCAACTGAGATAAAACCTTCAATTTGTGATGAATTTTGGATTTATCATTATCACCCATTAAGGGATTCTTCATTTTATATAGTCTTGGCAGATCCTCAAACCAAAATTAAGATAGATATTTTTGATTATAATTCTCCACCTTTAGAAACTGAAGTTGTGCAGATAGCTGGTTATTCTCTTCAAGTAAGAGGATTAGAAGATCAATTTATAAAAACACTGTTTGATCTTATGAGGATAACTGGAAGACATAGGACTGATCCAAAACAATTTTCTGATGCTATATTACTAATGCAAATTGCAGATTTAGAAAAAGCTCAGAGGTTTTGGACAGAAAAGTATGCTCATATCTACCCCTTCACCGTACAAGAGGCAATAAGTCAAGCAGAAGAAGCAAGGTTAAAATATCCTGATCGAGTATTTGAACATCCTTATAGAAGATCTGCTCCATATATCTGTGAAGAATGTCAAGAAGTTCCAGGTTTTCCTATAACACCTATGCAAACAATATTTGACCTTTTAGGATATGTTGAGTAAACAAAAGTCTTAATGTAATGGTATCTTTAGGAATAGTTTTGTATGAGGTTATAGAAAAAGATACTTGACTTTTGTATTACGTTTTGCTAAATTGTAATACGTATGCAAATCCAAACTTCAGTTAATGTTAAATATCAGGTGGTTATTCCTAAAGAGGCTAGAAAAAAGATTAACCTTAAACCCGGCCAGAAGATGAATGTTGATGTGGTGGGAGGAAAGGTGGTGCTTTCGAAGGCTAGTAAGAAGAAAGAATGGAAATGGCCTGATGATTATATAAAAAGGTTGGGTGGTATTTGGAAATCTTCTGAAGATATTGAAAAATATCTCGAGGAACAAGATAAATCGTGGGAATAGATCTAAAAAGCTCAAAAATAATTTCCCTGGACACCAATATTTTTATAAGAGCATTAGATGATTCCACTAATTTAGGAGATAGAGCGAGAGAGCTAATTGCAGAAATTAGAGAAACAGTCACCAAAGTTTTCATCTCAACAATTCTATTAGAAGAATTTTTTGTAAGAGTCTATAAAGAAAAATTGGAAAAAGAGGAGGCTGATATCTTAGATTTTTTAACCATTGGAGGATTGGGGACATTTGTTAACATGGATCAGCGTATTGCCTTATTAGCAGCAAAAATCAGAGCTGATTATCCTAGTGTTAAAGGTCCAGATGCCATACATTTAGCCTCAGCAATCGAGGTAGGTGCCAAAATATTTATTACTACTGATAGAAGACTACCCCAAAAAATAGGTAAACTTACTATCCAGATACTTAGTTAAGGCAAAATCTTATTATGTTCAAAAATACCCTTCTTTTTACCGTTGTATATATGACGCTACTCTTGTTATTTCCTTATTCAGTCAGAGCGCATTCTCTAGAGGATGCCACAATTATTCATCTAGAGGATGGCCGTTTTGAACCAGCTGAGGTGACTATTAAACAGAATGAAATAGTAACCTTTGAAAATGTAGGCT
>JACOXG010000023.1:4099-11511 GCA_016176405.1 Candidatus Daviesbacteria bacterium | reverse complement strand
CATGATCATCTAAACCCTAATCTGACAGGAGAAATTAAGATGGAAGGTGAAATAAAGCAAACAAATTCTAAGGTGGGGCAGAAATCTTGGCTTATTAGAGTAACTGATCAACTTAAGATGTTTTGGCAAAATCTTTACTATAAAATTTTCTCTCAGGCTTTGGCAGACAGATTATCCGATCTTAATTTACAATCATTTGAGCTAGAGGATCCGGAAATAAAAACAGTTTTAGCCTTAGTTGGGACTGAGAAAATTAGAGATAAACTGATTGCAGATTCTGCTGGTGGCTCTAAATTTGACTGTCACCAACAAGCACATAAATTAGGCAGAATCTCCTATGAAGTTTTCCAAGTTAAAGCTTTCCAAAACATGGACACCTCCTGTCATTCTGGCTTGATCCACGGAGCCATGGAGGCCTTTTTACAAGAGAGAGGCACTGCTAGTTTAGCCTCTGACATCAAACAGTTATGTGATTCAGCTGCCAGTGCTTTTGGCAGGTTTGAATGTTTACATGGAGTAGGTCATGGGGTGCTGGCTTATGATGATTATGATATGCCCAAGGCTTTACAAACTTGTCACACACTTTTTGATAGTTACTCTCAATCCTCCTGTTTTGGCGGAGTGTTTATGGAGAATATCATTGTGGCTGAGGGTAACGGGGTGGTACCTGCTCACCAGACCAAATGGGTTTCTCCTGATCCTTATTTTCCCTGTAATGGAATTGATCAGGAATCAAGGATTCAAACTCAATGCTATATGATGCAAACCTCCAGAATGCTTGATCTTTATGAACATAATTTCGAAAAAGTGGCTGAAGTTTGTCAAGAGGCACCTTTGAATATGCGCCCAACTTGTTTTCAAAGCATGGGCAGGGATGCTTCTGGACAGACTTTAAGAGATCCTGCCAAAACTCATCAAATTTGTCAACTTGCCCCTCCTGAATATCAGCATGACTGTATTAGAGGAGCTTTATATGTTTTTATTGAATTCTGGGGGGATCAGCTGACTAATCAGCCTCAGCAGTTTTGTCAAGCACTGGATGAGCAAGATAAAGGATATTGTTACTCTTTATTTGGAGGCAGATTACCTGAGATATTTGGTAAGTCTCCTGAAAAAATCAGGCAAATTTGCCAGTACGCTGAGCCAGACTATCTTGATAGTTGCCTCAAAGCTTCAGGCTTGAATTAGGGAATAACCGATCTTTTTATGGCTTTCGATAATATAGCCGTTAGATTTCATAAAGGGATGATTTCTGAGTCTGTAAATCAGGGCATCTAAGGCCCAATCAGTGCCCTTGTCACTGTCTTCCCACAGAGAATTAAATATCTCCTCTTTGGTCACCACTTGGCCAGAGTTGTTTCTCAGCAGTTTAAATAATTTGGCTTCTTGGGGTGGCAATTTGGCTGGTAGATTGGTCTTAACATAATTTGTCAGAAGTGGGGTAAACAATTGATATCCTGAATCTTTTTTTTGCACCATGCCAACCCCCAAAAGATATTCATCCACCTCCTCAACTCTCTTGCCTAAGGCTATTTTTTGCACCTGTTTTCTTTGCTGATAATCCAAATAGTCTATTAAACCTTTCATTTGTAATTTGACAAATTGATCTAAGAGTAGATTCTGTTGCTTTTGAGAGTTGAGTAAAATATGAAGCAGCTGATTGTGTCCACCTGAGAGCTCAAATAATCTATCCAAATCTTTGGAGGGGGAGATTCCTTCTTCAATTCGGAATAGTTTTTTAAGATCGTTTAGGGAGTAGGGTTTAAAGTAAAGAAATTTGGAATAAAAGGGTAAATTGCCTTTGCTGATAGCTTCCTCAACCAGCTCAACCAAAGGCTTTACCGCAGTAAAAATCAGCACAATTTTACCCGCTCCGCCCGCGGAGCGAGGCGAGCCTCTGTCAATAGTGGTCAGAGCCTGCAGATTAGATAAAAAGTTCACATCAGACTCTTTTTTTAGTTGATCAAACCTAGAAAAGATAATTACAATTTTTGATTCAGTCTGACAAAGCTGTTTTAGCCGATCTTTGATTTCCAAAAACATCTGCTCATTAGATTTCGAGTCAGTCTTCCCACCTAGCTGAGTTAATAACAGCTTATAAAATTCATGCTGGGTTAAAGAGGGCAGGAGGTAAAAATCAACATGGATAAAAAAGGCAAATTTTTGGCCTACCAGATATCTTAAAAAATAGGATACCCCAACTCCTGGCATAGAAAGCACAGTAAAAGAGAGTGATTTATCAATCATAGCTTTAAAATCTTTCAGCTTGTCAGTTGCAAAATCCGCTCCTAACTCAAACTCTTTAAAGTTATATTGTGGTTTTAGGTTCATAAAATTCTGATAATAGCTTCGATTACGTCAGAATTTTATCAGTTTTATATCAAGCTGTCAAGGGGCCTATAGCCTAAAATATGGGGCAGGAGGTGAAATAGTATGTCACCAGAAAAAGCACAATATGTACAAATAGTAGTTAAAAAAGAAGCACCCTCTAAAAAGGTGGATTATGCAAAGCCCAAAAGCTGGGGTGTGCCTACTAATCAAAGATTATCTTATACAGGTAACTTTAGAAAATAAGAGATATGGTGGGAGATCTAATTCTTCCACCATATTTTCGTTAGGATTTTGTGAGGATTTTATCAAGCACATTAGGGTGATCTTAAGTAAGATGATAAGGAAAGGAGAATCATGGGTGTAGAAGGTGGTTCTATCGGAGTTGGTCCAGTTGGTGGAGGAAGTGTGGCCGTAAGTAGCGGACCAGCAGCAGGTATCAGATTTGGTGGCAGCATCTCAGCTCCAGGTGGAGAGTTAGGATCTATTGGTTCAATTGGTCCAAGTATTTGGGGACCGGAATCTTTTGGTGGTCCAGTTAATGAAGGGCCAGTTGGAATAGCTGCTTTAGAAAATACCAGTGCTTTAACAATTGATACCTTTCATAGCGGAGGAGAAATTATGTTTAATCCTTTTAAAGAACAAACTTTAAGCGAGCCTTTAAGTAGGCCTTTAGAATCCGCAGCAGAGCCTTTGGTTTTAAGGCAAGCTGCGGAGGTGGCTGGTGTGGCCTGGGCAGTTTCAGAGGCCGAACAAATCATTTCGCAAGCTCAAACAATAGCTGCCCATGCCTGGGAATATCATCCCATCACTCAAGCTGAAAATATTTTAGCCAGAGTAGTAGCTGAGCCTAGACAGAAGGTGATAGCTGTTCCTGAACTTGTTTTAGGTAGTGCGGTAGGAGTCCAACCAGCAGTGGAGAATAAAGCAGCTCAAGCTGTTTCAGCACCTATTACCCAGGAGCAACAAATTGAGCAAGTTGTCAGAGAAGTATTTGTGGAGGATAAAACCGATAAGGACCAAAGCCCTAAGGAGGTAGAAGAAATAGAGGAATTCAGATTAAAAGATGTAGTGGATGAGAAGGTTTTGGCAAAAAGAATTGATGAATTTGGAGAAGCGATTGATCAGGCTGAGGCTGAGATAGAGGGCGATGAGGAAATTGAGGGAAGCGATATTGTGAAATTCCTTGCTCCTGAAGATGAGGAAAGGAGAAGTGGTTTGATTAAAAGAAGAGGTCCGGATGGATCGAGAGTGGAAACAATGGAGGATATAGCAGCCAGAAAGTTTAGTTCTGCCAAAGAAGCCAAAAAGCAGACTGTTGAGACAATTTACAAAAAATGGCCAGTTAAAAAGGCTAAGGAAGGTAGAGAAGTAGGCTTTGAAGATAAAGCTAGGGTTTTAAAATATCAGACTGGTGAATCCGTTTCAAATCATGAGGCTGTGGAAAAAAGAATTGTTAGATTGGTAAGGCAGGCACCTGCCGAGTCAACCAGAAAGGTCCTGGTTGAACCTACTTTAAAGGATTTAGGTTTGGAGGAAGTCTTTGAAAAAGCAGCCTAAAATAAAGGATTTGACTTTTATTATCCTATAATGTAATATATGGGCTTTATGGCAGAAAGAGTTTTCGAAAGACCAGCTTTATCTGAAACACCCAGGCACTGGCGTCTGTTGGGTTTCATTAGACCATGGCGGGGTATGGTAATTAACACCTATGATGCGGTATTGGGGCGTTTGCTGGATCATGGTGAAAGTTTGGATCAAAGATTCCGGGCTGGTGAACAATTGTCTGATCAGGAGCTGATGACTTTTGTTGATGCCGGAGCAGCTGCTCATGGTAGGCATAATGTCAATGCTGCAGAGGCCTTTTCTAGAATCAGACGACAGGAAGCCAGAGGAGTGCGTCCGAGTCCACTTCAAGAAGAATTAAAAGAAAACTACCAAACAGGCAAGTTTCAACTGATTGATGGTACAAATCAACCATTTGATGAAAATATTTCAGTAGATAGGTTTACTTACCCGGTAGAAGATGAGGATCAAAGCTTTGCAATAAAAGATGGAGCTCCCGTAGAAGGAATGATTCAACTAATTGATGAAGAGATTCAGGCAGAATCAGCTAGAACTAATTTATCACTGTTAAATAGAATTAGACGGATATTGCATCTTCGTCAACTTCGTAGCCAAAGAAATATCTTATTTACAGCCAGTTCCCAGGCATTTACCAATGAAAATAGTGTTTTTCATGCCCGTACTCAACTAGAAGCATATCATGATTATTTAGATCCGATCAGGAGCGGAGGACAGCTGCCAGATTGGTTTAATGCTGAAAGATTTTTAAGAGGTAGAAGAGTTTTGAATATTCCCAAAAGGTTATCTTTAGAAGGATGGACCATCGGGCTTTTGCCCCTACCCTTCGTAGTGACTACTTTAGTGCCTTTTTATTTATTGCTCACTCAGCCTACTCATCCTTGTGATGGAACTGATGGTCAAATATATCTTGAGGTTTTTAATGAGTCTGATCCAAACAAAATTTCTGTTACAGGAGCAACCGAACGCCAGATGGCTTATCACAGGTTAGGATTATCCCAAAGACAGTACAGAAGCGCCGATGATCCAGAGTTAACCGCTGAAGTCGCCAGATTACGCTCAGAAGAGCCAGATTATTATGATTATTACTTGAAAGTGGCTGATATAGATTATACACAAACAGGACAAAGACTGCGGGGAGATAAAAACAATACGCCCTGGATTCAAGAAGCAAGTGACTTTGATCAAAGACTTATTTTAGCTTCATGCTTATCTCCAAAAATGAGAGATGAGTTGGTTAGAGAGCTTGTTGGAAATTAAAATCCTAGTTGACATATTCAATCTAACTGAGTTAAAATACAAAATGTCCATAAGGTTAGATTTTATGGGCAAAAAGGAGAAAGTTCTAAACAGAATACTACTCAATAAAACGCACATTAACAACCGAAGATTTTTATAAACTACTCTTCGGTTAAAGTAAAATCCGCCGTTGGCGGATTTTTTAATGCTTTAATACCGGAAGAGTGGTGGGTTCAATTTTGACAAGAGTTTTTGTCAATTCAATTTGAGTACAAGCTAAATCCGCTTGTCTCAAAACAAGCGTGATGGAACTTGTATCAAATCTTTTTGAGAATTTGATCCTGGTTCAGGATGAACGCTGGCGGCGTGCCTTAAGCATGCAAATCAAGGGGGTCGCAAGACAACCGGTGGACGGGTGAGTAACGCGTGGGAACCTTCCTTAAAGTTGGACATAGCTTGCCGAAAGGCGAGGTAATTTCCAATGAGTCCTGAGGTCGCAAGACCGAAGGGCAAAGTCGCAAGACGCTTTAAGATGGGCCTGCGTCCTATCAGCTAGTTGGTGGGGTAAAAGCCTACCAAGGCAACGACGGGTAGCTGGACTGAGAGGTCGGTCAGCCACAATAGCACTGAGACACGGGCTATACATCTACGGATGGCAGCAACTGGGAATATTCGACAATGGGCGAAAGCCTGATCGAGCGACGCCGCGTGGAGGATTGAAGGCCTTCGGGTCGTAAACTCCTTTTACTGAAGAAGATTATGACGGTATTCAGAGAATAAGCACCTGCTAACTACGTGCCAGAAGCCTCGGTAATGCGTAGGGTGCAAGCGTTATCCGGATTTATTGGGCGTAAAGAGTTGCGTAGGCTGTTTGACGCATTCTATTTGAAATACTCCGACTCAATCGAAGTTTTGGATAGAATATGGTCAAACTTGATGATATGGGAGGGTGCTGGAACGGACGGTGTAGCAGTGAAATGCGTTGAGATCGTCCGGAACACCAAAGGCGTAGGCAGGCACCTAACATATTCATGACGCTGAGGCACGAAAGCTAGGGGAGCGAAGCAGATTAGAGACCTGCGTAGTCCTAGCCGTAAACAATGTCTGCTAGATAACCCGCCTCGGCGGGTCGTCGCAGCTAACGCGTTAAGCAGACCGCCTGGGGAGTACGAACGCAAGTTTAAAACTCAAAGGAATTGACGGGGACCCGCACAAGCAGTGGAGCGTGTTGTTCAATTCGATACGAAACGAAAAACCTCACCAGGGCTTGACATGTAGCTGCAAAGTCGCCGAAAGGCGACCTTCTTCGAGAGTGCTACACAGATGCTGCATGGCTGTCGTCAGCTCGTGGCGTGAGCTGTTATCTTAAGTGATGAAACGAGCGCAACCCTCACCGTATGTTAAATAATTCAGCAACCCGACCCCATGAAGTCGGAATTGCTAGTAATCGCGGATCAGCGTGCCGCGGTGAATACGTTCTCGGGTCTTGTACACACCGCCCGTCAAGGCAGGAAAGTTGGGGGCACCTGAACCCCGCACCAGTGGGTATTAGTTAATCCATAATGGAGAATTAGTACTCATCGGTGCGGGGGAGGGTGAAACCAGCAATCAGGCTTAAGTCGTAACAAGGTATCCCTAGCCGAAGCTGGGGATGGATCACCTCCTTTCTGGAGTTATGATCAAATTTGATGATTCTCTTCTTTGGCCTTTGGTCAATAGAGTAAAGCGCAGATTTGGTCCATGGTTGATCTCACGATCACCAAATGCCTGTTGAATGGCAGGCGAAAATGTTTGAGAGAACATTGTTTGGATAGTCAATCTAAACTAAATCTCTCCCCACCACTTTTTTGGTATTAAACAGCTAAAGAGGCAATTCTTCTTCCTATAAAAGAGGTCATATCAGAAATAGATTCTATATTGTTTGAGGAATCATTAGCCACTTCAGAATAGGTAAAAGGTTGGTCAATTCTGAAAATATGTGGTCTATGAGATGGAGGGGTAATTCTTGCAGCATATATTGGTATATTAGGAAACATTTTGGCAAAAATAGCAGGTCCATCCAATAAATCATCTAAACTACCATCTTTATGTCTTGTTTCTTGAATAAAAATACCGACTAAATTTCCTTTAATAATTGCTTGACGTACTCTTCTTATAGTTGGAAATAAATCATGACCTTTAGCACCGCGTTTTACAGGGTTAACATCAATTCCTTGAAGAAAGCTTGCCAGTAGCCTTTTTGCCACAAGCGGAGCAGAGTG
>JACOXG010000023.1:0-4086 GCA_016176405.1 Candidatus Daviesbacteria bacterium | reverse complement strand
GAGGAAGTTCTCCAAAGTATTGAGTTTGATGAAGTGCTTGATCTAATTTTGCCAGAAGTTCAAATATTACAACTGATTGCCACTTTATATTTTCAAATTCAGGATTGATACCAAGACGATAAAAAACTGCACTTTCTAAGTTCATGAAATAAGAATTTTAACAGCGTATAAAGTTTTGTCAAATCTACACTTAGAAGGTTAAATCAGAATCATCTAAACTAGAATCAGCCTCATTTAAAGATTTTTCAAGTTCATTTAAATCTTTCTCAATTTCAGCACTAAAATCTTCAGTTGTGTTAGGTGAAGTTTGGTTATATTTTTTCTGTGAAGAAGTAGCTGACCCAGATACAGTAGGGGTTGAAGAAGTAGGATCATTGTTCGGTTGGGAAGTAGTTGATTTATCAGCTTGGGAGATAAATTGGGGTCTAAAATAGATTACCAGCCCAGTCAGGATTAAAATAACAATTATTCCTATAATAGCTTTAGTTTTACTCATTATTTTTGAGTTTGCAAATCTTACCTATATTTTGGAAAAAAGGCAACCCAAAGCGCTTCAGGTTGCCTTTCCCAAATTAGTCTTCTCCCTTAAGGTGAGGCAGTCGGTGTGGGAGAAGGAGATGGACTTGGATGGGGCAGCTGATCAATCAAGGCTCTGATATCAGGTTTGATAGTGTTTTTAAAGTAATCTTTAATATCTCTAAAATCACTTATTACCACCTGAAATTGAGCATTAGCTTCTTGTAAAGCAGTTCTAAACTGATCAGGATTTTCCACACAATTTACATCCTTAGCAGCTTGGAGCTTTGCTATAAAACTTTGATTATCTTCCTTTAGTTTATTAACTTTATCACCTAAAGAACGAAGATCTGCTCTTACTTGGGTAGTATCCAAACCCATAGCTTCTGCCTTATCTACTATCCTTAGTACTCTTTCATGCAAGTGTTGGGCATTATTGATAAAAGTCTCTCTATTTTGTCCAAATAGCTCCAGTCTTCTATCAATATGCTGTTTTACTTGAGCACATCTTTCAGCAATCCTATCACCGTTTGGGGGAATAGGGTGAGCTGAAGGATTAGGCACTGGTAAAATACTAGGATTTGGTAAAATACTTGGCCTTGGTGGAAAGCTAGGTCTTTCTGAAGGCAGTGGAACTTGTGCAAAAGCTGGTGTGACATTTAAAGCTAAAGCTGCAAACATAGCAGTACCTGCTATAGCTTTTTGAATATTCATTTAATTCACCTCCTTTAACTTTTGAGAATATAACAGGTAAAGTTAAGAATAAGTTAAGAAGAGGGAATATTGACAAAACATATGTTTTGTCATAGACTTAGTAAGTGAAAGTCTTTGATTGGGATGAGGAAAAGAATGCTAAGCTAAAAAAGGAACGTGGAGTTGGTTTTGAGGATGTATTAACAGCTATAGATGAAGATAGAGTTTTAGATAGAATTGATCATCCTAATCAGAAACGCTATCCTGGTCAAAAAATAATGATTGTAAAAATAGATGACTATGCATATGTAGTGCCATTTGTTGAGGATGAGGAGAAAGTTTTCTTTAAAACTATCATTCCAAATAGAAAAGCAACTAAAAAATATTTATTAAGAGAGGAGGGAAAATAAGCAAAGCTTGTAAATAAATTTATGAAATCTATTATATTAGATGAAGAAGAAGAACAAATATTAAAAGATTTTGAAGCAGGTAAGTATACGCTTACAAGAAATTGCCAGAAATACTCTTAAAAAAACTAGAAATATTAATATTAGACTGACAGAGAAAGATCTGTATAAACTTAAAGCTAAAGCTATCAAAGTGGGAATTCCTTATCAGACTTTAGCCTCCTCAATTCTCCATCAAGCTACAAGTGAGTAATTAAATTAAGAAGAGTTTAGGGTATTGGAGGCATTAAGGTAGTTCTTTTAACTGGACATTGAACTTCTTCTAAATTCACTACTCGTTCAACCTCGGGTTTATTCTGCAAAAATGTTATAAATTCATCTTCTTTGGTATTTGGAATGCCTATAGATAGCATGATTTTATTACTTTTTTCTGGATAGTAACTAGAGCCTTCAACTTTAACCACTATTGCATCTGGATAGATGTTTCTAACATATTGTTCTGCTAAGGCTGGAGGTATAAGGTCAATAAAACTTACTTTTAATAGTATTGTTTTGTTGCTATTTGTAAGGATGAAGTCGGCATCTTTAAATTTGGGAATTGAGTCTAATTTTTTCTTGAGACTAGTCTTTACTAAAAGAATTTTATTTATTTCCTCTTGATTAGGTGAAACAGAAAAATTTATATCCTTAAGGGAATCAAATAATGGTTCCTCTACTTTAAACTCAAAATCATGCTCCTCATTTGATTTGATTTCATTTATGCTTATATCTCGATCAAAATCAGATACTATTTTTACTGCGTCTGAGCGTGATAGCAAAGGATTGTCATCATTAAAGTATACCTCTGCGCCTTTTTTACAAGCGGTTGGGTCAGGTTCTGTTTTGCAAGAATAGGTCATTCCGAAGCAATAATCTGTACGTGAATAATCATAATTTATTCCTGCACACCTACATAAGGTATGGTCAGGTGGAATATTTTCCTCTTTGTTAGTCCATTGGTTGCTTACTTTAGGAAAGAAAAAAAGGGGTGTAAATATCATAAATATGATAATAGGGATTTTTGCTCTCCATCGTGCCCGTATTATTACATCTACTAGCTCAAGTAGAAGAAAACCAATGCTTATACATATTATGCTTACTAAAATAGCAATTAAGATAAGATTTATACTTATTGCCTTATGAGCTATTTCTTGCCAGAGAAGAATCCCTCCAATAAGTAAAAGTACAGAAATACTTGCAGCAAATAGATTTAGTTTATGAGGGTTCACCCCTGGGTACACATTTAACCTAGAGATGATTAACTTACTTACTAGTGAAATTATAAAAATAACAACAACTGCTATGAGAATAAAACGGTACAGCAGCATTAGAGTTAGACTACTGTAACCAATGCTATCCATAGTTATACTTTAACAGAATTGTTTAAGTTAGTGGTAAATGAATGATAAAGGTTGAACCTGAACCTAGTTTGCTTTTGACTGCTATTTCACCTTTATGAGATTCTATGATTTTTTTGGCAATGGCCAAACCTAAACCAGCTCCTTTTTGTTTTTGGCCTGAGGCCCGATAGAACCTATCAAAAACGTGTAGTAAATCAGCTTCCGCAATACCAGCTCCTGTATCAGAGATAGTTAGTAGTGAGTAGTTAGTAGTGGGTAGTAGGGTAATCTCAACTTTGCCACCCTTTGGTGTATATTTGATGGCATTATCTAATAAAATAATGATTACTTGTTTAAGTTGATCTTCATTACCTTGGATAACAAGAGCCTTCGTCGCTTCACTCCTCAGGATGACACCCTTTTGTTTGGCTAGATGTTTCATCTTCTCCACACATTCTGTGATTAATTTATTTAAATTAACCATCCTAAATTGAGCTTTTTGATCTTCAGATCTAACTAAAGTTAATAGCCCATCCACCAAACCTCTCATTCTTAAAACTTCTTGTTTAATACTATCCAAGGTATTTTTAGTTCCCTTAGGAACTTTTTGAGTTCTTTCTAAGGCCTCTATTTCCATACCAATGGTAGTAAGAGGTGTTCTTAGCTCATGGGAAGCATCTGCTGCAAATTCAGTTTGGGCCTCAACCATATCTTGGATTGGTTTTAGGGTCCTGCCTGACAGGAGCCAGCTTGCATAAGCTGCTCCAAAAAGTAAAACAATATCAAAAATAAATAATCTTTGCTGAAAATCTCCATGAAATCTGGCTAAGCTATTTTCCAAAAGGGTAGTGAGCCTTGGTCTTTGAACTGGATTTCCCAAAGCTCTCTCAATACTATTAAAAGCTCTTCTTTCTGCAGTAATGGCGGCAAAGGTAAATACTGCCAGCATCAGTAAGCTAATTAAAATATACCAACCAGTAAGTTTTACTCTAGCCTTAGTAAATTCATTCATAATGCTAAGTATACTTCTAAAAACAATATGCTACAATTTTGAGGTGGCTGATGAGATCCTTTTTAAAGTAAAAACTCCT
>JACOXG010000032.1 GCA_016176405.1 Candidatus Daviesbacteria bacterium | reverse complement strand
TTTGTTTTTTCCGCAACCAAAGTTATGAAGCCGAATCTTTCCAGGAGCTTTATGTCATCATTGACTGTTTTAAAGTTTCTTCCCAGCTTTTTTGCAAGGGCATATATAGAGCCTGGCTTTTGGGTTTTAAGAACATGAAGAAGCCTGGCTTTTTCATTGCTCAAAAGTCTCCGCAAAGCCGAAAGGCCTTCAAAATCGTAATCTTCCTTGGAAAGAAAGAGGCCTTTTCTCAATATGGAAAAAGCCCCTCCTGACTGGGTTATTGAAATCTCTCTGGTCTTTGAAACAGCCATTTTAAGATTTTTAAGGATATATGGTATTTTCTGCTATATATTACCAATAAAACCATATATATTAATAAATCTTTCTTTTCGCTGGTTTTCCGAGCCTTCTCTAATAACCGCACAATATGTACTTATAAGAAAGTAACACCATAAGTTTTATAAATAAAACCAATAAAAAGAGTGGTTAGGAGGCAAAGGGGGACAGAACAGACAGCAAGCTTTTTAAAGAAAATTTGAGTTTTAGCTGTACATTGAGGATGCCTATGGGTATCTTCAGTAGAGACACCTACGGGTGTTCTAATAGGGATTCATAAAGATTCAAAACTGTCAAAGCCTCCGCGAAAATCGCGTCGGAAGCGTGGCCTGGTTTAGGGATTCAAAACAACAGAAAACATCATATTCACGACACGATAGCTAACCCTATTGCTATCTTGTTGATGAAAGTTGTCCTTGACAACTCTTCACAGAGTTGAAAGGAGGTTGAAAAGAGAGAAATATGAAATTAAATTTTAGGAAAATCTCTGCAATCGCATCGAGCGCTTTAATGCTTGGTATGACTGCAGGAATGGCAGCTGCTGCAAATTATCCAGCACCTTTCGTTGTTGGAGGCTCTCCTAACGTAGCTATAGTCTATGGTTCTGGAGCAGCATTTTCAGACCAAACAGCTGCATCCAGTATAGCAGAAAGCCTTAGCAGCTTTGTGACGGGAACTGGAACAACAGTTACTGGAGGAGACAGTGCAAGATTGGGATATACAGATGATGACAATACAGAATACGACTTCACGCAAAAGGTTACTCTTGGAAGCAATCTTGATGTTACACACTTTCAGGACACTGACTATGATGACCTTATAGGAGCAAGTGATAGAACTCCTGCAATAGGTATCAGGTTGGCTAGCGCTGCCCATGTATTAAACTATACATTGGACTTCAACACACACCCATTATATGGTGCTGCAACTTTGGAAACAACAACAATGAGGTTAATGGGAAGGGATTACTATGTTTTGGATGTAATTAATGGTACAACAAACAAGACAACTTTCTTGGACAGTGCAAATTCAGCAGTTGTGACAGAGGGTCAAACTACCTCGGTTACTGGAAGAAGCGTTGGCATTAACTTTATATCTTCCACAGAAGTAAGGCTTGATGTTGACGGAGCAATAACCAACAGCTTGGCAGAAGGAGCAACCTACAAGTTGGCCGATGGGACATATGTTGGTATTAAAGATATCTTGTATGATTCCAAGGAAGCTGGTATCAGCAAAGTTGAAATCAGCATCGGTACAGGAAAGCTTGAGATTGACCATGGAGCAAATGTAGAACTCAATGATGAAAGCATTGAGGAAATTACTGGTTTCTTGCAACAAGACTCTTCGGAGAAACTTGACAAGATTACACTTATGTGGACAACAGATGATGAGGAATACATAAGTCCTGCAGCTTCATTGACAATGCCTGCATTTGCAGCATTGAAGCTTTCCATGACTGCATATACTCTCCTGGGAACAGGAGAAGATACAGAGGTTGAAGGTGGTTCCACAGAGATACAGATAAAGGCAACCATCAAAGATGGAACTGTCACAATTCCTATCCTTGGAGCTAACTCAACGGCAGAATTCACAACTATTGGAAAAGATTCTTCCAACAGGTTGTATACAGGAAACAGCACAAGCGACTTTACCGCTGCCACTCCGATTAACAGAGTGTTCAACGAAACTCTTGGTGACAAGTATATGGTTTTGTCATGGAACAACACAAGAGATGGAGAATCTTATTACCTGAAAGTTGACACAACAACAGATAACAATGTCGTTAAAGCAAGATTTGAAAATAGAATAACAGGCGACCAAAAATTGGGAGCTGTTGATGATGTTGTTTCTTTTGGTAATGTAGAAGTAACCATCAAGAACGTAACAAATGGTGGAGCTGTTCAAAACATCATCAACTTTTCGTTGAATGCTGGTTCAGGAACAACTGCCTTGTATACTGATGAAGGAATGAAGATACACTTGCCTTATGAGGCTAACTGGTCCACTACAAACCTAAACGGCACGAGCGCAATAGATTTCGGTTCTGGATCAGCAGTCAATAATACGGATCACCACTTTGACAGATATTTAGTGTTCTTTGATACAGAAGACAGGGATGGCAATCTTGGTTCTGGCGATGCTTTCAACGTAACCACAGATGAATCTGGAACAACAAACAAGGTTCATGTCTCTGCTGTAACAACAGACAGGGCAAGCACAGATACACAAGCTAATGGTGGT
>JACOXG010000012.1 GCA_016176405.1 Candidatus Daviesbacteria bacterium | reverse complement strand
CAATTTATTACTCGAACAGATATTTTGTGCTCTTTTAAATCTTTAGCAGCTTGTAGAGCTCTATAGACCATTTGGCCACAAGCAATCACTGCCACATCCTTACCATCCATATAAACTTCAGCTCTTCCTATTTCAAAAGGAGTTTGCTCAGTGGTCACAACAGGTACTTTTTCTCGGGATAATCTGATATAGCAAGGTTTAGGGTAATGAGCAATCGCTACTGTAGCTTTCCTCGCCTCAATAGCATCTGTTGGACAGATAACCACCATGTTAGGTAAAGCTCTTGTTATCGCCATATCTTCTAAGGCCTGATGAGTGGCTCCATCAGGCCCAACAGAAATCCCGGCGTGGCTCCCTATAATTTTAACTGGCCGATCGTTATAACAAATAGTGGTTCTAATTTGTTCCCAATTTCTGCCTGGAGAAAACATGGCATATGAGGTGATAAAGGGGATTTTGCCAACAGCAGCCATGCCTGAGGCTACAGTGGCCAGATTTTGTTCAGCTACTCCCATTTCTACAAATCTATCTGGAAATTTATCTTTAAAGCCTTGGGTTCTGGTAGACTCTGTCAAATCTGCACAAAGAGCTACTACATTTTTATTCTCTTCCCCAGCTAAAACCAGACCCTCACCATATCCATTTCTAGATGGCACTTGTTCAATATCCGGATCAAAAAGCTTTGGGTTTAGATGTGGATCATTCATGTTCTGATTTAATCTTTCCTTGTAAAGTTCGAAGTTCTGCTAAAGCTTTTTTGGCTTGTTCTCCTTTTGGTGGAGCCCCTTTAACATCTCCCGCATCAGGAGGGATTCCATGCCATCTAAAATCCTTTTCCATAAAATCTACCCCTTTTCCGGGAATAGTATGGGCAATAATTAAGACGGGTTTATTGTAAATAGCTTTGGCCTCCTCACAAGCATCTATAATCTCTTGAAAGTTGTGACCATCAACCTCTAATACATGCCAGTTAAAAGCTTCATACTTTTCCTTTAAAGGTTCAAGGGGCATAATATCTTCTGTCACCCCATCAATTTGAATATTATTTCTATCTATTATGGCAGTGATGTTATTTAATTTATATTTACCTGCAAATAACACTGCCTCCCAGGTATTACCCGCATCCTGCTCACCATCCGACATTAAACAATAAACCCATCTTTTAGATCCATCCATCCTTAAACCCATAGCCATCCCACAAGCCTGAGATAAACCAGAGCCCAAAGGACCTGAGGTAGTTTCTACTCCAGGTAAAGCACCTCTATGAGGATGCCCTTGTAACCTTGTTCCTAATTTTCTTAAAGTTTTCAGCTCAGAGATAGGAAAATAACCAGCATGAGCTAAAGTGGCATACCAGACAGGACAAATATGGCCATTGGATAAAACCAACATATCTCTTTCATCCCAATCCGGCTTTTTAGGATCATGTTTGAGGATATGAAAATATAAAGCAGTAAAAACATCAGCCATGCCCAAAGGACCTGCAGAATGCCCCGATCCTGCCTCAAGAAGCATCTTAATGATATCTTCTCTAATTAAAACTGCTTTTTCTTCCAACTTTTTAAGATCCTGGTCAGTCAGGGACATAAATTAAGCGTAAACGTTTTATCTAAAAAAATCAAAGACCAAAGCCTTCAGCAGAGATTTTAATATGTTTGTGTTCTCCTCTTTTTAATTCTTCCTCGAATTCACAAATTGCCTCCAAAACTCTTTGAGGGGAATTGACTATTTTATAAACTTCCAGCTCCTCTGGCCGCATGATCATATTATCTTTAAAACACTGCATGATGTTTTCCCAGAACTCCCCATAAAGTATTAAGGGTTTATGATGCCCAAAATAAAGTTTGGCCAGTCCCCAGGCCATGCCAAACTCTGAGATAGTGCCTGTCCCACCATTAAAGACCACATAAACTTGTCCCTGTTTCATCAGCGTCAAAGTTCTCTCCACATAATTTTCCGTTTTTACTTCTACATCAAATTTATTTAAAGGATCCCGTCCTTCAAAATGCATAGTTTCTTCGGCGCTAAATGTCACCCCCACTACCTTACCTCCCACAGATTTAGCCCCTTCGGTGGCTGCTCTCATCACCCCCGGACCTCCTCCATCAACTATGACATAACCTACTTGAGCCAACTGCTTGGCCACCTCAAAAGCTTGAGTATAAAGAGGATGATTCTCTGTAATATGAGAAGATCCAAAAATAGCCACCTGATTGATCGATTCTGCTTTTTTAATACTTGTGTTACCCATTTTTTATGGCTTCCCAAAGCCTCTCTAAATTTTCATTAATATCTCCATTAAATAAAAAAGATCCCACTGCTAAATTATCAACTCCAGCTTCCACTAAACTTTTAACTGTTTCCGGATTAATCCCCCCATCTTCTCCAATTAAAAAATTATGTTTTGATTTTAATTTTGCCAGTTTTCTAGCCTTATCTAAAGTTTCAGGTATAAATTTCTGTTTTTGAAACCCAGGATGCACACCCATCAGCAGTATTAAATTTATTCTATCAAGAAATTGTAAAACTTGATCAACTTCAGTTTCAGGATTAACCGATAAACCAACCTCCATATTATTTTTTTTTATTTGTTCTATATATTGATCAGTCCTTCCCACCTCAATTGGAAAAATAACCCTACTGAATCCCAGTTTGGTCAGCTGATCAATCCAATCCTGAGGTTCGGCTACCATTAGCTGAGCCTCTTTGCGGGAATCAATCGGATATTTTGCCACTACATCAAGGTTTATACTCAAATTTGGAACAAATTTATTATCCATGAGGTCAATTTGTACCCAACCATTTTTAAAAGCTCCACTGGTTTCTATTTGGTCAATTTGCTTTTTATAATCCTCTTCAGTTGTAGCAAAAACTGTGGGTAAAATTTGGACCATTTAAAGAGTTGTTTCTATTTTTTTAATCTTCTCAATTCTGCGAGAATGTCTTGGTTCGTTAGTAAATGGGGTTTCTAACCATGTTTGAACTGCCTCAAAGGCCTCATCTTCTGTCAAAAATCTACCACCTAAAGATAAAACATTGGCATCATTATGTTCTCTAGATAAAGGAATGATATCCATGTTTCCATAAAAAACCACTGCTCTAACTCCTGGAAATTTATTGGCCACCATGGCCTCGCCTTGACCCGAGCCTCCAAAAATAATAGCTTTGTTATTCTCTGGATCTTTGGAAACTGCCTCAGCAGCTTTGGCAATAAAATCTGGGTAATCATCTTGTGGATCAAATTGATGCGCTCCCATATCCTCAATCTCATACCCTTCATTTTTGAGAAATTCTTTAACTTTTTCTTTTAACTCAAATCCAGCATGATCTGTTGCTAAATAAACTTTCATTGAATTCCCAAAGCCTCATTTAATTTTGCTTTGTCAAAACCTAAGATTTTTACCATACTACCATCATCCTTGGTAATCTCTGTAAACGGTACTCCCATCTGATTTGATTCCTCAATTAATCTTTTTGCCTCATCTGGATTTTGGTCCACAAAAATATTCTCATACTTGATTGCTTTGGAGTCTAAATACTCCTTTTCCATTTTACAGAATGGACAAGTGGTAGTGGTATAAATTTTAACAGTAGCCATAATTTCACCTCCCACTAATATTGTATCATGACATAATTTATTATAGTTTGTACTAGTTGACGACAGTATTCAATCTCTGATATAAAATTTATTGCTTACTGAAAAGTAGGTTTTCAAGAAAACTCGCCTCGCGCGAGTTTTTTTGTGCTAAAATTGACACATTGCGGGATGGTGTAATGGTAGCACAGGGGACTCTGGATCCCTTAATCTAGGTTCAAATCCTAGTCCCGCAGCTACATTTCTTCAATACTTCCAAATGCATGCTACACTGTAAATAATGGAAGTTTGGCTTTTTATCTCTGCATTGTTTGCAGAAATTGTGGGAACTATTGCTGGTTTCGGCTCATCCACCATCTTTCTGCCTTTAGCCTTAATTTTTTTGGATTTTAAAACAGCTTTAGTGATTGTGGCTTTCTTTCATATCTCAGGTAATATTGGCAGAATCGGTTTTTTTAAAAAAGGCTTAGATAGAGAACTACTCATAAAATTTGGGCTGCCATCAGTTGGGTTAACTGTGGCGGGAGCACTACTAGTATCTTTCGTATCCCAAGATCTCTTAAAAGGTCTCCTAGGTTTATTTCTTATCGTATACGCTTCATATGCCCTATGGAGAGAAGATTTTCATATTCCAGCTTCCACTAAATCTGCCATCATTGGTGGAGGATTGTCAGGCTTTCTGGCAGGACTTATTGGCACTGGTGGAGCTTTGAGAGGAGCATTTTTAACAGGATTTGCCTTACCCAAAGAAAAATATATTGCCACTGCAGCAGCTGTGGCCCTAGCTGTTGATCTAACCAGAATACCTATTTATCTTAGTCAAGGTTTTTTGGAGACTAAATATTATTGGTATCTTCCTATCTTATTTATTCTGGCCCTCACTGGGGCTTTTATAGGTAGGCAAATTGTTAAGAGGTTTTCCTATAAAATTTTTAGAAAAATAGTGTTAATGGCAATACTTCTGGCAGGCATCAAATTTATCTTTGATTGGTTAACTTAAAACTACTTAGGAAACTTGCGAAGGCCAAATCCTACTATCATGGCTGAGGCTGACAATATCCCCACCAAAAATGCTGGGAAACCAGTGTTGGGTAAAATTTGCGTGCCTCCTTTGGTCCGTTCAGCTATCCTAGAATAAGCTGAGGGGGCAGTAGGCTGAGGAGAAGGAGTATTTTGTCCTAAAACTTGTGGGGTTGACGTAGGCTGAGGAGTTTGTTCCACTATGGCTGTCTCGTCTGGGGCAGTGGTTCTGAATGGGGAAAACCTGCCACTGATTAATAGATATCCAATGGCAAAAGCAGCTAAAACTAAACCGATAGTTACAACTCTGAGCCAACTTGAATCTTCCATGAGCCGCATTCTATCACAAACTTCTTGCTAAAACAATAGTTTATATTATTCTAATAATGAAATCGCCGCTTTTATTCTATTTAGAGTTTCTTCCTCTCCTAAAATTTTAATACTTTCAAAAAGCGATGGAGTCACCAACTGTCCTGAAATGGCTACCCTAATTAATTGAAACATTTGTGTGGCAGATAATTTCAAATCTTGTGCCAGATCTCTAAATGTTTGTTCAAAAACTTCACTCTTCCATGGTCTTTCCAAATTCTTGAGCTCATCCAAAATACTATTTAGCACCTGCTTTTCATTTTTTATATTTAATTTATCAAATACTTCCTTTTCATATTCCACTTTTTCCCATAAAAAGTCTGTCAGGGGTACAAAATCAGATAGCTTCTTAATTCTATCCTTAATAAGCGGCACTGCCATCTCTAATTTATTCTTAGCAGGATGATCTACCAAAAACTCCTTTAATCTTTCAGCCAAATCTTCATCTGACATCTTCCTAATATATTCTCCATTAAGCCACTCCAGTTTTTGGATATCAAAATAGGCAGATGAAGCATTAATATCCTTAAATTCAAACAAATTTATCATTTCTGACACACTAAATATCTCTTTCCCTTCAGGGTGAGACCAACCTAATAGTGCCAAAAAATTTACCACCGCCTCTTTTAAAAACCCCTCATCTCTAAACTCCCAAGCTCCCTTAGCCCCATGCCTTTTGGAAAGCTTAGCTCTATCTGACCCTACCAAAACTGGAAAGTGGGCAAATTTAGGAGGCTGCCAGCCGAAAGCTTGATAGACCATTAAATGTTTGGGAGTTGATGAGATAAACTCATTACCTCTTAAAACATGACTTATTTGCATTAAATGATCATCTATCACATTAGCAAAATTATAAGTCGGATATCCGTCAGATTTAATGAGGACAAAATCCTCTTGAGTATTGTTGGGAAAACTTATATCTTTATCCCCCACCAAATCATGCCATTTGGTTTCTCCATCCTTAGTGGTCTTAAACTTAATTGCTCCTTCCTCTTTGTAGGCAATTTCTTTATCCAAAAGTTCAGTGGCATATTTTTTATAAATATCTAATCTTTTGGATTGAACATAAGGCTCAAACGGCCCACCAATATCAGGTCCCTCATCCCAGTCAAATCCTAGCCAATTTAGCATCTCATAAATTTGGGTGACACTGTCTGGCACATATCTTTCTCTATCCGTATCCTCTAGCCTTAATATAAATTTACCATTCATTTTTTTGGCAAAAACAAAATCAAAAAGAGCCTGCCAAGCAGTGCCAATGTGAGGTGTGCCAGTTGGTGAGGGAGCCAGTCTAACTCTTACTTCCATATGTGACAATAGTATAATGAATGTGTGACGCTAACTCAAACTGCTATTCTCACAAAACGGCTGATTGCAATAAGTATTATCACTCTTATCCTAGGGACTATCAGCTTTATTGGGTATAAAATCTGGCAGGCCTATGAGCTGGCCAACCGTCCACCGGTTGAGGAAAAACCTAATAGGCAATTTGGCTCCTTACCTGCCATCGATTTCCCTAAAACACAAGTCTCATCTTCCAATTTTTCCTATAGTTTGGATACTGCTACTGGTTCTGTTCCCAAGGTGGGAATAGATGAAGGTTTTGAAAAAATCATCAAAGTTTACTTTTTACCTAAGCCTTATGCCTCTTTGTTATCCTTTGAAAAAACACAGGAGTTGGCTGCCAGATTTAATATTCTTACTCCCCCTCAAATCTTAACTGAAATAAATTACAGATTTGTTGATGGCAGTAAAATTTTAAACATTGATTTGGATAGTGGTAATTTTAAGTACTCAAATGAGGCTACCTCTTCTGCTGAAAGTTTGGCTGATGATGAAAGCTTAATCTCAGATTTTAGAAATGTTTTAAATGATCTGAAGGTCTTCAGAGAAAATCTCAACGGGGGCCCAAGTAAAGTTATTTCTTTAAAAAAAGAAAATAGTCGACTGATTTCTACAAATGCCAGAGTTGAAGCACAGGCGGCACTTATTTCTTTATGGCCAAAAGCTTTGGATAAAAAGCCAATTTTTACTGCCGATTTTAATAAATCCCTAATTAATGCCACTGTTTTTAAAAGCGCCAATCAGTTGGAAAACTATCTCTCACTTAATCTCACCAATTGGCAAGTCGATGAGACTACTTTCGCCACCTACCCAACCAAGAGTGCTGAGATCGCTTTTGAAGATCTAAAGAGTGGCAAAGGAGTAATTATTCTAGAACCAAATAAATCTCAGGTCTCAATTACTTCTATTTACTTAGGTTACTACCTCCCAGAAAATTATAATCTTTATTTACAACCAATCTATATTTTTGAAGGACCCAACTTTGTAGCCTACGTTTCGGCTGTAGGTGAATAGAATTTTTTTACGAGTCCTCACTGTTGCCAGATAAAATTAACATACGTCCAATCAATCAGCTTAGTTGTTTCACCAAAACGATCATCAGATCCCAAAAGCACAATCAATACCTTATGTCCATCTCTTTCAATTAAAGTCACCAAATTTTCCTTGGCTCCCTCTGTATAACCTGTTTTTACTCCCAACACTCCCTTAACAGAAGATAAAAGTTTGTTTAGATTTAATACTTCATGATTATATTTCTTATCTAAAGAGACGATACTGGTTTCTTTGGTGGCAAAAATCCTAGCCAGTTGATAATCTTTGAGGGCTCGCTCGGTAATCTTTGCCAAATCCGCAGCTGAAGAAAAATGATTAGGAGAATCAAAACCTGCCGGATTATCAAAATGAGTATTAATTAGTTTCAAATCATCTGCTTTTTTGTTCATGGCAGAAACAAATCCCAAAACTCCACCAGGATAGTTTTCGGCAATAGCATAAGCAGCATCATTTCCAGAAGAGAGCAGCATGCCATAAAGTAAAGATCTAAAAGATAAATTTTCTCCAAAAGATAATCCTACTCTGGCTCCCGATATATTAGATCCCTCTTTGACTGTTAAAGGAGAATTAGGTTTAAAATATTCAGAAGACACCAGGGCAGTCATAATTTTGGTGGTGGAGGCAATTGGTAAAGCAATACTGGCATATTTTTCATAAAGTATGGTATCTGTGGAAAGATCTTTGATTAAAATAGCCCGAGCTGAAAGTTCTGGAACAGCTAAATTCTGAGAAGCAGGAGGACGGTTATATTTTTGAATTCCTGCTACATTGGAGCTATTTTGAGGAATCTGTAGACTGGCGAGGAAGGGATCAGCAGAATTAATCAATTGGCTGGTCAAGCTGGAAATTACAATGGCAATCAGGATAAGTATTCCAGAATAAATATGATATTTTGAAATTTCCATTAAAAGTATTTGTGAAAATTATTTATTTAATCTGATATCCACTCTTTCCATATCTCTGGGAAAAAGTGCTGCTTCCCTAATGTTGGCAAGTTTAAAAACATGCATTGTCATTCTCTCTAACCCAAAAGAAAATCCGCCTTCAGGAGGCATTCCATATTTAAATGCCTGAAGATACATTTCAAAATTTTTAGGATCCATTCCCCTAGATTTTATTGAGTCCACAAGTTGAAAATAATCATTAATCCTTTGAGAACCACTCATTACCTCTACCCCTCTAAATAAAAGATCATAGCTTAATGAGTACTCAGAATTTTTTGGATCAGGCATTGTATAAAATGGTTTGGCTTGAGTGGGAAAATGAGTAATAGTTACAAAATCACTCTTGTGCACATTTTTTGCCCATGTACACAAATCTATCTCATCTTGGGGAGTTAAATCTTTCTCCTTAGTATTATCTCTTTTAAATTCTTTTAAAATTAGCTCCTGGGCTTCTCTTAAGGTCAGTCTAGGAATCTTTCCCGCTTCGCCCGCTCCGCGAGACGAGCCAAAAGCAATAGTTTCCAAATTCCATTCTTTAAATACATCTTTACTTTCTGCTTCGGCAAATTTTAAGGTTTCTGTACCAGCTTTTTCCAAAAGATCTAAAAGCTCCTCAAAATCTACAAATCCAAACTCACAATCCAGTTGCGTTGCAACTGCCAGGTGTCTTGTGGTAACAGAAGGCTCTGCGCGATATGCGTGGGCTATTGTAAAGACCCGCTCAAAAACAGGGACTAACATTTGTTTATAAAGTTGTGGTGATTGGGTAAGGAATGCCTTATGATCAAAATAATCAACTTTGAAAACTTCTGCACCTCCTTCGGTTGAAGATACAGCAATCTCTGGAACAACCACCTCAACACAACCTAATTCTTTAGAAATTTTACGAAAGCCTTCTAAAATTGTTGCTTGAACTTTAAAAATTTGTTTAACTTTAGGATGACGAAGAGTAAGTGAACGATAATCTAGAAGCGTTGGGAGTTGTAAATCTAAATCTTTACCTCCCATATCAAAAGGCAACTCTTCTGCTTTTGATAAAACCTCAATCTTTTCTGCAGCAATTTCTATTTCACCTGTGGGAATATTTTTGTTAACTAAATTTGGGGGCCTCTTATTAACTTTACCTGAAATTGTGACTACATCTTGGGGGCTTATTTCACCTCCGAGGTGAGACTTAGATTCCGTCTGGCCCACACCTCGGAGGTGTGCACCTTTGGAAACTACCACCTGAATTAAGCCTGATCTATCTAAAACATCCAAAAATAAAATTTTTCCATGGTCTCTCCTGGTTTGAATATACCCATAAATGGTGACATTCTCCCCAATTTTTTTAGTGCAATCTAGGATAAGGGTACGGTTTTTCATCTTCATGAATAATAGCAGGGAAGTTCATCAGTTGACAAGAATGAGAATAATTGATATATTTTCAAAGTATGCAAAAACCAAGTAGAACATTTAAGTTCTTCTTTACCTTCGCTTAAAGCGGAGGTTGGTTTTTGTTGATAAAAACTAACTAAATAAGCTAACCTCCGTAGATTTTTATGAAGCGGAGGTTTTTTAGTGGGTTAGAAAGGAGGAAATATGGCAATAGAAATTAAAACTGAAACAAAAAGTATTTGGTCTTTCCATGGAATGGAATTACCTATCAGATCACCCCTTGAGATTCCTGATTATTTAAGAAGGAAGGGACATGAGATTTGGTGGAATCGTTCTCTTCGAGAAGAACTGAAAAAACCTCTTAGTGAATTGGTAGATGTATGTTGTAATAATCCCACATGCACCATCCAAAACTTTACTTATCAAGCTTATGATTTGACTTCACTACTTCCTGCTAATCTACAATGGTTAAAGCAAGATCGAGGAATAAAAGGTCCAACTCTGGGTCCTTGTGTGGTATGTAATGAATTCACTATTCAAGTGCCCAAAGCTCCAGTTGACAAAGTTAAATAATTAGTTTTATACTAATAGGAGCTGCCCCATAATATATGTCAAAACTGGAAGCATTAGATTTAAGAAAAATTGAAAGCTTGTTAGGCCTCCTTTTGGTGCTCCTTTTAGGAGCGTTTTTAGGGAGGTCTTTTTAGGTAAAATTTAACCTAGAAAAGAAAGGAATAAGCCTCCCACAAGGGAGGTTTTTTAATGGAAAATTTATGAGAGGAGGTGAAGTAAGTGGTCGAAAAAATTGCTGATATTGTTGCAAGAGCTGCACGAAATGGTGATCAGGCAACTATGGAAAAAGTTGTGAATCGTTCCAGATGGGACATGGATCTGGGTCAAGAAGCTAATCATCCAATTGGTAGAACAATCGAATATGGTGGTATGAGTATCCAGGTGGAACCTAATCAATCTATTTATGGAACAAAAGATATAATACATAATGGCAATCAATAACGGAGGATGTCCAAAAGGAAGAACCTAAGGTGAGGTGCCTTTGATCTAGTTAAATTAACTTAATATCTTTTACCTTTAATTGTAATTTTTCAAAGCCATTGTAAATATCTAATTCTGGAGTAAAAGCTAGACTAATTAGTTGACCATTTTGGAGTAAATCTTTTACATCTCCCATACCAAAGGCAATGGCATCAATGTTATTTGCCTTAAATTTTAAATGCTTACCCTCTCCTACAGTTCTAATATCTGTAACTTCCATATTATATGTGGCCAGAACTGGCCTAGGATTTCCAAACCCAAATGGTTCAAATTTTTCTAAATCCTCTAATAAATCTTTAATTAATCTGTTTCCATCCACTGCTGCCTCAATTTCTAAAACAGATTCCACCTCGTCTGGCAAAGTTATCACTAATTCCTCTAATCTTTTTTTAAACTTATCTATATTTTTAGTCTTGATAGAGAATCCTGCTGCCCCTGGATGACCTCCTACATCTACTAAAAAATCAGAACATTTTCTAATCACTTCAACTATATTTATCCCATCAACAGATCTGGCAGATCCTTTAGAAATTTCCTCACCCACTGAGATAGCAATTACAGGTCTTGAGTATTCCTCACAAACTCTGCCAGCCACCAGACCAATTATTCCTGGTGACCAATCATGCGAAGTTAAAATATGAATCTTTTTTTTAGAATCTACCATTACCCTTGCTTGTTCTATGGCATCAGTTGTCATTTGCTGACGAGTGGTATTTGTTTCTGATAAAAACCTTGCCAATTTTTTGGCTTTGACAACATCCTTTGTACAAAGTAACCTTAAAGCATCAATAGCATGTTCTAATCTACCAATAGCATTTAATCTTGGTCCAATAATATAACCAATATCGTAAGTGTCAATATGACCAAGCATTAAACCTGCTTCATTAATTAAACAAAGCAATCCAATATTAGACGTTCTGTTTAAAACTCTTAAACCTTCTGAAACAAATGCTCTACCCAAACCAATCAGTGGAATTAAATCACAAACAGTAGCCAGTGCCACAAACTGCAATAACTCCTCTTTGATTTCCCTTTTCACCATCTCTCTGATCAGACACCAAGCTACCGCTGCTCCACACATTTTGGTGGAATGAACAATTACCAAAGCATCTGGTTTTTTATCCAAAGGCAGATGATGATCAGTAATAATTAAATCCAAATCAATCTCTTTAGCATATTTTGCTTGCTCTAAGGCCACAATGCCATTATCAACAGTGATAACCAAATATGCTCCAGAATTTTTAACAGCATCTAAACCAATTTTTGATAAGCCATAGCCTTCTTTTTGTCGGTGTGGAATATAGGGTAAAACTTTAGCACCTAATGATGTAAGAGCTTTATATAAAATGGCAGACCCACAAATTCCATCCACATCATAATCCCCATAAATTATAATTAGTTCATTATCTCTAATAGCTTGATGAATTCTCTTTTGAGCTTTTTCTATTCCGGTGATTTCTAAATCTCTTTTAAAATCTAAAAGTTTGGGGTGAAAAAATTGTTCTTTATCCTTAATACCACGATTAAATAAAAGTTGTTCTACTAAATCATCAGATCTTTTAGGCAGAATTTTCCATTGCATGGGCGCAATTGTACCACCACATCTTTAAGTGTACAATGTCACCATGAAGTATCAATTACCCAATGAGGTAAAAATTATTTTAGATAAATTTCAAAAAGCCCAACATCAAATTTATATTGTGGGAGGGGCAGTGCGTGATCTGTTAATGGGTAAAGAGGTCAAGGATTGGGATTTTACCACTGATGCTAAACCTGAGGAGATTTTAAAAATTATTCCTGAGGGATTTTATGACAATAAATTTGGCACTGTTGGTTTAGCAGTAGGTGATGGCATTTTTGAAATTACCACCATGAGAAAGGAAGGGGTCTACAAAGACTTTCGCCACCCCACCAAAGTTTCTTGGACCAATCAAATTGAAGATGATTTGGCTCGTCGTGATTTTACCATCAATGCCCTGGCCTTGTCTGAAGATGGTCAGATTGTTGATCCATTCCAAGGTCAAGACGATTTAGATCATAAACTGATCAAAGCTGTGGGTGATCCTACCAAAAGATTTCAAGAAGATGCCCTACGTCTGATTAGGGCTATCAGATTTGCCACAGAATTGGAATTTAAAACAGATGCGGTAACATTTCAGGCTATTAAAAAAAATGCTTCATTAATTAAAAAAATTGCCAATGAAAGAATCAGAGATGAACTTTTTAAAATACTTGAATCTATGAATCCATACATGGGTATAATAAAACTTAGGGAGTCGGGGATACTACAAATTATTTTACCTCAGTTAGAAAGATGCTTTGGATTACAACAAGAAGGCCCTAAACATGATCGAATTTATGATATTGGAGAGCACTCTCTACTCACCCTAAAACATACGCCATCTGAGGATCCCTTAGTCAGGTTTGCTGCCCTACTTCACGATGTGGGCAAGCCAGATACAGTAGCTACCCAAGCAGATAAAAATGTCACTTTTTATAATCACGATGTAGCTGGGGGAAAAATTGTTTTAGATATTGCTAAAAGGTTTAATTTATCCAAAAAACAAACTGATAAATTATATAAATTAGTCAGGTGGCATATGTTTACAGTTTCAGAAGACCAAACAGATTCAGCTATCAGAAGGTTTATAAAAAATGTCGGATTAGAGAACATTGAGGATATGACGGCAGTAAGAATTGGTGATAGATTAGGTGGTGGTACTCAAACAGAAACTTCCTGGAGAATGGAAAAGTTTCAGCAAAGAATTAAGGAAGTTCTAAAAAAACCCTTTTCTATCACTGATTTAAAAGTTAATGGCAACGATGTCATGAAAGAACTCAAAATCAAATCAGGACCAAAGATCGGTGAAATCCTCCAAAAACTTTTTGAAGAAGTCTTAGAAGATTCTAGTAAGAATAATCAGAAATATTTATTGGAGAGAATTAAGCAAATTTAATGTCCTAATTTTTCTTCCCACCATACCAGGAGAGCTGTAGCATTAAAGATTGAAGAATAAGTTCCAGAAATTATTCCTACCAAAAGTGCTACCACAAACCACTTAATAGTTTCCCCTCCAAATAAAAGTAAAGCCACCAACACAAATACTACTGTTAAAGAAGTATTTAAAGATCTGGCTAAAGTTTGGGTAACTGAAATATTGGCCACAGTTTCAAATTTTCCTCCCAAATTTTTTAAAAAATTTTCTCTGATTCTATCAAAGACCACAATAGTATCATGAACCGAGAATCCAATAATTGTTAAAAGAGCTGTCACAAAAAGAGTATCTACTTCTACACCTAAAAATTTTCCCAGTATGGCAAAAACCCCAATTACCAATAATACATCATGTAATAATGCTACAATAGCAGCAATACCAAACCTGAAAGATGAGGCAGGTTTGGGTACTTTTCTAAAAGAAAAAGTTATATACAAAACTATCATTAAAGACGCCAAAGCCAAGGCATAAATGGCCTTTTGAGAAACTTCGCTTCCAATCACGGGGCCGACAAACTCTTCTCTCCTTTCCTCTAGTTTTCCAAAATTATCATTCAAACTTTTTTTAATTTCTTTAATTTTTTCTTGATCTAAAGGCTTGGTCCGGATAATATAGGTCTTATCTCCACTATCATTTATCTGCCCCACCTCCACCCCATTTTTTTCAACCACCTCTCTTAATTCATTTTTATCTAAACTTTTTTCAAATTTATATTCCAGTAATGCCCCTCCTGTAAAATCTATTCCCAGCTTCAGTCCTGAAGTCAACAAAAAATATAGCCCTGGTAAAATCAATAGCATTGAGAATACAAAATAAAATAGTTTGTATTTCATTAAGTTCATGTGTTTATCCTTTTTCCTGTTTTGCTCTTTTAATATCTTTGTGAAGTTCTATTTTTAAATCATCTGCTGCTTTTTTAATTTTTTCCTCAATATTATTTGTTTTTTCATTTAAAAACTGCCAAATTTTTTGATGATCATCTTCATGAACATGTCTTAAAAATATTTTTTTATCATCCTCAGAGAGTTCAGAAAGTATGGCATCCAAAATTGTGTGATGCAGAGAGGAATCAACCAAAGATGCAAGGTGCATCTTTTCTTCCTCAGATAAATCCATTTTATCTAATTCAACTATGATAGATTCTATCTCAACTAAATGTGTGTAAAATTGTTTTTTCATAATTTGTTCCTCATAGTCCTTATGCTTTAGATTGTACGGTCACTGGACCCAAAGGAATTGGATCATTTGGATCATCAATAAAAAAATATAATACCTCTCCCTTTCTGGGACCAGTGGCCAGTCCAAGTATATCCATGACCTCGGGTGAGCCTCCCAAATGTTTACCTGTCCACCAAGCAGGCCCTGCATCACCAATTACTGCCACCACAGCCTGACCAGTTTTTGGATTAACCACCAACATCTTTCTATACTTAAAAAAATCTCTGTATTTTCCTACATTTTCAGCAAATCCTGGAGCTAAAAAAGTTTGGATGGCCAGATAATATTTTTCTCTAATCTTATCTTTCTCACTAAAGTCTGCTTTTGAGGGAGCAAAATATCCCCATGCTCCTAAGCCCGGAGCAATCCCAGAAGAACCATACTTGGCCCATTCAGCAGTATTGTCAGCATGGGCATATAAATGATCGCCCGGATAACGATATAAATGTTGCTCCCCTCCGATTAAGCCATAGTTTCTATTCAGCCTAATTCCTTCAATTTGGGCCGTCACCTTAAAACCAAAATTTTGAGAGAGTATATTGGTAATCTCACTTTCCTCGGTTGGACCTAATGATCTCACTTCCTTGGGCAGTATTTTTTGCAGTTGCTCAGCCAAAATAATATTTTGATCAAAGCCTGCCAAAATATCATCCCTGTTTTGTGCCAATGTTGGTTGTGGTAAAGTTGGTTGAGCAGGAGCTGATAGCAGTAAGAGCCCTCCCAGAGATCCCAAGGCCAGCTGTTTAGGCGAAATATTTTTACCTAACCACTCCAAAGATGACTTATGTTTGGTCCAAAGCTGATTTTGAATTGCTCTATGGCGGGCAATCCATTTTTTTCTTAAATGTTCATAATGTGGCTTTCTGGATTTAAATTTCATCTTTTAACTCCTCTTTCAACGAATAATCAATCGCAAAAATGTTCTGGTCACCACATAAGCTGTAAACATTGATACTAACACCCCAATTGCCAAAGTAACGGCAAAACCACGTACTATTGATGTTCCAAGCGTATATAAAATGATTGCTGTAATAAGTGATGAAACATTTGAAGCCCAAATAGAAGTCCAGGCTCTTTTAAATCCTAACTCCAAAGCCACCATCTTACCTTTACCCCATCTGATTTCTTCTTTCATTCTTTCAAAAATTAAGATATTAGCATCAACTGCCATACCAATTGATAAAATAAATCCGGCAATTCCTGCCAAAGTTAAGGTAATAGGTGGCAAAATAAAAAGACCGGTTTTAAAAATGGCCAAGACCAAAAGTGTATAAATAACTAAAGCTGCAGATGCTGTCAGTCCCAATAAACCATAATATGAAACCATAAAAATTACCACCACCAGCAACCCAATACCTCCTGCTATCAGAGATTTGTTGACAGACTCCTGACCTAAAGTTGGTCCAATATGACGCTGTTCTAAGATTTTGATAGGTACTGGTAAGGCTCCCGCATTAAGTTGCACAGCCAAATTCTTGGCCTCCTCTGCACTAAATTGTCCAGTAATCACTGCACTGCCTCCAACGATCTCTTGTTCTACTGTGGGAGGTGGCCAACTGATTGGTACGTCATCCAAAAACATGGCCAAAGGTTTACCAACATTTCTTTTAGTTATTTCTGCAAACTTTTCAGCTCCTTCAGCAGTAAATTCTATGGCCACCTGAGGACCACTTCTGCCACCTTGTACTGCACCGAAAGTGACTTGGGCTTTATTCAAATCTGCCCCAGTCAACCCTGTTGGTTTAAATGTATCAAAAAGAGCCTGGGCTGATTGGGTGGCCTCAGCCGAAGGAGTTCCCACCATTTCCCTAAAATCAAGTTGGGCGGTCTTACCCACCAGCTCGGCAGCAGCTGATGCATCCTGAAGTCCTGGCAGTTCCACCACAATCCTTCTTTGTTCCCCAATTTTGGAAGATATCACCTGCGCCTCAGATACTCCAAATAAATTGACTCTTCTTTCAATCACCTCTCTAGCTGATTCCAAGGCCGTATCTCTATTTTCAGAATCAATCCGATCCATCTCAGTTGACAGGATTAGTTGAGTGCCACCTTGCAGATCTAAACCTAATTTAAGAGGAAATTCCAGCTGATATGTTTTGCCCAATAAATTTAGGGCAGGGAGTTTGGGAGAGTCGATCAGTATCGCCAAAAGAGTGAGGATGACAATAATCCATAAAACATACCTGGAACGCATTAAGCAATTACTCCCTCCAACAGCTCATCCTCATCTCCCAAAAGCATCACTTTCGGTTGAATTAAAACTCTTAAAATAAACGGATCGCGCCTTTTCACTCTAAATTTAAATTCCGCCTCATCCATATATGAATAATTTATTTCTGTTTCCCTTTTGGCTTGTTCATCTGCAATGACGGATTGCAGTTCTGGCAATATTAAACTGCCAACTAAAAGCAAATCAACATCAGAGGCTGTTGCTTGCCCTCCTTTTAGAAATCTCGTTGATATAAAAGCAAATTTTATTCTACCAAGCTTAGCGCGATTTTTGATAATATTACCTCCCAATCCAGAGGTTTTAGCCACCAACCCTAGAAGTTCCCGGTAAAAAATATAATCCTTTCTAAATCTATAAAGTCTTCTGTTGGCCCGCCATTCCGAGGAAACCATGTCATATTTTTCCATCCGAGCCAGCTCACGTCTGACAGCATTAATTTCCTCATCAACTCGCCTGACTATCTCACGGACATGAAAAAGTGAATCTTCCGAAGTTAAAAAAAGTTGCAGTATTTTAACCCGGACACGTGATACAAAAAGTTCTTCTAACATTTTTTTGGACAGACCTTTGTCTGTTCACCACCTTTCAGGCAGAAGATTTAATATTCAACCTTGGACCCCTCCGGGACAGTCTGGATCCAAATTTGACCTCTGTTCAGTTCTATTTCTTTACTGTTTTGGTCAACAAATTTTGTCCTGGCCACTCTTGAGGATTTGATCCATCTTCCTTCAACCACCTGGCCATCTTGGAAGACTAAAGCTTTGCCAGAACCAGTTGTTCCATAAAGTAGATGGACATTACCAGGATATCCATCATTGGCATTTGATTCTCTCTGAAATTGTACAATCACCACTTTAGGAGCCAGTTGAATATTATTGTTTAAATCTTTCTGATCCTCTCCATCATTTTTTCTTTTATATGAATTAGTTGATGAATCATAAGCCCATGCCACATCATAGTTGGGTTGATTACTCCAAAAACTGACCTTGATATTGGTTGTTTGACCGCTTGGCTTTGGGTCTTTAAACTTCCAGGGAATAAAATTCTTATCCCAAGCAATGCCATCCTCATCTTTGGCTGTCCAACCTCTTTTTTCACCGATTGCCCAAAGCTTTTGGGTGGTGGAATACATGGTGTGTTCTGTGGCTACCGGATGACCTAATCTTTGATAGTCTCTCCAAAAGACCGGATAACCGATTGAGAATTGATTTAAATCTTTAATGCCATATTTGATAATTTGACTGAGTGCATCTGCAGGTCCTGGAGTATTGGCTCCACCAACATGAGCATAGAGGGCATCATATTCAGATAACCAATCTAAATAATAGGTCCTGGCAGATCTAACCGGCCCCACCTGAGCATCCGACATATTACAATAATAAATGGCCATAAAACGGGTAATTCCTCCCTCAGCCACTGCCTCATAAATAATATCCGCATAGGATAAACCTGACTGGGGCCTGGCTTCCTGATGATTTTCAATCATTATAGCCAGCGGTCGTCTTTTTTCCCAAAATTCTTTAGCTTTTTTGGTATGTTTATCTCCATCCAAAGGACACTCTTCAGTTCTGGGCTCATTGGGGTCTTCTTCAAAAGCAGTTGAGGGACCAGGTAGAGCTGGGGCACCATCTTCTCCTAAAGAAGTCGGACCACCGATTGAGCGGGAAAATAATGAGAAGGAGGCAGAGGTGGATAAACTGTAAGTTACCACAGCCACAATAATTAAAACCAAAATTCTCTGTAAATTGGTTAAGTTTGAATATGTTTGTGAAATATTATTTAATGTATTTGTCATAATTTTTGAAACTTCTCTACTCCATTGCTTTCTTAACCACCTCTATCTCCTCTTTAGACAGCTCATATTTTTGTGCCTTCCCCTCAACTACCCCTTTGGCAAAAACTCTAGTGCCAGCTCTACCATGTAGACTAGTCAAAACCAGCCCGTTTCCTTTTTGATCTAATAATGCTATTGAAAAGCTAATATTTCCCCCGGTATCTTCATAAGGATTGAAACGAATAAGTCCTATTCTTTGGATGTGGCCCAAAGAAGCCCCCTCCAAATGATTAAGTTTAGAGTGTAACTTATCTAAACTTAAATTAAACTTATCAACAGTTTCAATAACCTCTTCAAATTTTTTTCTGATATCCCTCTCCCCAGATTTTGGAAAAAGAGATTTTATAAAATTTCCCTGCTTCCAAATAATGATTGTTAAAATTCCCAGCCAAATAAAAACCGTCGCTGCCAATCCTAAGGTCAAGACGGACCAATCCGAATACATAAGTTACTCTTTTATCATAATTGATACGCACAAACTTTGTCAACCACAATTAATTTCCACCCCATAGTTTTAGGTTCAATTGGTGCTTGACAAGCGTGCTCGTGCGTGTTAGGCTCAATTGAGCGTAGAGTTTTACGCTTGTTGAGCTCGTATGGCTATCCAACAAACCAAAAAACAATCGGATCTGGAAAAACGCTTAAGGCTACTTAGACTGCAAGTTTACGGAACAGGAAAGAAATGGGAAGTGAGAAATGAGAAGATGGAAAAAGAAATGGGAAGTGAAAAATCTAACTTCTCATCTCAAAATCTCACGTCTCACGTCTTACATCCCACATCAAACTCTCAGTCTTTCCGAACCGATATCACCTATCTTCGTCAAGACCTGACCAAAATTACCATGCTGGCCGCATTGGCCTTCGGAGCTCAAATCATCTTATTTTTTCTCATGCAAAACAATCTTTTAAAAATAAATATATTCTGAAGGGAGGTGAATCTATAAAATGCAAATGTATTGTGTCAAATGCCGTACCAAGAGAGATGCTGAAAACGTTGAAGAAGTCACCATGAAAAATGGTAAAAAAGCTTCAAAAGGAACTTGCCCAGTTTGCGGCACCAAAATGTTTAAGATTGGCGGCTAAAATCTGCTTAATAGAAAATTTTATGGTGATCGTTTCACCATTCTCGATAGTCCCGCACCATGCGGTGCGGGATTTTCGTGGAATATAATATTTGAGTTCACCCTGGAATTAGAGTTCCTCTCTTTAACGTTCTTTTTTTCAAAAAAGAGAGCTAGAGTTCCTCTCTAGATCTATACTGCAAAGCCTCAGCAATATGTTCTGTTAAAATATTTTCAGAGTGAGCCAAATCAGCAATAGTTCTAGATACCTTTAAAACTCTGTGATAACCTCTGGCAGATAAATTCAAAGAAGAGATGGCCATTTTTAAAAGTTCTAAACCATCGGCAGTCACGGCACAAAACTGCTTGATATCCTGATTAGTCATTTCGGAATTGGATAAAATTTTTCCCTTAAATCTACCTATTTGAATCTTTCTAGCCTTAATAACTCTATCTCTGATATTTTTTGAATTTTCGGCAGCTGTGGTTTGCGCCAATTTATCCACCTCTACTGCCGGAACTTCCAAATAAATATCAATTCTATCCAAAAGTGGTCCAGAGATTCTTCTTTTATATTTGGCAATCTGTCCTGGCATGCAAGAACAATTCCTTCTTCTATCTCCTAGAAATCCACAAGGACAGGGATTTTGGGCAGCCAAAAGTGTGAATTGAGCCGGAAAAGTTAAAGAGCCAGAAGCCCGGGAAATGGTAATTTTATGATCTTCCAAGGGTTGACGCAAAGCTTCCAAAACTTGCCTGGGGAATTCCGGCAATTCATCCAAAAACAAGATCCCTCGGTGTGATAAGGAAATCTCTCCGGGCCGAATCGAGTTACCTCCACCCAAAAGCCCAATGTGGGAGGCTGAATGATGAGGTGAGCGAAATGGGCGTTGGGTAATTAAAGCCTGCCCATTTTGTAACAGTCCAGCAATGGAATAAATCTTGGTCACTTCTAAAGCTTCCTGCAAACTAAAGGGAGGTAGAATTGAGGAGAAAGATCTAGCCAGTAAAGTTTTACCTGCACCAGGTGGACCTTTTAATAAAACATTATGTCCACCTGCAGCAGCAATCTCTAAAGCTCTTTTGGCTTGTTCTTGTCCTTTAATCTGAGCAAAATCATATTCATAATCTATTTCTTCCTCTAAATTGATAGTGGTTTTTTTAACTTTCTTCAACTCTTTTTGACCAATTAATACTTCCATTACTTCTTGTAAAGTGGCGGGAGCAAAAATTTTTATATCATCAACAATACTGGCTTCTCCTCCATTGTCTTTGGGCACAATCATATTTTTAAAATTTAATTTTTTGGTAAGTAACGCCTGGGGTAAGATACCATTAGTTCTTCTTAATTGACCATCTAGAGCCAGTTCTCCCACCACTAAAGTATCATTCAAATCAAGATATTGTTTTTGGGGAATTTGTCCTGATGCCAAAAGTAATCCAAGGGCTATTGGTAAATCAAAAATTGGTCCTTCTTTGGGCAAATTTGCTGGTGCTAAATTTATGGTAATTTTATGATCTGGAAATTCTGCCCCGCAATTTTTAATGGCAGAGCGAACCCGCTCCTTACTTTCCTCAACTGCCCGATCAGCCAAACCCACAATGATAAAAGAGGGTAAACCCGTGGCTGAAACATCTACCTCCACGGTGATAGGTATACTGTCTAAGCCAATATTGGCTCCAGAAAAAATCTTGGCTAACATTGAGTAGTATATACGGGGCAGCGCTAAACCTAATGCGAATGCCTAGGAAGATAGTAAAGACCTGCTCGCGCTTCAGTATTAAATATTTTACTTCACGCTCGCAGAACTTTGCTTTTTTCCGTCGGCAAAAAAATTGCCTAGGAAAAAAGTAAGCCAGATTCTGTTTCTAGATGATCATTTATCTTCAGTATGATTTTTGTCATCCTGAGTCGCCTTAGGCGACTGCTCCTGACTTCAATCATTGAGCGAGCAGCTCGATTGTTTCTAGGATTGCAGCGGGGAGGATTGTCCTTCGACTTCGCTCAGGACTGATAGCCCTTTGCTTATCGAATACCCAGTCACTTGGTCGTTTCACCTGGCGTCACCCAGATCGTCTCTGTTACTCTTTACTTGCGGTTACCCGAGTCCGGTTACCCGAACCACCCTGCCCTGTGCTGTCTGGACTTTCCTCCCCGCACCAGATTGGTGCGGGGTGATCATCCTTCTTCCTAGGCTCACTCATTATACATCTAAATTTTTCTTTCTTCAATTATCTCAGTCACCACAATTTGTAAAACCACCGCAATAGGCACAGCCAGTAGTGCTCCTGCTATTCCTAACAAACGTGAACCGATGGCAATTGCCAAAATTACCACCAGTGGATTTAAACCAACTGCCCGCTTCATCACCTGTGGCACTATCAAATGATTTTCCAGCTGTTGTATTACAAAATACATGGCAGTGACTCCCAAACCCAAAATAGGAGAAATAGTCAGTGCTACTACAATGGCAGGTAAGGCGGCAATGATTGGTCCGATCACTGGAATTACTTCTAAAATCGCCGCAATCACAGCCAATGATAAGGCATAGGGGATATTTAAAGCTAACAGTCCAATGTAGGTGACTAAACCAATAATTAAACTTAAAAGCATCTGTCCTCTTAGCCAAGCTCCCAATTTTTCTTCTATCTTGGTAATTAGCTGTTTCATTCTAGCCTCTCTTCCTAACAATAAGATAGCTGCACGATTTTCCAAATTATCACGCTCTAAAAGTAGATAAAAGGTCAGAACTAAAAGAAAAATCAGTGTTAAAATATTGTCAAAGATTGATAAGGTAATAGAAAAGAGGTTGGTGGAGAGATCAGCCAGTTGTGATTGAAAGATGGACTTATCAATTCCAGTAATATTAAAAACTTGTCCAATCACAGGAGGCATAGCCACCACTAGTCTAGTAGTTTGTTCCACCAAAGGTGGCAAAATGATTGCTAACATGCCGGAGATTATTCCTATTATAATAATGTAAGTAATGGCGATACCTAAGGATCTAGGAATTTTCACTCTGGCAAATAAATTGACTAAAGGATTTAAAGCAGACATTAAAATCAGTCCCACGAATAGAATTAAGATTAGATCTCTGATTAAATAAAGTAACCAAAGACCAATTAAAAAGATTGTTACAAATATAATAGTCCTGTGAGAAATATCAATTTTTTTGATCATTCTATGGATTGATCATACCAAATGCTGACTAATTTTTCTATTTTCTTAATATAATCTTGATCAGAAATATCAAACCAATTTACCTCTTTTTCTTTTTTAAACCAAGTCAGTTGACGTCTGACATAGCCATGAATTTTATGCTGCAAGATTTTAATTAGGCCCTCTTTACTTTTAATTTTTTCCTCTAAATAATCTGCCAAAACTCCATATTCCAAACCAAGCTGTCTCATCCTTTTTAAACTTAAACTATTTTTATAAAGTCTTTTTGCCTCATCAATCATGCCTTGGTTAATTCTAAAAACCACATGCTCATCAACTCTTTTATAAAGGACATCTCTTGGCGCAGTTAGACCAACCTTTAGCACATTTGACAAACTGCGTATAATCTCTAAACGCAGTTTGTCATCCTGAGGGAGCGTAGCGACCGAAGGATCTCCCACATGATTTGACAAAGCCAATTCAATAGCTCTTACCAACCTTCTTGGGTTCTGTCTGTCAGAGTCATTCATTTTCTTCCATTTTTTAGCATCTACCTCCTGTAATTTTTCTTGAAGCTCAACTAATGAAAGTTTTTGTAGCTCAGTTCTTAATTTTTTATCAATTGGTATTGAAAGACTATCTAATCCTTCCAGTAAGGCTCTTAAATAAAGTCCTGTACCTCCAACTATAATTGGCAACTTTCCTCTATCCTTAATTTCCCCAATTACCCTATTTGCATCTTTAACATAATCCGCCACAGAATATATTTTTTTTGGATCCACCATATCATACATCCAAACTTTTATGCTGTTTATTTCCCAAAAGCTATCTCCTTTTGTAATTTGTAATTTGGCATTTGGCATTTTTCCCGTGCCGATATCCAAGCCCTTATAAACTTGTCTGGAATCACAAGAAATAATCTCTCCATTAAATTTTTTTGCCACCATTAAGGCTAGGTCAGTTTTACCTGTTGCAGTAGGACCTAAAATAGTTAATATTTTAGTATTCACTCATGATTTCTTTAAAGATTTTTAAAATATTTGTCCCCATGGCTGTAATTTTTTTATCCATTTTAATCTATATTCATATGCCCTCAAATTATTGTCAACAATTTTCCCAACAAGCTCAAAGCTTTATAGGTGGCAAATTAGATATCTCAGCATATTGGGATACAGTTTATAAAGATGGTAAATATTTTTGGCCCCAGGGACCATTCCCCTCCCTTATTTTAATTCCTTTCCAGCTTATTTATGGTCCTAATTTTGATCAATTTGTCATGCAACCAATTTTAGTAATAATACTTAGCCTACTGTTATATCAATTAGCTCGGCTAAAGAATTTTGAACCATCAAGTGCAATTTTTTTAACATATGTCTTTTTATTTGCCTCACAAATAGTCCGCATCATCGTAGAACCTTGTTATTCCTATTTTGCTCATGTTGTCACCATGGTTTTATTAACTGCCCTTTTGCTGGAGTTTGAAAGCAAAAAAAGACCACTATTTTTAGGATTATTACTCGCGGCAATTATAGCCACCAGAATTTCTGCCAGTCTAATTTTTATACCCATAATTTATTATTTCTATTCCAAAAATAATAATACTTCCAGATTTATGAATATCACACTTTTTATAAACCCCATACTTTTGTCAATTTTTTTACTGTTAATATTTAATCAGGTCCGCTTTCAAAATCCTTTTGATAACGGCTATGCTACAAATAATGTTGGTGATTATTTAGCGGGATTAAGAAATATCGGAGTATTTAGTATTCAACATATCCCCTCTAACTTTTATTACTATTTTCTTATTTCTGTACAACCGGTCATAGGATATTCAACCCATTTAGTTTATCCTTTTTTAACATATAGTCCATATGGCCTAAGTTTTTTTATTGTGGCTCCCTTTTTCTTATATGCATTTAAAAGTCTTAAAAGCCAAAAAATAATAATCAGACTTTATTGGTTAGTAATTTTACTGACTCTGTTAATTCTGCTCTCTTATTATAGTAATGGTTGGGTCCAATTCGGTCCCCGTTTTTTATCCGATGTGATGCCAATACTGTATTTGTTGCTCTTGGTGAGTTTAAAGGCTCCGAGACTCACTCAAAATCAAATCATATTTATTATTTTAAGCTCTCTTCTGAATATATATTTATTAATAGGGAAATTTTTTACCTTTAAAAATTAAGGATTGCTTTAAATCACCCAAGTATTTAATTTATTAATCATCACTATCCCCCATAAATTAACAATAATACTTAAAATTATTAATAAATAAGCCATTATATTAGGTTTAGATCCAATTCCGATTGATATTAAGATTAATATAAAAGGTATAAAATCCTGGACAAATCTATAACCATACTGGGAGTATCCAACACCTGCCCATAACATGATGACAAAAAAAGTAGTTGAAATGGCTGCCCATGATGCCAAGACTAATAAGGATTTTTTGGCTTTAAAAATATAAAATATGGCTGGCGTAGTAAACCAAATAGCCAAGCTATAAAGGGAGGGTAAAATATAAGGAAAGCGATCTGAAAAGATTGGTAACTTTAAAAATGCTGCCTCGATGTGTCTTGGGATAAATTTAATACTCATAAATCCATCCTTAAAAACAAGGTCCCTATCTATATTAGGAATCAAATGATAAGGTATTAAGGGATTTAGGCTACCAAATCTTACAAAGTTATACCAAATATCTATTAGAATCCAAATCCCAATCCCCATATTTAATAAGACAAACTTTAAAACATTTTTTTTACTGATTGGCCAAAGCTGTTTCCCCAAAATGATATAAAAAAATGGCAATGTAAAAATGGTAGTACTTCTAGCCCAAAATGCACAACCTATTAAAAATCCAATCAGAAATAATCTTTGTTTACCAAATGTTTCCAGCAAAGCTAGTAGCATAAAAAAAATAGCTACTATGTGAGCTATAAACCAAGCTGATCCAACAGATGCTAAATACCAGTGGTTTGTACCAAAGGCAAACAATATAGTAATAAGTATCGAAATTTTTTGAGAAAAACCCATTTTTAAAAAAAGTAAATATACCAAAACTCCATTAAGCGCCCCCAATATTATTGAGACTCTAGTTTGAAATTGATTATTATCCAAAATAGCAGCCAATGGGATCATTAATATGGCGGGCATTGGCGGATAGACTACAAAATACTTATCCCCAATTGGTATTAATTCATTCAGATGAGGAGGGTTTTCAGTAAGATATAATCTTCCCTTAACCATGCTATCTGATAATCTAGTAAAATAGTTATAGTGAGTCTCTCCTGGTGAAGACAAAAAATAAACTATGCAAGTAATTGAAAAAATCAAAAAGGGAATTACTAATTTGGATAACATTTTCTTAATTATAATTTTACTAGGTTTTTTTATCCGTATCTATCTATCCTTTTTACCTGGCTTTAAATTTGATATTGGCACTTGGTTTGCCTGGGCCATTAGGTTAAATGAAGTTGGACTTTCTCAATTTTACTCTGATCAAATATGGACAAATTATACTCCTGGATATTTATATATTTTAAAAATCTTAGGATTTCTAAAAAACCTTCTTAAATTTCCTGATCAAATTTTCTATCTAATTCTAAAGCTCCCTGCAATTTTCTCCGAAATAATTCTTGGGTACTTTATTTACTGCTTAGTGCGAAAAAATTATTCGATATTTACAGCCAGATTTTCAGCCGCTTTAGTGTTACTAAATCCCGCTTTTATTTTTAATAGTGCTGTCTGGGGACAGATAGACGGCTTATTAACTTTATTTATGTTATTGACAATTTATTATTTAAATAAAAAGAGATCAATTTTATCTTCAATATTTTTGGGATTAGCATTCTTAATAAAGCCTCAAGCAATCGCTATTTTACCTGTTGTGGTATTAATTTTAATAAAAAAATTTTCAGTGACTAATCTTCTAAAACTTAGTTTACCAACTATCCTAATAGTCTTTTTATTATCCTTGCCCTTTTTTGTTAGTACTCCTATCAGGGGAATTTTGGAATTAATTTTAAAAATGATCAGTGATTATTCTTATACTTCAGCTTTTGCTTATAATCTTTGGGGGATAGTAGGGTTTTGGATTTCCGATAGCGATCAATGGTTTTCATTCTCATACCAAAGCTTTGGTTTAATTTTACTGGGAATTTTTTGGCTAATTGTATTATTTACGCATAAAGGATTATCTATTTATTCTCTGGCAGCTTTGGCTACCTTAAGTTTTTTCTTTTTACCAACCCGTGTTCATGAAAGATATCTATATCCCGCCTTAATTTTTCTCATTTTATGTTTGCCACAAATAAAATCCAAAATATTTTTAGTAGCTTTGATCGTTTTAAACCTTATTCATCTTTTAAATCTTTATCACGTCTATGTTTACTATAATGAGCTTTATTTAAATTCAGCAAAAATTTTATATAATGCAATTCTTTATAGTCTATTAGAGGCTCAAACCAAAATTCTCTCTCTTATTTCAACCATTTTGTTTGTTATAATCACTTTTTATATTATTAAGAATAAAGATGTCTCTAAAAATTAAACCAACATATCTATTAATTACTATCTTGGTTCTCGCTTTATTTCTAAGGCTTTTTCGTATTGATTACCCAAACAAATTTATCTTCGATGAAGTTTATCATGCTTTCACTGCCAAAGAATATCTTCATGGATCAAAAGAGGCTTGGGAATATTGGACCACTCCTCCACCTGGAGTAGCTTATGAATGGACTCACCCTCCCTTGGCTAAAGAGATCATGGCTTCTTCTATGTTTACATTTCGCTCAGAAGATGGTTGGGCTTGGAGATTACCCGGAGCTCTATTGGGGGTTTTATCAATTTATCTAATTTATCTTATTGGGATGAAGCTTTTTAACAATCAACTTATCTCACTTCTAAGTAGCTTTATTTTTTCTCTAGATGGCTTAAATTTTGTTCAATCAAGAATAGGCATGAATGATATTTATTTTATAACTTTTATGCTGTTAAGCCTATTATTTTTCTTAAATAAAAAATTTTTTATATCAGCAATTTTTTTTGGATTATCTATTTCTAGTAAATGGGCAGCCATCTATCTAATTGCTATGTATGCCGTATTACTCTTTAAAGATAAGCAACTGATCAAACTGTCTTTTTTTGTAATTGTTGCACCCATAATTTATTTGTTAACTTATATCCCATTTTTCTTATTGGGTCATACTCCCTTGCAATTTATTGAAGTGCAACAACAAATGTGGTGGTATCATACCGGACTTAAAGCCACTCATGATTATACTTCAGCTTGGTGGTCTTGGCCTATTAATTTAAAACCTGTTTGGTATTTCGTTGATTATGGAGAAAACACCATAGCCAACATTTTCGCTTCAGGAAATCCAGCACTTTTTTGGATGGGAGCAGCCAGTTTGTTATTAACTTTTTGGGAGGCAGCTAAGAAAAGGGCTGGAAATTTAACCATTATTGTTTTGGGATTTTTAATTTTTTGGCTGCCTTGGTCTATCTCCCCCAGAATTATGTTTTTATACCACTATGCTCCCTCGATCCCTTTTTTGGCACTCTCCCTAGGTTATCAGCTAAGTAAAGCTTTGTCAGATCGACAAACCAAAAAGTTGGCCATAGCATTAGTGATCTTAATTATCCTAAGTTTTATTTTTATTTTTCCATTCTTAACTGCCATCCATATCCCTAAACAATTTGTCAATCTTTTCTTTGCAACGAATTTTACCAAAAATCCTTTTTAAGAAGAGGCAGATGAATATTGTTTTAATGAATAATCCCAAACTTTAAATGATAAATAGAGCATTATTAGAGAAAAAATCAAAGCATAAACAATGGCCTGCCAAGACAATAAACCCAAGATGGCTTTTGTAGGAAAACTCATCATGATCCCAACCGGAATAATAAAAGTTAAAAACCCCCTTAAGGGTTCTCTATAAATATCGATTGGAAATCTTCCCATTCCTACCACATCTCGATACATCATAATAGCATGATCAATTTCTGTGGTGATAACAGCTAGTGCTAAAACCAAGATATGAAATGCTAGGGCAATAATAAAGCCAGATATCAAAAGCAAAATATAAATCATGATACTCAACAAATTATTTATTTCGAGACGATTCATGAAAACAATAGTTGCCAAAACTAAAGGAATTAATGTTATAAAATCAATTAAATCAGGTCCTCCCATCAAAGCCCTAAAAAGTGGATGGATTGGTTTAATTAAGTAAAAGTCAAAATTTCCCAAGACCACGGCCTGTCTAAAACGATAAACCTCTCTAAATAAAAGCTGAGAAACAGTATCTATTAAATTAAAACTTAAAAAGAAAAAAATTGTTTGATCCAAATTATAGCCTGCTAGAGCCTTTGTTTTATCAACCAAAATAATTATAAAAAAGGTGAAAACTGAAAATCTTAACAATTTTCCCAAAAGAAAAATAAATAGGGCAGAAGGCAAAGCTAGTTGAGTTTGAAAACCTAAGATGGCAAATTTTAACCAGACTAAAAAATATTTTTTCATTTCTAATACCCAAAGGCTGTATACCTTTTTAATCCTTGCTGTAATATGGCCATCATTAAATACCAACCAATAAAAACCCAACTAATTAAAATGATGAAACCTTTAAAAATTTCCATGGTAGGTAAGTTTCCCAAATATAATTTAGCGGGAAAATAAATTAAATAGGGGAAGGGAGTCAACATGACATAATCATAAATATTTTTGGGTAAAATATCGATTGGAAAAAGTCCCCCACCAAATCCCTCTAAAATGATCGTCACCAAAAATAGCGGACCCCAGGCATTCTCCACCCAAAAGGCCAGCATGCCAATACAAAAAGCCATGGCAAAATATAAAAATAAACCTAAGATAGTTGCTAAAGTAAAGAATAGCAAAATTTCAAAATTTTGCTGTATGAGTAGGGGTGGTTTGAGAATTATAACCAGTAGTATGATCTCAAAAATTACAAAAGAAATATTGAGTAATTTATCAGCTAAATCTCTAGCAAAATAATATTTAATAAAGCCTAACGGTTTAACCAGAAAGTTAACAATTGAACCATCATTGATTTGAGCTGAAACGTCAACTGCTCTTGATGATAAGATAATGGCCCTAATTAAAGAAGCCACCATCACATAAGTTAAAATAGAAACTTTAGTATAGTTAAAAATCTGATCCTGAGTTTGAAACACTGTCCACCAGATAAAATAAACCAATAAAAGTTGAAGTACTGATCTGACCCTCCAAAGAGTAAAATTTAATCTATAGACCAAACCATTTTCCCAAGAAATTTTAAAAACAGCCCAATATTTACTACTCATCGGATTTACCAAAGATCCAGGGAGTTGAAGTTTTAATTCTTTTGACTTTGGGAGAAGTTTTGACCATTCTGGCAACTCTGACTACAGTATCAGTTCCCACCCTGACTTTTTCCGCCACCTTCCTAATTGGTAACCCTTCCTCTAAAAGATTCATTATTTGGAAACGATTTTTTAACATGCGCCATTCTGAAACAGTCAAGAGATCTTTTAAAATGTCAGCAGGTATTTGAATATTTTTATCTCTGGTTGGTTTACTCATAAACTTCCGCGGCTTGAAAAGCCGCGGTTTTCTTTCATCTTAAGTTTACATCCGCTTCGCAGCTCATTAATCGCAAAAGTGTGTAACCTACTTCGCCTTCATCCCCGCTCTAAAGAAGCGGGGTTTTGGCGAAGCGGTTATAAGCTATTAATCCTATGTATGGATACAATATTATCACACCCTCCCATTACTAAAAACTTCTCTAATAATACTTTCAATCGAGGGATCTTCTATAGTTAGATCTGCCACCTCAAACTTAGACAGCAATCTGGAAGTCTTATCAGGAACTTCATCTTTATTAACTTGAATCTTGGCATGAATCCCATCAAACTCATCTAATTTACCAAATTCTGCCAATTCCTCTTTTTCTGCCATTTTTTCAAAATCAATACTGATGACTTTAAAAGGAGCAAACCTGTTAACTATTTTTTCCAAAAGTCCATCATAGACAATCTTTCCCTGATTGATGATAATCACTCTTTTACACAATTCTTTAACATCACCCATATAATGAGAAGTCAAAATTATGGTGGCCTTAAATTTTTTATTATATTCTTTGATAAAATCCCTCATAGTTTTTTGAGCCACCACATCCAGTCCAATGGTTGGTTCATCCAAAAATAAAACCTTTGGTGAGTGAAGCAAAGCAGCAATCAATTCACATTTCATTCTTTGTCCTAAAGATAATTTTCTCACTTGGATTTTTAAAATATCCGAAACTTCCAACATTTCAGAAAGTTCATTGACTTTTTTTTTAAACTGACTATCTTCTATTTCATAGATTTCTTTATTAAGTAGAAAACTTTCCAAAGGCGGTAAATCCCACCAGAGTTGATTTTTTTGTCCCATAATTAGAGAAAATTGTTTTTGAAGAATACTTTGACGCTTAAATGGTTCATATCCTAAAACTCTCACACTACCTGATGTGGGATAGAGAAGTCCTGATAAAACTTTTAAGGTGGTAGTTTTACCAGCCCCATTTGGTCCAATAAAACCCACCAGTTCCCCCTCTTTAATTTCAAAAGAAATCCCATTAACTGCTTTGACATCGTAATATTTTCTGGCAATTAAAGATTTGATTGATCCCCAGAGCCCTGGCTCTTTTTGATTAACCCGGTAATATTTTTTTAAATTTTTAACTAAGATAACAGCCATAGGGAAATAGTAACACATCAACTTGACTTTATCTAAATGTCATTCTAATATAAGCACTTACGTGATCACTATGAGATTAATCATTTCTACACTTACATGGTCTATAGTTTTTCTATCTTTCAATAGTCCTATCTTTGCAGAGGAATACTATTTTCAGGAGGAATTTAATCAAGAAAGAGCGGCAAATACTTTGGATACTAATAAATGGAATGTTTATCCAAATAATTCTTCTGGGATAACTACCATACAAGAAACTGGAGGAAATTTAATTCTATCTCAGGTAACTGCTGATAAATTCCCCTTTGTCATTTCCAACAGTCAAGTTTTTCCAAATGGTGATTGGGTAACAGATATTAAATTTCAATATACCCAAATCACAGGTTATGGTACGGGGATAGCTTTAACTGATAAAGATCCCATCCAAGACCCCACTGCTCCGGAGCTGATTCGGATTAATGTCTGGCAGGACCTGTTTTTAACTAATATGAGGCTGGAATATTTTGGCCAAATTATTTTTACTATCCCTATTAATTTAGATAGTCATGTCTTTAAAGTAGATAGGAGGGGGTTAAAATATTTGGTTTATTTAGATGATGTTTTAGTTTTTACCTCAGAGGATACTGAAACTAAAGTTAAATATATTTGGATGGGTAATTATGTAACAGTGCCTGCAGGTGATTGGACTAAATTTAATGTGGATTATGTTAGGGTAAAATCTTTAAAAACCCCCTTAATTTTAATTCCGGGAATAGGTGGATCAGAGTTTAAAGTTGCAGAAGATACTTTTTGGTCCAAAGAGGATGGGCATGGTGGAGTATATACCAGGGCATATGCAAAGGACGAAAAAGTTTGGGTTAATGAAGGAGAAGCAGGAAACCCGGGGGATGATGATTATTTTGATGTGTTAAGGATGAAAACAGATGGAATAAATTCGGAAGCAAATATTGAAACTACTGGAAGTTTATATGCGGGGGCATATCAGCCAATGATAGATTTTTTTACTACCAATGGTTATAGCTTAAACCAAGATTTATTCGTCTTTCCATATGACTGGAGAAAAGATATTTCTTTAACAGCTTCTCTTTTAGACCAAAAGATCAGTGAAATAAAATCTCAAACAGGAGCAGAAAAGGTAGATATAGTCTCTCATTCCATGGGAGGACTAGTTGCCAGAAATTATATAGCAGATATAGATAGAGCCCAAAATGTCAGAAAATTATTCACCTTAGGAACTCCTCATTTAGGGGCAGTAGAATTTTTAAAATTCTTGAGATATGGAGGATGTTTTACTAAACCTGAATTCAAAAACCTACCAGTCTGTATTGGCCTAGCTAATTCTGAAGTGAAGGATGTTATTCAGAATATGATTGGTGGTTATGAATTAGCTCCATCCCAAGAATATTTTAATTTCTATTCAGATGAAGATAACTTTCATCCCTATCCTTACAGAACTGAAAAAGGATCTTTAAATTATGGTGAAATTAAAAGTCTTCTTACAAATTTCGGGCATAATACTTCTCTTTTTATGCCTAGTGAAACCTTTCATAATTTGGATAACTCTCTTTTAAGTACAAATGGGGTGGATATTACTGTTATTGCAGGGTGTGGTATTGAAACTTTAGGTCAAATTGTTGAAAAAACTGTTAGTAGTTTTAATGGCAATAGGATTTATAAAGATGAAATTAATATCAATGGAGATGGAACTGTACCATTATTGAGTGCTTCACTTGTTGATACTCACAAGAACTTGTCACTTTTAGGCGATGCCAAAATATATTATGCGAATTCTGAGCATGGTGGATTAGTATCTGATGGTCCGGCTTTAAATTTGACTAAAAATATTTTGGATGGGAATAATCAACTTCCTGAGGGAACTTACAATCAACCCTGCAAATTGAGAGGCCATATTTTATCTGTCCATTCACCAGTGAATCTTCATGTATATGATGAAGGTGGTAATCATACTGGGCCAACAGAAGATGGACATTTTGAAACCAATATTCCTGGCAGTTCTTATAATACTTTAGATGATGCCAAATTTACCTTTCTTCCAGAGGATGGTGTTTATACTATTAAATTTAATGCAACCGGAGAGGGTAGTTTTGATTTTAAAATTAGAAAATATGAAAATGATGAAATTACTCAAACTATTTTATATAAAGAGGTGCCTTTAACAAATGATACAAAAGCAGAAACAACTTTTGATACGGGATCAACTCAATCACCAATTATAGAGGTTGATGAAAATGGAGATGGAATAATTGATTTTAATGTAAATAATTTCAGTATTTTAGAAGGAAATGCAAATTATGACCATACTCCTCCGGATATCTCATTTGATGTAACTCCTAAAACTATCTGGCCACCTAATGGGAAGCTGGTTGATGTTAATGTAACCGGTAATATTAATGATGAGAATCCATATTTAACAAAAATTATTGTTGATGATGAATATAACTTAGTAGAACCTGAGGTTACAATTTTAAATCAAACAAATATTAATCAGATTATTCAGTTAGAGGCATCAAGAAAAGGAGGGGATAAAGATGGAAGAAAATATATAATAAAAATATTAGTTACAGATTTAGCAGGAAATACCTCGCTATCTACCCAAGAAGTTATTGTTCCTCATGATCAAAGTGATAGTAACTAATTATCTTCTAGATATAACCTTCTGTAAAACTTTCCAAGCTCCCCAAATAACCACAGACCAGAATGCTATATTTAGTAACATCATCGTATAGTTTATACTTCCCCTTCCAAATAAAGTGCTCCTGCTGTATTTAAATGGAATTCCAGACTCACCTGCAAGCAGAGTGTTACCCATCAATGCATCTAGCAATGATGCTCCATATGTTACCACCACACTTAAAATTAAAATAATTATAAAAGCTTTTTTGCTCATATAATAAATATATCACAAACTATTATTGGAGATTACTTAATTAATCTTTTAAGGGTTTTACCTGCTGTGAAACCTGGAGTTTTTTTATTAGGGATTTGGATTGTTTCTCCGGTTTGTGGATTTCTACCTCTTCTTGCTGCTCTAGATCTTATTAAGAAGGTCCCAAAACCTGTTATAACTACTTTTTCTCCTCTAATTAATCCATCCCTGATTAAATTAAATGTAGAATTAACTGCATCAGCTGAGGCTCTTTTGGTTAAATTAGCTTTCTTAGCAACCTTTTCTATCAACTCGTTTTTAGTCATGAAACCAACTTAGCAGAAGTTTAGGCTTTTGTAAAGACCCATTTCGCATTTTGCTTTTTTACTGGCTCATGACTGTCTCTGTGGCTCTGGTTTCTCTGACCGCTGTAATTTTAACAGCTCCCGGTACCATCACTTCTTTAGAAATCCGCTCCCCAATATCATGAACTAATTTTGGCAACTCATCATCAGAGATTCTCTCAGGTGTCACTATCACTCTAACTTCTCTACCGGCTTGAACTGCAAAAGCCCTATCCACTCCCTCAAAAGAGGTGGCAATTTTTTCTATGTCATCCAACCGCTTTATGTAATCCTCCACATTTTCATGTCTGGCTCCAGGTCTGCCACCGGAAATAGCATCTGCCACATATACTAAAACTGACTCAACAGAAGAGAATGGTTTATCTTCATGATGTTCGGCAATACAATTAACAACCTCCTCCGGCATCTTAAATTTTTTGGCAATTTGCACACCCTTTTCTACATGTGTGCCCTCATCACCTTCAGTGACCACTTTACCAACATCATGTAATAAACACCCTAAACGAACAATATTAGCATCTGCTCCAATCATTTTTTGCTAAAGCCACTCCAATTCTGGTTTCCTCCAGTGTATGTTGAATTAAGTTTTGCCCAAAGGAAAATCTATATTTGAATCTGCCTAAAATCTGAACCAATTCTGCCGGCAGATTAAACACTCCTGCATCCCGACAAAGTTTTTCTCCTGCTTCCAGCATCAATTTTTCAAAATCTTCCTCGGTTTTTTTAACAATTTCCTCAATTCTTTGTGGCTGAATCCTACCATCAAGCATAAGTCTTTCCAAAGAAACTTTGGCAATCTCTCTTCTGACAGAATCAAAAGATGATAAAATTAAACTGTTGGGAATTTCATCATCCATAATGACATCCACCCCAGTGGCTTGTTCAAATGTCCTAATATTTCTACCTTCTTTACCAATAATTCTCCCTTTCACTTCTTCATCAGGTAAATTTATTCTGGAGGTGGTAAATTCTGAAATATAGTCTGTAAATCCGTGTACTATTGCATCTGCCAATATTTCCTTACTTTTCTCAGCTACAGTAACTTTTATCTCCTCTTCTGCCTCTGTAATCTTTTTAGATATTTCAACTGCTAAATCTTTTTCTACTTGTTCTAAAAGAATCTTACCTGCATCATCAGAAGACATCTTGGCAGACTTTTCTAATTTTGCAACTAAATCTTTTCTTGTCTTTTCCAGTTGTTCCAACTTTTCATCAACTAGCTTTTGTTTTTCTGAAATTTGCCTTTCTCTTTCCTCTAAAATTCCCTCTCTTTTGGCAAGTTCTGCTTCACTACTTGAGAAATCTCCACTGGAAGACTGGCTGGGTTGGGAACCAAAATTTTTAGGACCAAATGAGTGCTGTGCCATTTTTTGGAGAATCAGAAAAAACTTCGATTACTCGAAGCTGGGAGAAAGTTTAATTTGGAAGAATAGTTTCTTCATAATTTCGCTCACTCTTTTTGTGATTCTCTATAAATATTTTACTCTTTTTTAAGATATTTTTCAACAACAGCCTTAACTACTTCAAACTCAAAACCCCTTCTCATTAAAAACTCATAAGCTTTCTTTTTAAATTCTAAAATTGGTAAATCTTTCCATACTCTCATCTTCTTTTCCAAAAGTTGTTGGGCCACTTCTTCACTAGACTCTAGACTCTCGACTCTAGTCACTTCCTCTATAATTTCTCTATTAATCCCTTTTTGAAAAAGTTCCTGTTTTATTCTATTTATGCCATACTTTCTGGATCTTGATTCTACCCAAGCTTTGGCAAATTCCTCATCATTTATTAGATTTTTTTGTTTTAACTTTTTAATAACTAACTCAATTGCTAAATCGCTTATTTCTTCTTTACCCTTGATTCTAGATTCTAGATTCTTGACTCTAAAATAATTCCTGACTTCTCTTTCAGATCTTTGTCTGATATTAAAAAGTCCATACATCTTCTCCATCAATTTTCCTACCTCTGCCTCAAATAACAGCTGTTCCACATCGGATGTGTCAAGTAATTTTCCCTCCACTAACCTATTTTCTACCACCAAATCCTCATCTGCCCCAAAAGCAAACACTCCATCTAAAAAAATATTAAATCTGTGCGGACCTTGCCCTGAGCGAAGTCTAAGGGTTTTTTTCTGAGGTTCAACTGAGGTAATTTTGGGCATCTAAAAAGTTACATAAACTAAACTGCTTCTTGAATTGCTCCTGCGTCTTCTTCTTGACCCACCACCATATCAGATTTTTTCTCTTTTCCCCAGGAGTTTCTGATTTCTTTTTCCAAAGCCAGGGCATCTTTTTTATTGGTCTTCAGATATTCTATAGCTGCAGCTCTACCTTGCCCTAACATGACATCATTCCACTTTAAAAATGCTCCGCTCTTTTGGATAATCCCCAGTTCAATCCCTACATCCAACAGTTCTCCTTCGTGAGAAATACCTTGATTGTCCATATCAAACTCAGCAATTCTAAATGGGGGAGCAACTTTATTTTTAACAACTTTTACTCTGTGTCTTGACCCAACGACTATGTCCGCTGACTTAATATTTTCAATTTTTCTAATATCTAATCTGATGGAAGTATAAAACTTTAGGGCCAATCCACCGGGAGTAGTCTCTGGATTTCCAAACATCACTCCAATTTTTTGTCTGAGCTGATTGGTAAAAATAATAATCGTGTTAGTATTGGAAACTGCACCTGTTAACTTACGTAAAGCTTGAGACATAAGCCTTGCTTGCATTCCCATAACAGCATCTCCCATCTCACCTTCCAGTTCCGCCCTTGGTACTAAAGCTGCCACCGAATCTATTACCAAAACATCAATTCCTCCTGATCTAATCAAAGCTTCAGCAATCTCTAATGCTTGCTCGCCGGTATCTGGTTGAGAAATAAGTAAATCATCTAAATTAACTCCTATTTTTTGAGCTCTTTGGGGATCTAGGGCATGTTCTGCATCAATAAAGGCTGCCACTCCTCCTTTTTTTTGAGCCTCAGCAATAATATGAAGACAAACTGTGGTTTTCCCTGATGCCTCAGGGCCAAAAATTTCTACAATTCTACCTTTGGGCAGACCCCCAACTCCTAAAGCAAGATCCAAGGCTATGGAACCTGTAGGAATAACCTGCATAGTTAGTTTCTCTGTTCTCTCACCCAGCCTCATGATTGAACCCATACCATATTGTTTTTGAATTTGAGCTAAAGCTGCGGAGATTGCTGCCTTTTTTGCATCACCATTATCTTGAACCATACAAGTGTTATAACCATATATTTACCGAATGTCAATACCCCAAAATAGCTTCTTGTTTGGATGTATCCATACATCATAAGTTATAAAGATAGGGTAGAGAATTATCCTCTTAAGATCCTATAGTCGGGGATAAGAGAATTGAACTCTTTACTTCTCGTACCCCATACGAGCGTTCTACCGATGAACTAATCCCCGTAACTTGTGGTATTTTATCATCAGGGAAAATATAATTCCATCTGAAAATAAATAGCCAATTTAACCTAATGTGAGTCGGATTTTTTTAAAAAGGTCAACTGAACGAAGTTTAATCTACATATATTCCATAAACTTTGGGCTTAACACCATGACAACCTTCCCCAATAACCACTAAGTTACCAGAAACTATAAATGATGGTTCTACATAATCTGTCAGTTTCTTTTTCTCTTGAGTAGACAAATTATAAACATATACACCAGTATCCAAATCGCCAAATTGGGAGCTGGGGGATTTTATTTGTGACCCCGATCCAGTGGCAATTTTAATGGGCCCAACATCACATGCCCATCTGACAGACCAAAATACCCTACCATTTTCTATTCGTGAATTCACCTCATTGTCATTAGCATTAGTAATTTGCTTTTCCTTACCAGTAGAAATATCCATTAAGTAAACATCTGACATTTTGTTTCTGTAATCTATCCATACTAAGCTATTTTCTTCTATATCAGGATCTATTTTAAGATAAGGACCTTCTACTAAAATTTTTTCCTGACCAGTTTTAAAATCATATAAATAAATATCAAATCTATTGTTTGCACAATTATCACAACCAGTATCTTTTCCATTCCTACTATCAGCCCACACCAGTTTATCTTTCCATAAACGCAACTGTTTTTTAGTGCTACTTACTGTAGAAGAAAAAATCTCTTTTGATAGTGAAATATCAAAGATGTGAATTTCATTCTTTCTATAGTTCTCTAAAGTTATATCGCCTCTTTGTTCAGTCCAGACAATATAGTTTTCATTTAGTTGAAGTTCAGTTCTTGTTGCGGGTGTGGTAGTTATTTTCTTTTCTTCTTTAGTTGTTAAATTATATAGAAAGATATCTTGTCCTATTCTATCTTGTCGAACTGGACCACTAACTCCATTTCTAGTTGATGTACTACCTACAACTTGTGCTCGTTCATCTAACCAGGCTATATAATTTCCTTCAATTTGAGCAAAATATTTCCTTGAAGTAACATTAGTAATTTGGGTCTTCTTCATAGAAGGTAATTCTAATAAATTAACTTGTCCTGCCTCATCTATACAAACAGCTTTATCCTTATAAATATCTTGGGGAAAACAAGAACTATCAAAATCAATTCTTTCTGGAGTTTTCTGGGAAGTTTGTTGGTGATTGAACTCAACATTTTTAGCACTATTAGAAGAAACATTCTTTAAATTATTTTTAATCAGATATGATCCAACAACAATACCACCAGAAGCAAGGAGAATTATTATAATAAAAATAATTTGCGTGAAACCTTTTTGCATAATTTAATCATAGCATCTTTCTGTAGTTGAATGACTTAATTTATTCAGATAGAATCAAGTGATAAACTAAATATGAAACTTATATCTCTAAATACCTGGGGTGGCAAAGTTTTTGAACCTTTAATAGAATTTATTCAAAGTCAGGCTGATGACACAGATATTTTCTGTTTACAAGAAATTTATGATACTAATTCTAATGTTAAACAATATAAAAATATTATTAGGGCTAATCTTTTAGATGAACTTAAAAATATCTTAAAAGATTTTCAAGTATTTTATTTTCCCACCCTGTTTGGATTTGATGATGAAGCAAAGAAAGTTAACTTTGATTTATCTTATGGAATAGCCATTTTTCTTAAGAATCATATTAAAATAGCAGATTATAAAAATTATTTTATTTATAAACCTAAGTCGCTATATTTTCTTAAAAAAGATTTTTCAAATTTAGCCACTCCCCTCCATCATGTCCAAATTAGTATCAATGGCAAAAATTTCCATATTTTTAATTTTCATGGTTCTGCTTATCCTCCAGATAAACTTGATTCAGATAATCGCTTAAGGGAAGCAAAAAGGGTATGGAGCATTCTTAACAGAACAATGGGGGCCAAAATATTGGTGGGAGATTTTAATTTATTGCCAAATACATATTTAATTAAAACATTAGAAAAAGATTTTAGGAATTTAATTAAAGAGTTTAACATAAAAAGAACCAGAAGTAATTTAAGTCCTTATTTTAAAAGCTCTGATTTTCAAAAGTTTGCTGATTATACCTTTGTCTCAAAAGGTATTGAAGTTAAAAACTTCCAAGTACCCAATATTCAAATTTCTGATCATCTACCCATAATCCTTGAATTTTCCTAATATTTGGAATAATATTTATTCTTCTATGGCTGTTGAATCTTCAATGTTACCACTGGGGACTAAAGCTCCAAACTTTTCATTGACTGATGTTACCTCAGGCACTACTGTTTCAGTTTCTGATTTTGAAAATAAAAAAGCATTTCTTATTATGTTTATCTGCAGACATTGCCCTTATGTTCAGCATGTTCAAAAAGAACTTTCCCAAATTGGTAAAGATTATCAGGAAAAAGATATAGCAATTGTGGCAATTTCTTCAAATGATATAACCTCTTATCCTGAGGATGCTCCGGAATCCTTGAAAGAACAAGCTACTAAGTTAATGTTTATCTTTCCTTATTTGTATGACGGAACTCAAGAGGTAGCCAAAGATTATTCAGCTACCTGCACTCCTGATCTATTTCTCTTTGATGCTGATAGAAAGTTAGTTTATCGAGGACAACTTGATGATTCAAGACCAGGAAATAATATTCCTGTCACAGGTAAAGACTTGAGGGCCGCAATTGATGCCATTTTATCCGGCCAATTACCCGCATCCAATCAGAAACCCAGTATCGGTTGTTCTATTAAATGGCGACATTGAATTGTTCCATTGATTTAAATCATTTAAACAACATATTTTGCCAATAAAGTGTACAAACATTTAAATATAAAAATTTATGGTAGTGTTCAGGGAGTGTTTTTTAGAGTAAGTAGCAAGGAAGAGGCTGACAAGCTAAATTTAACTGGTTTTGCCAAAAATATGCCGGATGGTTCGGTTTATATTGAGATTGAAGGAGAGGAGAATAAATTAGACCAATTTTTAAGCTGGTGCCATGAAGGCCCTAATTTAGCAAATGTGGAATCTGTTTTGGTAAATGAAGGTAAGGTGCAAAACTTTTCTGATTTTTATATTAGATAGATTGTAAAATGAAAACAAGAATGTTAGTTTACCTTATTTTAACTCCTGTTATTCTAATGCTTGTGATTTCTTTTTTAGGATTTTGGCAAGCCACTCACCCTCCTAAAATTATCTCTAGAGTTAGCCCTAAAGATCTAGGCTGGCAGTTTGAGGAAATTACTCTAAAAACTTCAGATTCTGTCAAACTTTCTACTTGGTTTGTATTATCAGATGATAAAAGTAGTAACAAAGCTGTGATTTTACTTCATGGTTATCCTGCAGATAAAGGAGATTTGCTAGATTGGTCAGCCTTTCTAAAGGAAAAGTATCATCTTTTATTTATAGACTTTAGATATTTTGGTAGAAGCGAGGGTGCCTACACTACTTTAGGAGTAAATGAAACAAAAGATGTTTTAGCAGCTATAAAATTTTTAAAGGAGAATAAAAAGATAGAAAGCATTGGGTTGATGGGCTTTTCTTTTGGAGGATCGGTGGGGCTTTTAACACTACCACATACTCAAGATGTTAAAGCTTCTGTTGCAGATTCTGCCTTTGCTAATTTAGATTTAATGGGAGAGGTTTATTATGGTCATCTTCCATATTTACAAAAACCTTTAATGTCCCTTACTAAATTTTGGGCAAAATTAATTTATAATTTAGATGCAAAGGATGCTGCCCCAGATAGAATTCTTGCAAATTTATTAACACCTATTTTGATAATTGCCAGCCCAGCTGATGATGTAGTCTCAATTAAAAACAGTCAAAGGTTTAAAGAGGTTTTAAAAAATAATAAAAATTCTCAAGTAGTAATTTTAGACCGAGGGCCTCACGGATATTTATCTGGTACTAATTATCAAAAATTAATTGAAGAATTTTTTGAAAAATATCTTTAGGTTATATTTAAACTATTCTTTCCCAAGGGAATTCTTCTCTACCGAAATGTCCATATGAGGCTGTTGGTAAATATATTGGTCTTTGTAAATCTAATCCTTGTAAAATCCCTGAAACTGAAGTATCTAAAATTTTATTCATAAAAGAAAGTATAATTTTATGAGATTTTTTAGCAGTACCAAATGTTTCCACATCTTGCATGGTTGGTTTTTTAGCCCCAATAAAATAGGCTAGTCTCACTTCTGCTTTATCAGCCAAACCAGAAGCCACAATATTTTTGGCCAAAAATCTGGCAGCATATGCTCCTCCCCTATCAACTTTTGAAGGTTCTTTTCCAGAAAAACAACCACCACCTACCCTACTCATACCTCCATAAGTATCAACCACAATTTTCCTACCAGTTAACCCGCAATCTGATGCCGGCCCTCCGTTATGCCAGATACCTGTACCATTTACAATTAATTGATCCTTTTTTATTTTAAATCCAAAAACATCCAAAACTGGTATGACAATATTTTTATATACATCATCTTTCACCTGACTTAGATCCACTGATTCTTCATGTGGTATTGCTATTACAACTTGAGTTACTCGATAGGGCTTGCCATTTCTATATTCCACAGTGACCTGCGATTTCCCATCAGGCCTTAAATATTTAACAATTTTTTCCTCCCTGACTTGATCCATTCTTTTAACTAAGGCATGGGCAATAGTAATAGGAAGAGGCATCAGTGAGTCAGTTTCCTTACAGGCAAAACCAAACATCATTCCCTGATCCCCTGCTCCTTTTTTCTTTACCCCAACAGCAATTTCCGGGGATTGTTCGTGAACAAATACCTCTATTGGAGATTTGTCTGAAAAATTAAATTCAGAATTAGTATAACCTAATCTTTTTATTTGATCTCTGGCAATTTTTTTAAAATTGATTTTGGCTTTGGCACCTACTTCTCCGGCAATAATTAGTCTATTATGTCCTGCTAAACATTCAATGGCAGTTCTGCCTTGAGAATCTTGAGTTAAAACTGCATCTAATATAGCATCAGAGATTTGGTCACAAATTTTATCTGGATGACCAGCGCAGACTGATTCGGAAGTGAAAGATGTATTACCGTTTTTTATCATTTAAAAAACCTCTCTAATCGAGAGGCTTAAAGTTTTCCCTCGACAAGCTCGGGACACATCTTCCTCTCGTTCTGCCTATTGGCAGTTGGAATTTGGCACCGTTACTTTCCGGTTGCCGTCCCGCACCAGTTTGGTGCGGGAACTCTTGATGTATTTATTATTAAATCATAATCAAATTATTTTGGCAAGTGACAAATTTCCTAATTCGTCATCCTGAGTTTGTCGAAGGACCCTCAAACACTGCATGCTTTTTGATTTCCTCAATTATCTCTTGAGTTTTACCCTCCAAATCTTCTTTTCCAATATGTTCAACATTAAGACGAAGCAATGGTTCGGTGTTAGATGTTCTAATGGAAAATCGCCAGTCTTTATAAGATACTGCTATCCCATCCAATTCACTAATTTCTGCATCCGAATATTTCTCCTTTAAAGCCTCGATTATTTCCAAGCCATTTTTCACCCTGAAATTAATCTCCCCTGATTCATGACTCCTCTTTAGCGATCCGACAATCTCTGAAATTAATTTATTTTCGCGGCTCATTACTTTAAGAACTATTAAAATTATTGGTAGTTGTGATTCAGCATTACCAGTCTCTCTAAAAAAATAATGGGCGGATGATTCACCGGCAAAAATCCCACCTGTTTGGTGCATTTTTTCTGTAATAAAAGCATGTCCCACTTTGGTAATTTCATATTTACCTTGGTATTCCTCAACAATTTTTTTAGGAGTTAAAATATAGCGAATATCAAAAAGAATAGTTTCCCCTTTTTTCTCGGATAGTATCTCTTTGGCCACCAAAGCAGTGATCAAAGAGGCAGGAATGATTTGGCCTTTTTCATCAATAAAAATTAATCTGTCCCCATCTCCATCCGGGGCCAGTCCAAAATCTGCTTTTTCCTCCAAAACTTTTTTTTGTAAATCTTTTAAAGTTTCTGGTATAAGTGGATCTGCCGGGTGAGCTGGAAAAGTACCATCTAGCTCAAAATTCATTTTTATTAAATCCCCAGGGATAGCTTTAAATAAAGCATCAATATATAAAGCTCCTAAGGCATTTGCTGCATCCGCCACAATTTTAAATTTTTTAATATTAGGATAGCCTGCAATTTTTAAAGCATTTTGTACCTCTTCTTCAGCTACCCCTTCTTTTTTGGTAATACTGCCTTTTCCTCGAGCAACAATATCCACCCCTTCTCTACTCATTTTCTTAATATCTTCCATACCAGTATTTTTACCAATTTTGATAAGTCCACTTTTCGATTTTCTAACAATCTTTAAACCGTTATACTCTTTGGGATTATGCGAGGCAGTGATTTGAATCCCACCGTCATATCCAAATTTATAAACTGCAAAATAAAAAGTGGGGGTGGAAACAATTCCTAAATCAATCACTTCTGTACCTAATTCCACCAAAGTTTTAGAAACTGCCTCAAAAATAGCAGGAGAAGATAATCTCATATCACGTCCTACGGCAATAGTGAGAGGTTTAGTGGTATTTAGTTGATCAGAAATAAGTTTATAAATGGCTTTGGTAATGGGGATGGCAAATTGTTCATTTAACTGATCAGGATAAATTCCTCTAATATCATAACTTTTAAAAATCTTCTCAGGGGGTAAATCCATAGATTGCTATTTATTTTACCATGAAGTTCGATTAACGTTTTGGAGATTGTTTTTTGGCCCTGGCTTTTCCTGCATTACCATATTTTCTTCTTTCTTTAACCCTGGCATCTCTGGTTAGAAACTTTTCTTTTTTAAGAATTGGTCTTAAACTGCCATCTGTTTTGGATAAAGCTCTGGAAATTCCATGAACTACTGCTTCCAACTGAGCATTCCTTCCCCCACCTTCAACTTTAATAGAAATATGATACTTATTTAAAGTTTTGGTAATCTCTAAAGGTTTTGAGTAAATTTTTTGAGAAATAAAAGAGGAAAAATATTCACCAATTGGTTTACCATTAACCATAATTTGGCCATTACCCTTTGACAATCTGACTCTAGCCAAAGCCTCTTTTCTCCTTCCTACAGCATATACAATCTCTCCATTGTTTTTGATTTTTTTAACTTCTTCCATTACTTATTCTCCTTTAATTCCAGTTGTTTTTTAAAGGGATGATTTTCATCTGCAAAAACCTTTAACTTTTTTATCATTTTTTTTCCCAATTTATTTTTAGGTAACATCCCTTTAACAGCATGTTCTATAATAAAGTTGGGTTTTCTTTGAAGAAGTTTATCAAAACTCTCTTGTTTTAAGCCACCTGGATAGCCTGAATGGTGAACATATTGTTTTTGCATGGCCTTTTTACCACTCACCTTAACTTTACCTGCATTCACCACCACCACAAAATCACCAGTATCTAAATAGGGGACGAACTGGGGTTTTTGTTTGCCCATCAAAAGGCGGGCTACTTGTGTGGCTAACCTGCCCAATATTTGGTCTTTAGCATCAATCAGATACCACCCTCTTTTTATATCTTTTGCTGAAAATACATTAGTTCCCATATTTTATTTTTTAATCCTTTTTGCAACTCTTTTCATAGGTTTTCTATTATTTATTTTTTGTTTTTCTACCTTTTCTTTAGACGATTTGCTAACTGATTTCACCTTTGATACTTTTGATACCTTTGTTTCCTTTGATACCTCTACCTTAACTGGCTCCAATTCCTCTACTCCAATCAAACTCATTTTCACCATCATGGTTTGATCTCCTAATCTAGTACCCAATTTCACCAAAGAAGTATAACCTGAAGAACGATTCCCAACCTTGGGGACAATTTCTTTAATGAGTCTTTCCCTTAAGTTTTTATCTATTAAAAAGGATTGAAGCCTTTGCTCATTTTTTTCCTTTGCCAAATTAATCACCTTATCAACTAATCCTTTAATGGCTTTTGCTTTAGTTTCAGATGTTTGAATAGTTCCGTAGGTAAAAAGGGAGCGCACTAAACTTTTAAATAGTGTATCTCTTTCATCTTTATTTCTGCCAAGTTTTTTGCCATAAACTCTATGCCTCACGCAAAGACAACCCCCTCTCCAAAAGCTTTTCGGAGATTAAACTTAAAGATTTGACACCCAAATTTTTGGCCTTCAAAAGTTGGCTTTTTGGAATATTGATTAAATCTTCCACAGAATTTATTTCAATGGCTTTTAAGGCATTGGTAATTCTAACCGGTAGATCAAGTTCTTCAACTGTCAATTTCAAAACTTCATCGGAAATTTTTGGAGCTGCTTCAACTTCTTCTTCCTTATCTGGTTCATAAACCTTATGGAAGGTCTCAGATAAAATTTTCGAAGCCTCATTTAAAGCATCCTGTGGAGTAATAGTTCCATCAGTGGTAATTTCCAAAATTAGTTTATCAAAATCACTTCTTCTACCCACCCGGGTTGGTTCTACTGCATAATTGACAGCCGTAACCGGAGTAAATAGGGCATCGACTGCAATCACTCCTATCTCTCCTCCTTTTCGCTCATCAGATATGGAATATCCTTTACCTTTTTCTGCGGTTAGTTCCATATTTAGTTTTGATGAAGAATTTGTCAAAGTGGCTATGTGAGATTCGGGATTGGCAATTTCACCATCACCTACAATATCAAAATCTTTAGCCTTAATTTCTTTTTTGCCAGAAGCTTTCAGTACTAATTTAATTGGTTCATCCGAAAAAACATTCAGTCTGATTTTTTTAATATTCAAAATTATTCCTATCACATCTTCCAAAACTCCCTCAATAGTAGAAAACTGGTGGGCTACTCCATCAATTTTGACTGAGGTAACCGCTGAGCCAGGCAGGGCTGTTAAGAGCACTCGTCTTAAACTATTTCCCAAAGTATGACCAAAACCCGCCTCTAAAGGTTCAATTGAAAGTTTGGCATAATTTTCTTTTTCGTTTTCTGTCTTAATTTTAAACATAATAATTAACGAGAATAATATTCTACAATCAACTGTTCATCAATTGATTGTTCCATCTCGCTCCTTTCAGGCATTCTTAAAACCTTGCCTAAAGTAGCTTCTCTTTTTAGCCACTCTGGCAAGGTTTGATTATCCGAAAGAGCCTTTTTAATCTGTGTATTATCGCTTAATTTCTCGGATAATGCAATAGTTTGTCCCTCTTTAACATGATGAGAGGGAATATTGATTTTCTTGCCGTCTAATCTAATATGCCCGTGTGAAATCAGCTGTCTGGCTTGCATTCTGCTTTGGGTAAATCCCAACCTATATACTATATTATCCAATCTACTTTCCAAAAGCTCAAGTATTTTCAAGCCGGTTGACCCTCTAAAGCGGGAGGCCTCATTGAAATATTTCTTAAATTGTTTTTCTAAAATACCAAACATTCTTTTGGCCTTTTGTTTTTCCCGAAGTTGCAAACCATATTCTGATACTCTTCTTCTTGTTCGCAGTCCGTGTTGACCAGGTGGAATAGCTCCTTTTCTCTCTAAGATCTTGGCATCTTTTCCAAAAAGAGCCAATCCTTCTCTTCTAGATAATCTTCTTTTTGGACCGATGTAGCGGGCCATTAGACGCGTCTCCTTTTCTTAGGTCTGGGACCATTATGCGGAATAGGTGTCACATCAGCAATCATGGTAATATTAATACCAGCACTTCTTAAAGCCCTAATAGTGGCATCTCGTCCAGGTCCTGGTCCCTTAATATAAACTTCACAACTATTCATGCCTAAACCCTTAGCTTTTTGGGCGACATTTTCCATGGCAGAAATTGCAGCAAATGGAGTGGCTTTTCTGGCCCCTTTAAAACCGGAGTTTCCAGAAGATCCCCAAGCCAGAGTATTTCCAGCACTATCTGTTAAAGTGACCAGGGTATTGTTGAAGGTAGCTGTTACATAGACTCTACCTGATGTGAGTTTTTTCTCTCCTACCTTTTTAGTTATCTTTTTTATTTTTTTTGCCATAGTTTTATAACTTTCTGAGTTACAAGAGCAAGATGTAATCTTGCGATTATACCCCTTCCTTGGCCACTTCTTTGCTCACTTGAGGTTGAGCCTCTTTAGTCGGTCCAGCTACAACAGATGGAGCGCCCATTTTGGCCGCAGCCTCTTTCCTGACTGTCCCAACTGTTTTTCTTTTACCTCGTTTTGTTCTAGCATTAGATTTAGTCCTTTGCCCTCTGACAGGTAATCCCCTTCTATGTCTGATTCCCCTATAGCTTCCAGTTTCTTCTAATCTCTTAATATTTTGCTCAATTTCTCTGGATAAATCTCCCTCTACTTTAAATTCCTCAACAGCCTTTTGTAATTTATTAATTTCTTCCTCTGTTAAATCTTTTACTCTTTTTGTTTCATCAATACCTGTTTTTTTTATAATCTGAATCACATTGGATCTACCTATCCCAAAGATATAGGTTAAACCAATATCAACTCTTTTATTTTCTGGTAAATCAACTCCTGCAATTCTAGCCATCCTTCGACTCCTTTCAGTCGCTCAGGACAAGTATTTTATCCTTGTCTCTGCTTGTGTCTTGGATCTCTTGGACAGATCACGTACAAGATACCCTCGCGTTTAACGATTTTGCAAAACTTACATCTTGTTTTAATACTTGCTTGTACTTTCATTGTTAGTTGACAGAAAAATTATAATTTCTTAAATTTTTCTGTCATCCTGAGCGAGCGAAGCGAGTCGAAGGATCTCCCTCGTAATCAGATCCTTCACTTCGTTCAGGATGACACTTCGTGTCACTTTATTCTAAATGTTATCCTTCCTTTATCCAAATCATATTTCGGACTCATCTCTATTCTAACTTTATCTCCTTCCAAAAGCCTAATATAGTGCATTCTCATCTTGCCTGATATATGACACAAGATGACTCTGCCTACCAGTTCAGGCAGATCGCGACTTTCCTCAATTTCAACTCTAAATAAAGTATTAGGTAAAACTTCCACAACCTTACCCTCTATTTCAATTACATCTTGTATCATTTATTTATAAACTGTTAGTTTAACAAATTATGTTCAATCCGTCAACTATGGGATGTTTCGCCAATCTGTTAAAACTTCCCCCCTTTCTTTCCCTACAATCACCGTCATCTCGAAAAGTCCTGCCCAAGAGCCATCCGCAGAAGAATAAGTCCATCCATCCTTTTCTAAAACTACCTCCGAGGTACCTTTAGCATAAATGGTCTCAATTGCCAAACTCATCCCCTTTTTTAATTTAAGACCCGTTCCTTGACTTCCATAACCTGGCACCTCTGGTTCTTCATGTAAACTTTTTCCCACTCCATGCCCTACCAATGCTCTTACTACAAAATATCCTGCACTTTCTACCCTATTTTGAATTGCAGATGAAATATCACCAATTCTTTTTCCATCTACTGCTTGTTCTACTCCATCCCATAAAGCCTGCTCTCCTACTTGTAAAAATTTCCTTTTTTCTTGCCCATCCTTTCCCACCAATACTGTCCAGGCGCAGTCCGTGTGCCAACCTTTATAGACTGCTCCCAAATCAATACTGACCAAATCTCCCTTGTTAATCTTTCTTTCAGTGGGGATACCGTGTACCACTTGTTCATTGATGGTGATACAAGACGTCCAATGATACTGAGGCACTGTTTTAAAAGATGCCTCCCCTCCCAATTGAGTTATAGTTTTTTCAGCAACCCGATCCAACTCAAGTCCACTGATTCCCAATCTGATATTATCCAAAACCTTCTTTAAAGCTTTTGCCGAAATTAGACCACTTTTCCTCATCAAATTTAATTCATACTTATTACGAGATTTCATCTCTAATCTTATTTTGTATTTGATCTATTTCTCCTTGACCATCAATCTCAATTAACTTGCCTAGCTTTCGATAATAATTTAAGATAGGTTGGGTTTCATTAAAGTATAGCTCTAATCTTTTTTTAATTAGCTCTGGGGTATCATCTGCTCTTCCTCTTTTGGTTAATCTCTCTATTACTTGTTCTGCTGGTACATTTAAAAAAATGGCTTGGTCAAAACCCGGATCAAATAACTGAACTTGATTTAAATTTCTAGGATAACCATCTAAAATAAACCCATTTTGACAATCTTCCTCTGTGACTCTTTTTTTAACAATCTCAGCCGTTGTTTCATCGTCAACCAAATGACCAGATTCCAAAAGATGTCTAATTCTTTGTCCTTCTGCGCTACTTTTCTCCAAAGATATCTTTCGGAAAATATCCCCAGTTGAGAGATAAGTAATCTTTAAATATTTAGCCAATAGTTTGGCTTGAGTTGATTTCCCTGAACCTTGCGGACCAATAAAAAGTATTTTCACGTTTTTAATTCCTCCTTAAAAATATAATTGCCTTAGAATTAAAAAGGCAAGGTTCTGCGAGCACGAACTATAATATTCCATAGTGAAGTGCGAGCAGGTCCTTTAGATCCGAAGGATCGCAAAGACTTTAGTCCTTATAACCTTCTTCTGGCAAAAACTTCATAACTTTTCTCCACAAGTTTACTTTCAAATTGTTTAGCAGTATCCATAATCACTGACACCACAATCAAAAGCCCTGTTCCTCCTAAAATTAAAGTTGTTACCCCAGTCAGACCAGCCGCAATTGAAGGTAGGATGGCGATTGCGCCCAAAAATAAAGCTCCTGCCAAGGTAATTCTGACCATAATATAACTTAGAAAAGCAGCTGTCTGGGTACCCGGTCTGATACCGGGTATAAATCCGCCATATTTTTTAATTTCCTCAGAAACTTTAGCCGGATTAAAAATGACTGCCGTATAAAAGAAGGTAAAACCAACTACTAATAAAAAGTAAACTAAATTATAAGTGAAGCCATCGGGGGTAAAGTTTTGAGAGAGCCATCTTCCCAAAAAATTAAGTTGAGTGGTGGGAAGTTGAGCAAGATATGATCCTGCAAACGAGGGGATTAATACCAAAGAAACAGCAAAAATAATTGGGATGACTCCAGCTTGATTAACTCGTAGTGGCAAATAAGTCTTATCACCAATACCCTCTCGACCGCTCATAAATCTTCTGGCATAATGCACGGCAATTTGTCTTCTGCCTTCATTAATAAAAACCACTGCGGCAATCACCAAAATAGAAAAGATGGCAAAAAGTAAAATGTTAAACAGTTGAGTCTGGTCAAAAACTGTGGCAGTCTGGGTCAAAACAACTGGAATTCTGGTGACAATTCCTGCAAAAATTAAAAGTGAAATGCCATTACCAATTCCATATTCAGTGATAAGTTCCCCTAACCACATTAAAAAAATAGTTCCCGCAGTCATCCCTACCACAATTGCCGCAATCTGAATAGGTAAAACTTCCGGTAGTAATCCCTGATTTCTCAAAAGTACAAACATCCCAATTGATTGAATAGCTGCCAAAGGTATTGTCAAATATCTGGTGTATTGAGTAATAATTTGTCTGCCATATTCTCCCTCTTTGGATAAAGCTTCCAGCTTGGGCATAATCATGGTTAAAAGTTGCATGATGATAGAAGCATTAATGTAGGGATTAAGCCCTAAAGAAATTACTGAAAAGTTGACCAAAGTACCACCTGAGAAAATATCTAAAAGCCCTAGCAGTTGATTAGAAGCAAACAGCGCTTGCAGTCCCACCAAATCAATTCCTGAAACAGGAATATGAGCCACAATTCTGAAAATTACCACAATCAAAATAGTGATAAAAATTTTTCTTCTTAGTTCGGCAATTTTAAAAGCAGTTAAAATTGGTTGTAATATACTAGGCATATTCAATCTTGCCTCCTTTTTTCTCAATCTTTTCCTGGGCGCTTTTTGACACTGGCAGTCTAACAGTTAAAGAGGTTTTAATCTCTCCAACTCCTAAAACTTTAACACCCTTTTTTGCTTCTTTGGAACTGACTATTTTGGATTTGATCAGTTCATCAATCCCCACCACTTCTTTATTTTTAAATGAATTTAAATCGCTCAGTGTGATTAGATGATATCTAGGGGAGCGCTTAGGATTACCCAAACCTCTTCTTAAGGGTAATTTTTTATATAAAGATAAACCACCGGCAAATCTTAAAGGGATTTTGCCTCGCGCCTTTTGTCCTTTGGTGCCCCGACCAGCAGTTTTGCCTCTACCAGAACCTATCCCCCGGCCAAGACGTTTTTTAGGTTTACTAGTTACTTTGATTACCTCATGTAGTTTCATCCAACCTCCTCTACCTTTTTAAGTCTTTTTAAAGCCTCTAGTGTGGCATAAACATTTGAGGCCTGGTTTTCTGTACCCAAAATTTTAGAAACCACATCATGAATTCCTGCTGCCTCAACCACCACTCTGACAGCCCCACCTGCAATTACTCCTGTTCCCTCAGGTGCAGGTTTAAGTAAGACTCTGGCTGCCCCAAGTTTAACTAATATATGATGTGGGATGGTTCTCCCTTTTAACGGTACATCTATCATATGTCTTTTGGCATAATTGGTAGCCTTTTTGACAGCTGATTGGACTTCTTGAGCTTTACCTAAACCTACTCCCACTTTACCCTTTCTATCCCCCACCACCACAATCACTGAAAGAGATCTTCTATCTCCTCCTTTGGTTTTCTTAGAAACCCTGTTAACTTGCACTACTCGTTCAAAGTATTCAGATTCTTCTCCTTTATATTCCAATCCTTTGTTTTGTCTTTTATTGTTCATATTCTTATCCTAAAATTCCAACCCTCCTTCTCTGACACCTTTGGCTAGCTCTAATACTCTACCATGATAAAGATAACCTCCCCGATCAAATACCACTGCTTTGATCTTTTTCTTGAGAGCTTTTTCTGCTAATTTTTTCCCTACCTCGTACGCTTTTTGGCTCTTGGTTGATTTATCTAAGTTTAAATCAGAGGCAGAGACTAACGTTTTAGACTCAGCATCATTGATAATCTGAGCAAAGATATGTTTGCCGGATCTAAAAACTGATAACCTTGGTCTATCTTTAGTTCCCATAATCTTTTTCCTTATTTTTTTATGTCTCTTGACTCTCAAGCTTTTGTTCATATATTAATTAGTGAAAAGGGGATCGCTTTTCCCTCATTTTCCTCCTCCTGCTGCTCCCATGGCTCCTATCTTACCAGTCTTACCTACCTTCTTTCTGATATACTCACCTTCATATTTTATTCCCTTACCTTTATAAACATCTGGCACTTTCACTTTTCTAATATTGGCTGCCACTTGTCCTACTAACTCCTTATTAATTCCTAAAACTTTTATCTTGGTATTATCTATTACCTCAAAAGTAATTCCTGCTGGGGCAGCAATTTCCACCGGATGAGAAAAACCCACATTTAAAATTAGTTTCTCTCCACTTGTTTGGCCCCTAAAACCGACCCCTGAGAGTTCTAAATTTTTTTCCCAACCCGCGGTTACACCTTTGATCATATTGTCAATCAAACTTCTTGTTAAACCATGTAAAGATTTAATCGCCTTTTCGTCATTTTTTCTTTTAACAATTACTTGGTTATTTTCTATTTCTATCTTGATTGCTGGAGTTACCTCCATCTTCAAAGTTCCTTTTGAGCCATTAACCACAACAATATTCCCATCTTTCTTAACGGTCACTCCATCAGGTATATTAATTGGTAAATTGCCTATTCTACTCATTGATTATTTTAAACTCACTGATCTACCAAACTAGTGCTAATACCTCCCCTCCCACATTGGCTTTTCTTGCTTGCTTATCAGTCATAATTCCTTTGGGTGTTGAGATAACGGCGATTCCTAGACCATTTAAAACTTGAGGTATTGACCTGACTCCTTTATATATTCTTAGAGATGGTTTTGATACTCTTTTAACATCTGTTAAAGCAGGTTTTCTTGAGACATATTTTAAGCTGACAATAATTTCTTTATCTTTTTTCGAAACTTCCGAGATAAAGCCCTCTTTTTGCAAAAGTTTCATTAGTGTCAGGATTAATTTTGAATATTTTAAAGTTACCTGACTTTTACCAACCAGATAACCATTTTTAACTCTGATTAATGCATCTGCTATTGGATCCATTACCAACTCGCTTTCTTTACTCCAGGCAATTGCCCTTTATGAGCAAATTCCCGAAAGCATAATCTACAAAGACCAAATTTTCTAAGATAGGCTCTAGATCTACCACAGCGCATACACCTGTTTCTTTTTTGAACTTCATATTTAAATTTCTTTTTAACAATATTCGAAACCTTAGCCATGGTTTTAACTCCTAAACGGCATTCCCAATGCCTCTAAAAGTTTTCTCCCTTCCTCTTTATTTTTGGCAGTGCTGGTAATGGTAACAGCCAGACCTCTCACTTTATCAATTGCTTTATAATCTACCTCAGGAAAAATAATCTGTTCTTTTAGTCCAATATTTAAATTCCCTTGAGTATCAAAGGACTTTTCCGAGATACCTTTAAAATCTCTCACCTTGGGTAAAACAATATTAATTAACTTATCCAAGAAGGCAAACATTTTATCACCTCTTAAAGTCACCATCATCCCAATAGGTTGACCTTTAGAAACTTTAAAAGTAGCAACAGATTTTTTAGCATAAGTTATAACAGGTTGTTGTCCAACCAGAGCAGCCAAATAAATTTTAACTTTATCTAAAATGCCACTGTTGTCTTTGGCCTCTCCCAGACCTATACTGATGACTATCTTATCCAAACGGGGTATGGCCAATCTGTTCTTTAGTCCCAGTTCTTGTTGTAATTTAGCCTGTACTTCTTTTAGATATTTGTCTTTAAGTCTGTTCATGGTCATTTGACAACAAAAGTATAATTTCTAAACTTTTGTTGTCATCCTGAGCGAGCGAAGCGAGTCGAAGGATCTCCTTCATGAGTCCGCTCAACTCATTTAAACTCCTTTCCACATTTTCTACAAATTCTTGATTTCTCATTATCCACCATTTTAAAACCTACCCTGGTCACCTTTTTGCAATTTGGGCAAATTAGGGCCACATTAGAAACATCCAAGGGTTTAGGCAGATCAATAATACCCCCCTCTCTGTTACCCATTTTCCTAACATGTCTTTTATAGATATTCGCCCCTCCTACAAATACCTTTTGATCCTTAGCCATGACATACTCAACAGTACCCTCTTTTCCCCGATCTTTACCTAATAAAATTTTGACTTTATCTCCCTTTTTAATTTTCACCTTTACCATACCTCCTGGGCTAAAGAAACTATTTTGGAAAACCCCACATCTCTAACTTCTCTGGCAATTGGGCCAAAAATACGGGTGGCTCGTAAATTTTTCTCATCATCAATAACCACACCAGCATTATCATCAAATTTAATGTATGATCCATCATCTCTTCTTAACTCTTTTTTACACCTGACAATTACTACCTTAACTTTTTCATGATCTTTAACTTGCCCATTTGGATCAGCTCCTTTAACAACTGCAACAACTATTTCTCCAACCTTGGCTTTTCTTTTACCAGAGCCACCGAGTGGTTGAATAACCTGCAATATTTTTGCTCCGCTATTATCAGCAACAGTTAACATTGTTCGATGTTGTACCATGAAATTAGTCTTCAGCTATCAGCTTTCAGACTTCTCCTTTCTTACCTTAGATTTTCTTTGTTTCTTATTCACTTCACCTTCCGTCTGACGACTGAGTTCTGATGACTCTTCAGTCTCCTTTTCTTCTGGCATAACTTGGGCAATCGCTTCCTCACCCTTTTTCTTTAAATGAGCTTTAGCAAGTTCAGCTATATTTTTCCCCAAAACTTTAATGATTCTCCAATGTTTTCTTTTTGACTGAGGCCGACTTTGTTCAATCTCTACCATATCTCCATCTTTAACTCTAAGCGGATCATCTACTAAATATTTTTTACTTCTCACAAAAGTTTTCCCATATAATCTGCTCATGGATTGTCTTTCCACTAAAACAGTAGCAGTTGATTTTGATTTTATTGAAACAACTCTACCAATCATAAGTAGTGACTAGTCGCTAGAGTCTAGAGACTAGTTTTCTCCTTTCTTGTTTCAGCTTTTGACACTTCTTTACTAGACTCTTGACTCTCGACTCTAGATTCTAATTTTTCAAGTAATTGTTTTTGCCTGATAATTGTTAAAACCTGAGCCAAATCTTTTCTTTTTTTAAAAATAGATCTGGTATCTTTTAACTTTTTGATATTTTTATCAATCACTAAATTTGCTATTTCTCCTTTGATGGCTTTTGCTTTTAAAATTAGCTCTTTGACTGGTAAACTTTTAATTTGTGTCAATTCTCGTTTTTTCACAAAATTACTCACCTTTCTCAATAAATTTAGTAGCTACCGGTAATTTATGGGCAGCCAACCTTAATGCTTCCTGAGCTACCCCTCTATCAATTGCTCCCATTTCAAAAACTAATTGTCCTCTTTTGACCACAGCCACATACCCTTCCACATCACCTTTACCAGAACCCATTCTACTTTCTGCTGGATGTTTGGTAATGGGTTTATCAGGAAAAATTCTAATCCAAATACGTCCACCTCTTTGAGTAAAGTGAGCCATGGCTCTTCTTGCTGCCTCTAGTTGTCTGGCTGAGATCCAACCAGCTTCCATTACTTTGAGGCCAAAAGTACCAAAGGCCAATTTATTACTACGGGTGGCTATCCCAGTTCTGACACCTTTAAAAGTTTTTCTGTATTTAGTTCTTTTTGGTTGCAATAAAGCCATAATTTTACCTTTCTACCTCTCCTTTACGTTTTTGGCGAAGCCAAAAAGGCAAGGGTGAGGTTATCATATCTCAACCTCACCCTTATTAATCCAAACCTTTACTCCCACATAACCGGATTTGGTCAGGGCAGGATATACAGCAAAATCAATATCTGCTCTTAAAGTATGGAGGGGCATGGTCCCTCTGGCCTTCCACTCACGTCTGGCTATTTCTGCTCCACCAATACGGCCGGATAAAACCACCCTCACTCCTTTGGCTCCTGCTCTCATTACTCTTTCTACAGTTTGATTCATTACCCTTTGAGCAGGCATTCTTTTGGCCAGTTGTTCAGCCACTGATTGAGCCACCAGATATGCAGATAAATCAGAAGCTCTAATTTCCATAGGCACTACCTCCAAAGAATTCTTATCTTTAATGTTTAAATTTTTCATCAAGAAATTTTTCAGTTCCTCCAGTCCAGTACCTCCTCTACCAATCAATACTCCTGGGCGAGACACATGAATAATTATTTTCACTTTATTGCTTGACCTTTCTATTTCTATCTTGCCAATCCCTGCTGGACGAAGTTTTTTCATCAACAGTTCTCTAATTTTTAGATCTTCAGCAATAAATTCTTTGTATTTATTATCAGTAGCAAACCAGCGTGATTGCCAGCTTGTACCAATGCCCATTCTAAAACCAACCGGGTTAATCTTTTGTCCCACCTACTTCTCCTTTCTCATCACTCAACACTATTTTGATATGGCTCATTCTTCTAGCATATGGTTTAGCCCTTCCTCTGGCACCAGCTCGATACCTTTTCATCTTGGTTCCTTCATTAATCTCAATTTTTTTGAAAGTGACTTTACTTTCATCTAAACCCTTTTGTTTAGCATTGGCCAAAGCAGTTCTGATGGCAGAAGACAAATCTTTGGCAGCAGATTTTGGGGTGATTGTTAAAATATCCAAAGCCCTTGCGGGCTCTATTTCTCTCACCATATCTGCTACTAACCTCAATTTCCGAGGGCTACTGTGTATATATTTTTGTATTGTTTGTGCTTCCATAATTTTGTTCCTACAAAATTACAAGGTTCTGATGACCGAGCAGTATAATATCCCATACTGCGAGGGCATCAGGTCCTTATAAATCTTACGTCTTCGCCGTAGATTTTTCTGTCACTTTTCCATGTGCTCTAAAAATTCTGGTTGGGGCAAATTCTCCCAATCTTTGTCCGACCATAGATTCAGAGACATATACAGAAACAAAATTTTTGCCCTGATGGACTAAAAAAGTATGACCAACAAACTCTGGCGGAATCTGCGAGGATCTAGCCCAAGTTTTAATTGGCTCCTTTTTGCCAGAAGCTTTTTGAGCTTGCACCTTTTTCATCAATTTTTCATCAATATACGGACCCTTTTTTGTACTTCTGGACATTAGACTTTTCTCCTTTTCAAAATAAACTTACTGGTCCATTTATCTTTAGCTCTGGTTTTCCCCACCGCTGGCCTTCCATAAACTGTCATTGGCCGCTTTCTTCCAATTCCAGATCTACCCTCTCCGCCACCATGTGGGTGAGAATGAGGATCTTGCGCCACTCCTCTGACTGTTGGTTTTATCCCCATGTGTCTGGAACGCCCAGCTTTACCCAAAACTCTTTGCATAAATTCTTCATGACCCAATTTTCCAATCGTGGCCAAACTATCTTCCGGTACCATTCTTATTTCTGAGGATGGCATTTTCAGATGGACAAAACCACCTTCTCTGGCTAAAACCTGTATCCCTACTCCGGCACTTCTGCCCAATTTGCCGCCCATTCCTGGAATCAGTTCCACATTATGAACAATGGTCCCAATTGAGATATTTTTCAATTTCTGGGCATTACCCACCTTAATCTCCACTTTTTCATCTGAGATGACTTTATCGCCAATTTTTAACCCCGAAGGAGCCAAAATATATCTATATTCACCATCAGCATATTTAATTAAGGCAATATCCACATTTCTATTAGGGTCATATTCCAACCCAACTACCTCACCCTCCACCCCAAATTTATCTCTTTTAAAATCAATATCTCTAAAATATCTTTTGTGTCTTCCACCCTGAGCTCTAACAGTCACCTGACCATGGCTTCTGCCTGAATGCTTTTTTAAAATAGTTCTTAAGTTTTTGGGTGCCATCATTTGTTCCATATCACTTACCTGTGATCACCTTTCTCTGAGTTGTAGGAGCAGCGCCTGCTCCACCTTTCTCAACCCTCACTTTGGTTCTTCCCAAAAGATCTTTTTTCTCTTTTAATTTAATTGGCTCTCCTTCGGCAGTCGTAACAGTCACTTCCTCTTCTTTTGGTGTTTCAAAAAGGGCAATCTTTTGCGTTTTACCCACCTGGACAATAGCCTTTTTGAAACCAGTAGTGTGATAAAACTTTCTGACCCTTCTTTGAGATTTTCTCTCCCCCTTAACATTGATTGTTTTAACTCCAACAACTTTGACACTAAATTTATCTGTAACGGCCTTAGCAATAGCATCTTTGGTAGCATTTTTATCCACTTCAAAGGTATACAGATGTTTATCTGCCAATTTCATTGATTTCTCTGTAATAAGTGGTCTTTTAAGAACAATATGCATATTTACTTTACCCTTTCCGCTTTACCCTTTCCGCTTAAAATATCAACTGCCTCTTTTGTGATAAGCAACATGTCATGCTTCAACACCTCATAAGTATTTATTAAATTAATGGGTAATGCATCCACTCCTGGAATATTTCTCACAGCCCTGACCACATTATCTGTTTTGTCTCCAGTCACAATTAGAGAGCTGATATTTTTTCCTTTACCCCTCACTTTATCTAAAAGACTGACAAATTCCTTAGTTTTACCAGAAGCTTTATCTATACCAGTTAAACCAATGGCTTGTTTATCTGCTATTTTGGAAGATAAAGCAGAAACTAAAGCTGCTTTTTTCATTTTTTTGGGCAGATCTAATCTAACTTTGCGCGGTTTTGGACCAAAAGTAATTCCTCCACCTACAAAAATCGGTGCCCTGATTGCACCGTGTCTGGCTCGACCAGTTCCTTTTTGTCTGTAAATTTTGGCAGTGGAACCTCTAACTTCACCCCGAGTTTTGGTTGATCCAAAATGACCTTTTACATTGGCCATATAAACTCTTAAAGCTTGAGCCAGTAAAGTTTTATTAACTTTTTGCCCAAAAATTTCTTTTGGTAAAGATAATTTTCCAGATGCTCTGCCTGCTAGAGAATACACTGGTATAGATAATCCACTAGCTTTTGGGGTAACTTTTTTACTTGTTACTTGTTTCTTACGTTCTACGTTAGTAGAAGGAAAGCTTCGCTTATTATTTATTACTTTCTTTTTAACTGGCATCTTTTCCTCCTTCGGGCGCCGTAGCCTCTGGCGAAGGCGCCTCTTTCGGTGCTTCATTTGATTCAGCTGGTTCTGACTTTGCACTTTGCACTTCTCCCTCATCACTTTCTTCCACCTTTTCCTCCGGAGGTGGAGTATAGCCCTTAATTCTGCCTAATTTGGTAACCGTAACTAACCCCCCAGTTGCTCCAGGAACTGCTCCTTTAATTGTTAATAAATTTTTTTCTTTATCTATTCCCACTACCTCTAAACCCCTAGTAGAAACTTGAACATTTCCCATATGCCCTGCCATTTTTTTACCTTTATAAACTCTACCCGGAGTTGTTCCAGAACCAATAGCACCTGGAGCTCTATGTCTATCTGATTGACCATGAGTTTTAGGACCTCCATGAAAGCCGTGTCTTTTAACCACTCCGGCAAATCCTCTGCCTTTGGAAGTTCCTGTTACTTTAACTTCATCTCCAATTGAAAAAACCTGGTCCAGTTTTATCTCCTGTCCAGGAGAGAGCTTGCTCATTTCTGTTCCAGGTTTCATTTCTTCACCCTTTACGCTTTCCCCTTCACCCTTAATTCTTACTTCCCTAAACCATCTGATTGGTTTTTCTATTCCTAGTTTTTTCCCTAGTCCAAGTTGGGGTTTCTTAACAGATTTTTTTGTGCCAAACCCAAGTTGAACTCCATTATAGCCATCTTTCCCATCCATAGTTTTTATTTGAGTTACAAAATTGGGACTCATTTCAACCACAGTTGCCCCTACCCTTCTACCGCGGGAGTCATATGTACTAGTCATAGTTTTTTTAATTCCTAATAATGTATTAATCATGTTTTTTCCCATTAAAAAGAGTGAGGCCCATTTCTGGAGCGCTCACTCAGTATCTCGCTTAAAGATTCGCCGTATCGTTCCCCGACGCGCGATCTACTGATAGTTCTTAAAGATAAACTTTAAGTAATTAACATGTTCTTACAGAATTTTAACACAAGTTCGAGGCTGAATGCAAGGCTACATCTTAACTTCAATATCAACTCCTGCTGGGATTTCTAAATGCATTAGGGAATCGATGGTTTTTTGGGTGGGTTCAACAATATCTACCAATCTTTTGTGAGTTTTAATTTCAAAAGCTTCTCTGGAATTTTTATCTGTATGAGGAGATCTTAAAACTGTAATTCTTTCAATTTTAGTAGGAAGGGGAATGGGACCAACAATTTTAGCACCGGTTCTAAGGGCGGTATCCAAAAGGGATTCACAAGTGCTATCCAGCACTCGGTGATCATAACTTTTCAGTTTGACACGAATTCTCCCTCTTGGCATATTAATGTGCTAACTATTTTACCACTTTAAGCTATTATCTTGGTAATAACTCCAGCTCCAACTGTTTTTCCACCTTCTCTAACAGCAAATCTTAATCCTTCTTCCATAGCCACTGGGGTAATTAATTTTCCCACTACCTTTACAGTATCTCCTGGCATGGCCATCTCCACACCTTCTGGCAATTGCACCTCACCAGTCACATCTGTAGTTCTAATATAAAATTGTGGTCTGTAACCTTTGAAAAATGGAGTGTGTCTTCCACCCTCTTCTTTACTTAACACATAAACTTCTGCTTCAAACTCTGAGTGGGGAGTAATTGAACCAGGTTTGGCCAAAACTTGCCCTCTTTCCACATCATCTTTTTCAATTCCTCTTAGTAAAATTCCGGCATTATCTCCTGCCTGACCTTCATCCAAAAGTTTATGAAACATCTCAATTCCGGTTACCACACTCTTTTTGGTAGGTCTAATTCCCACAATTTCTATTTCCTCATTAATTTTAACCTTACCTCTTTCAATTCTTCCAGTGACTACTGTTCCTCTACCCTTGATTGAGAAAACATCCTCTACCGCCATCAAAAATGGCTTATCCACATCCCTTACTGGGGTGGGAATCCATTCATCCACTTTGGCCATCAGTTCCTCAATTGATTTGACAGCCTCAGCATCACCTTGCAAAGCTTTCAAAGCTGAACCTCGAATAATAGGAGATTGCGGATCATATTCATATTTTTTTAGTAAATCTCTAATTTCTTCCTCAACTAAATCAATCAACTCTGGATCAGACACCTGATCAATTTTATTGAGATAAACCACAATGGCTGGCACTCCTACTTGGCGAGCCAGTAAAAGATGTTCTCTGGTTTGAGGCATGGGACCATCTGGAGCAGACACCACCAAAATTGCTCCATCAGTCTGAGCAGCACCAGTGATCATATTTTTGATGTAATCTGCGTGACCTGGCATGTCGATGTGAGCATAATGTCTAGATGGTGTTTCATATTCTTGGTGAGAAATATTAATAGTAATACCGCGGGCTTTTTCCTCAGGAGCATTGTCAATTTGATCAACGCTTCTCTCCTCTGCCATGCCTTTAGAGGCTAAAACTTTAGTAATTGCCGCAGTTAAAGTGCAAGCGTTAACTCTTACCTTTCTACTCTACCTGTAAAGCCTGAGGACTCAACTATTTTTTGAGTGATATTTTGGGGCACTGTTTCATAATGATCTGCTTCCATATAATATGAGGCTCTTCCTTCGGACATTGATCTTAAAGCTGTAGCATATCCATGCATTTCTGCCAAGGGTACTAAAGCTAAAATGACTGTGTAATTTCCTCTTTTTTCTGTCCCTAAAATCTGAGCCCTTTTTGAGGACAAATCTCCAATAATATCTCCCATAAAATCCTCAGGAGTAGTCACCTCCACCTTCATAATAGGCTCAAGAAGTATTAACTCTGCTTTTTTAGCAGCCTCTGATAAACCTAAAGAAGCAGCAATTTTGAAAGCAATTTCTGATGAATCAACATCATGGAAAGAACCATCATAAACTACTACTTTTATATCAGTCACCGGATATCCAGCCAAAATTCCCGTATCTTCTTTTTCAATCACTCCTTTTTCAATTGGAGGAATAAATTCTCTGGGAATAGCACCGCCAACCACTTCTGAGACAAATTCTCTTCCCTGTCCCCGAGGTAAAGGTTCAATTCGAAGCAAACAGTGACCATATTGTCCTCTTCCCCCAGTCTGTCTGATATATTTACCTTCACCCTCTGCATTTTGGGTAATGGTTTCTTTATAAGCCACCTGGGGTTGACCAACATTGGCCTCCACCTTAAATTCTCTTCTCATCCGCTCCACCAAAATTTCCAATTGCAGCTCACCCATGCCAGCAATGATTGTTTGCCCAGTCTCGGCATCAGATTTGACTCTAAAAGTCGGATCTTCCTCAGATAATCTATTTAAAGCATAACCCAATTTTTCCTGATCAGATTTTGTTTTGGGTTCAATGGCTAAAGAAATCACCGGATCAGGAAAAGTAATAGATTCCAAAATAATTGGCGCATTTTCATCACAGAGAGTGTCCCCAGTAACAGTATCTTTCAAACCTACTGCTGCCACAATCTCACCAGCAAAAGCCTCCTCAATTTCCTCCCTATCATTGGCATGCATTAAAAGTAGTCTGCCCACTCTTTCTTTAATTTGTTTGGTGGCATTGTAAACATAGGAACCACTCTTTAATGTTCCTGAATAAACTCTGATATAGGTTAGTTTTCCCACATGTGGATCAACTTGAATTTTAAAAGAAAGGGCAGCCAAAGATGCAGCCGGATCAGCCTTTCTTGTTTCTTGCTCAGAAGTCTTAGGGTTTTGGCCAACTACCTCAGCAATATCTTGAGGCGATGGTAAATATTCCACCACGCAATCTAACATTGGTTGAACACCTTTATTTCTTAAAGAGGATCCTGCTAAAACAGGCACAATTTTATTCTCAATCACTGCTTTTCTTAAAGCCTTTTTAAGCTCTTCTATGGAAATTTCCTGTCCACCCAAGAATTTTTCCATTAATTGATCATCTGTGCCAGAAATTTCCTCAACCAATTTTTCCCTGGCTTCTTTTACTTGCGAAGCCATATCTGAGGGGATCTCTATCTCACTAAATTTAGCTCCTGTTTCATCCCCTTCCCAAATAAAAGCTTTCTGGGTTAAAAGGTCTACAACTCCTTTAAAATCATTCTCTTTACCAATAGGCAGGTTATAGGCCAAAGCATTAGCACCAAGTTTATCCCTGGCAGATTTAATTGTGCCCATAAAATCTGCCCCTACCACATCCATTTTATTGGCAAAAGCAATAAGTGGTACTTTATATTTATTGGCCTGTCTCCACACAGTTTCTGTTTGAGATTGGACTCCTGATGAGGCATCTAAAACAATCACTCCTCCATCCAAAACACGCAAACTTCTTTCTACCTCAGCTGTAAAATCAACATGACCTGGGGTATCAATCAAATTAATTCTGGTATCTTTCCAAAAAGTGGTAATGGCTGCAGAAACAATAGTAATTCCTCTTTCTCTTTCCTGCTCCATCCAATCTGTGACTGTTGTGCCCTCATCAATATCTCCAATTTTATAGGTTCTACCTGTGTAAAAAAGGATTCTCTCAGTAGTGGTAGTTTTTCCAGCATCAATGTGAGCAATAATGCCCATGTTGCGGATTCTATCTAAGGGAAAGTCTCTTTTAGTCTTAAGTACTGCCATGGTGATAATTGTGATACGAGATATGTGATATGAGATAAGTTTCTAACATCTCACTTATCACGTATTACGTATCTCTTAATTTGCTCCTTTCTCTAAATCCCCAATAATTTTCTTCACCTGTTCTATCTGTACCCTATATGTTTCTGCATCTTCCCCAGCCATGGTATAGGCTGCATTTTCAGATAAATCTCCCTGCTGAGCTGCTTCTCCTTTTTTAAGCATGACATCTTCCAGCTCTTTTTCCAGCTTTGCCAAATTCTCCTTCCACATTTTAAGTTTTTCCTGTCTCAATTTCTTGTCCATATCTAAATTTTACCTTAATTTAAAAAACCTCCCTCGAATTTGGGAGGCCAGAAGTATATATTAATTTTTTTGCTCCTAAAAGTCAAATTCATACTTCCAACCTGGTTGCCATTTAAAGGGGGTGGTTAGTAAAGTTTTTATATCAATTCCATTTATCCAATGTTCTAGTCCATATTGAGTTGCTCTGTGACCAATAATTAAAACATTTTTCCCACGGCCGTGGTATTTTTGTCTTAACTCATCTAAAAAGTCCTTTATCCTTTTTAAACAATCTTTATAAGATTCTCCATTTGGAAATGGTTTTGTAATATGCTTTACTTTAAGTGATTCCACTTCACTGCTTGGGTGTCTGGTTAAATCCCCGTAATCACATTCTCGAAGTCTCTTATCTTTTCTAATAGGAAATTTATTTCCAAAAGCAATTTCTGCAGTTTTATATGATCTTTGTAAATCAGACACAAAAATAGCCTCAAAATGCTCATTTTTGTAGCGTTCTCCTAATTCTTTGGCTTGTTTAATGCCTAAAGGGGATAGTTCTACATCAAAATGTCCAGAAGAGAGATTATTCTCATTATCAAAAGAAGTCCCATGCGCTTCAAATATTATGGCAATCATTTTTTTTCACTTTGTTTAAATGATTTGAATCATTTTAACTAGAAGGCTTTTCTGTCTTTTGACCTTTTCTGGAGTTCTTGTCTAAGATACCTATACGTTCCCGAGCCTATCCCCCCTCGAGCTGGCAGAGCAATTATGCCTTGGATCATTTTATTAAGAAATTCTGCAAACTGTTCATCTTTTAAGATTTTAGAAAGTGCTTTATTGTAACCATTACTGCCATATCTTAAAGATCTGTTAACTGCGGATATGGTTGGCAGACTGACTCTTAAAACTTTGCTAATTTCTCGATATTCATATCCCTGCATTAAAAGTAATGCTGTTGCTAATCTTTTTACTAACATGATCCGTTCGGTAGGGGTTAGCAAATCATTAATAACTATCTCAGCATCTTTGACATTGTGAATCCCTATTAAAGTCTTTACAAATATTTCCCAGCATCTTTCATAAACCTCTTTGGAAATTGGGTATCTTGAGACCTGTGTCATTTGTTTAAATGATTTGAATCATTTTAAATGATAGTGGCACAGTGTTGTACTGTCAAGAAGTCCGTGTTTTGAAGGCTTTATACAAACCATATACTGCTATCATTGCCCAAAGTATTTGAATTGCCAAGGAAGGATAAGCTTCCTGCACCAAAACATTAATTCCCACTCCTAACGCACCAAATAAATTCATAAGCTGATAAGTCACAGAGATGGGGGGGAGCTTTTTGGTTGATACTAAAAAATAAGCTGAAATTACTAAACCAGCCCCAATCCAACCTACAATATCAGAAATCATGATTATATCTTACCAAAGATTTACCAGCGGAAATGACTGAATGCACGGTTAGCATTTGCTACTTTTTGCATATCATCTCTTCTTTTGATAGCTGCTCCTGTATTATTTGCTGCATCTAGTAATTCTGCCATTAACTTTTTATCAAAAGTATGAAACTCTCTATTGGCTCTTTTTTTGGCTCCCTCCAAAATCCACCTAATAGCCAAAGCTTCTTTCCTATCACCTCTCACCTCAGATGGCACCTGATAAGATGCTCCTCCCACCCTTCTTGGTCTGACCTCCATTTTAGGGGAAACATTCAAAATAGCTTTTTCCAAAACAGCAATGGGATCTTGTTTAGTTTGCTTGATTTGCTCCAAAACCATATAAACTAATTTTTGAGCAATACTCCTTTTACCATCCCTCATCACTTTATTAATTACTCTAGTGACCAATCTGGAATTATAAATTGGGTCCAAAGGAAGTACCTTTTTTTCTACTTTACCACTACGCATACTATGACGCTGCCTCCGGAGCTGGAGCAGGTTGAGCCACTGGTCTTGGTACGGCTGCAGGTCCGCCTGCTTTAGTACCATATCTTGATCTGCCCTTTTTCCTACCCACCACTCCTTCCAAATCAAGCTTACCCCTAATCAGATGATATTTTACACCTGGTAAATCTTTAACTCTACCACCTCTGACCAAAACTATGCCGTGTTCTGCCAAATTATGACCTTCACCTTGAATATAAGCAGTCACCTCAGTTTTGTTAGATAATCTGACTCTGGCTACTTTTCTTAAAGCTGAATTAGGTTTTTTGGGGGTCATGGTTTTAACCAAAGTGACCACTCCCCGCTTTTGGGGATTAAACTCAAGAGTGTATCTTCGATCTTTAGCATTAAAGCTCCTTCTTAAGGCAGTTGCTTTAACTTTTTTATAGATCTTTTTTCTGCCTTTTCTGACTAATTGGTTAATGGTTGGCATATACTCCTTTTCAGTCGTAAATTCGAAATAAGAAATCCGAAACAATATCTAAATTCAAATTTTCAAAATTTTAAACATTCGAATTTTGAATTTGTTTAGAGCTTCGATATTCGAAATTCGAATTTTATGATTCTACCTTAGCCCTTTCACTGCTAGTGGGTATCAGACGTCCAATAATAACATTTTCTTTAAGTCCTAACAACCTATCCACTTTACCTGAGATGGCAGCATCAGATAATACTGTTGTTGTTTCCTGAAATGATGCAGCAGATAAGAAGCTTTCAGTCAAAAGTGAGGCCCTAGTAATTCCCAAAATTACCACCTCAGCAGTGGAAGGTTCCCCACCTGAAGCTAAAACTCGCAAATTTTCTTCTTCAAAACGAATCTTATCAACTACCTCTCCTGGTAAAAGATTAGTATCTCCTTGTGTCTCAATCCTAACTTTATCAGACATTTTTCTAACAATCACCTCAAAATGTTTCTCATTAATAGGTACACCCTGAGACTCATAAATTGTTCTAACCTCATCCACAATATAGCGCTGCGCAGCTTTTAATCCCTGTACTCTTAAAATTTCTTTGATGTCGATATGACCTGAGGCTAAAACTGTACCTGCATCAATCAACTGATCTTCTTCCACCAAAAGCTGAGAGGTGGCAGGGATCAGATATTCTCTTTCCTCATGAGGTTTTTGAGTTGTTCTCACTCTGACCCTTACTCCCGTTTCAGTTTCTAAAATAGCTACTTTACCAGCAATCTCTGAAACAGGTGCCACTATCTTGGGAGTTCTCACTTCAAATAATTCCTCCACTCTAGGCAAACCTTGGGTAATATCCAATCCCACAATTCCTCCTGTATGGAAAGTTCTCATGGTCAGTTGTGTGCCTGGTTCACCAATGGCCTGAGCAGCTACCACTCCAACAGGTGTACCGATTTCCACTAACTGTCTGGTGGTTAAATCTGCTCCGTAACAGCTAGCACAAATACCAAACTTAGCCTCACAAGTAAGAGGAGAACGGGCTTTGACAGTGTCTACCCCTGCTTTGATCAAATCTTCAACCTCTTCCTCCATCAAAATGGCGCCAGATTTAACAATTACCTTTCTACTATTAGGATCTAAAATATTATCACTTACCATTCTGCCCAAAAGTTTTTCTCTACCATGGGTAAATGTGGCTTTGGCAATTGAGTATTCCAATTTTTCTTTAGTCCCACAATCCTCAATCCTAATGATCACATCGTGAGCTACATCAACCAGTCTTCTAGTCAAGTATCCAGCGTCGGCAGTTTTTAAGGCTTTATCAGCCACACCCTTACGAGCTCCCCGGGCTGAAGTAAAGTATTCAAAAACAGATAAACCTTGGCGATAATTTGATTTGGTAGGTAGTTCCACGATTTTTCCAGTTGGATCTGTGGATAGTCCTCTCATGGCAGATAGTTGCTTAGCTTGATCCCGAGATCCTCTTGCTCCTGCCTCCACCATCATTCTGATGGGGTTATCAACTCCCAAATAATCCCAGGTAGCGTTGGCTAAATCTTCAGTAGTTTTAATCCAAACCATCTGTGAAAGCTGTGATTTTTCTTGCGGAGTAATCAAGCCTTTATTCATATTAGATTCAATCTTTTGAATCTCTTTTTCTGCTTCATCCAGATATTTTTGCTTATCAGGCACAATTTTGGCATCAAAAATGGAGATGGAAATACCCGCCATGGTTGCTCCCCAAAAACCGATGGTTTTTATATCATCAACAAGCTTGGTAACCTGATCTTTATCTAAAATTTCACAAGCTTTTAAAATAATGTCTCTAATGGTCAAACCTTTGATGGGGTTATTAATAAATCTCAACTGCGCAGGTAAAACTTGATTGAAGATAATCCTACCAACAGTTGTTTCCAAAATTTCTCCATTTATTTTTATTTTAATTTTTTGCTGCAAACCTACCTTTCCAATCTTGAAAGCAATAATTGCCTCATCCTCACTGATAAAAAATTTAATATTTTCGTCAGATTCAAAAATCTGGGTCAGATAATAACAACCTAAGGCCATTTCCCTATTTGGCACAGTAATTGGTTGAGCATTGGCAGGTCCAAAGATATTTTCCTGAGCCATCATCAATTTTTTGGCCTCATCTTGAGCAGTTTGAGATAAGGGTACATGAACTGCCATCTGATCTCCATCAAAATCAGCATTAAAACCTGCACAAATACAAGGATGAATTTGGATAGCATTACCATCAACTAAAACTGGGAAGAAAGCCTGAATACCCAATCTATGAAGAGTTGGTGCTCGATTAATCAAAATCGGGTGGCCGGTAATAATCTCTTCCAAAATATCCCACACCTCAGAAGGCCTCATTTCCAAAACATTTTTGGCTCCTTTAACATTGGAGGCTAAACCCCTGGCAATCATTTCCCGCAAAACAAATGGTTTAAACATTTCCAACGCCATCTCCTTAGGCAAACCGACCTGATCCAATCTTAAATTTGGACCAACCACAATCACTGATCTACCTGAATAATCAACCCTTTTTCCCAAAAGATTCTGTCTAAATCTTCCTTGTTTCCCCCGCAACATATCAGATAAAGATCTGAGCATATGAGAAACTACCGGTCCACCACGTCTTGAAGAGCGTGATGAAGTATCAATCAAAGCATCAACAGCTTCCTGTAACATTCTTTTTTCATTTCTTAAAATTATCTCTGGGGCTCCTAAATTAATTAGTCTATTTAAGCGGTTGTTTCTGTTGATTACTCTTCTGTATAAATCATTCAAATCAGAGGTGGCAAATCTTCCTCCTGGCAGCTGCACCATTGGCCGAAGGTCAGGTGGAATCACCGGCAAAATTCGCATAATCAGCCATTGGGGAGAGATCCCAGCAGAGCGCATCCCCTCTATTACTCTCAGTCTTTTGGTGGCCTTTATATGTTTTTGGCCAGATGATTTGCGAACCTCATCTCTTAAGCTAGCAGATAACTTATCCAAATCCAACTTCTGTAAAACCTCCAAGAGGGCCTCTGCTCCCATGTCCACTGTCACAAAATCGGAAACTCCATACTCTGATAACTTAGAATATTCTTCTTCTGATAAAAGCTTTGAGGGCACGGTGGCCTTAACCAGCTCAGATACTACCTTAAAAATACCCTCCAGCTGACCTTGCTCCACCACCAAATTATCTCTTAATTTTTGTATCTCCTGTCTGTTTTTCAGTTCTACCTCAGCTGCCTCCAATTCAAAACTTTCTTTATTAGTGCGTTTTTTCAACTGGGAAAGATCTTTTTTAACAAGTACTTCCATACCTTTAATATTTTTATCCAATTCTTTTTCCAATTCTTTAACCTTTTCCTTTAAATCTTCCTCTAATTTATTTAAGGCAGCTGTTTTACCCTCTGAATCTATACCAGTTATCAAGTAAGAGGCAAAATAAACCACTGATTCCAAATTTTTAGGAGAAATATCCAAAATTAAGGATAACTTTGAAGGAGCACCCTTAACAAACCAAGAATGAGCAACTGGGGAGGCCAAATTAATGTGTCCCATCCGCTCCCTTCTCACCTTGGATTGAGTTACTTCCACTCCACATTTATCACAAATCACTCCCCTAAATCTGATTCTTTTATATTTACCACAATAACATTCATAATCTTTGGTGGGACCAAAAATATTTTCTGAAAATAGACCATCTTTTTCCGCTTTCAAGGTTCGGTAATTTATAGTCTCAGGCTTAGTCACTTCACCAAAAGACCAAGATTTAACCTGATCTGGTGAGGCCACGGTTAATTTTAAGCTTTCAAAATCGAGTAAGTCGTTCACGTTTTTAATTCCTTATTCATCTCCTCTGCTGCATCAACCACTTCAAAGGGAGATGTTTCACCCTCAAGTTCGGTAGTATCAGTAGAGGTTTTCGCCTCCAAAACTTGCTGCATTTGAGCCACTTGCTCCGCAACTTCTACCTTCTCAGCTACTTCTGGCATGGCCACAATTTTGGCACCCAATGTCTCAACAGATAATCCTAGGGCCTGAAGTTCCTTGACTAAAACTTTAAAAGATTCCGGGATTAAGGCTTGAGGAATATCAATACCCTTAACTATTGCCTCAAAAGCTTTGGCTCTCCCCACCACATCATCGCTCTTGATAGTCAACATTTCCTGTAAAATGCGAGCTGCCCCATATGCTTCCAGCGCCCAAACTTCCATTTCTCCCAATCGTTGACCTCCCATTTGAGCCTTTCCACCCAAGGGCTGTTGAGTCACCAAAGAATAAGGACCAGTGGAGCGGGCATGAATTTTTTCCTCCACCATATGGATCAGTTTGAGAATGTAGTTTCTGCCTACCACAATGGTGTTGTCGAAAGACTGACCAGTTCTACCATCGATTAGTCTCACCTTTCCATCAACCGGCAGTCCTGCTTTTTTAAGTTCCTCCACCAGTTGCTCTTCGGGAATTTTTTCAAAAACCGGAGCAGCTATTTTATAACCACTTTTTTGGGCTGCAAACCCCCAGTGAGTTTCTAGAAGTTGCCCCAGATTCATCCTGGATAAAACGGACAAAGGTGAGATGATAATATCAACCGGTGTGCCATCTTCCAGATGTGGCATATCAGAGGCTGGAATAATTCTGGAGATAACCCCTTTATTACCGTGTCTACCAGCTAACTTATCACCCTCAGTTACTTTTCTCACCTGGGCCACCTTGACTTTAATTCTCATTAAAGTACCAGTGTCCAGCTCGTCCCCTTCTTCTCTGGACAAAATTTGCACCCCAATTACAGTTCCTTTTTCACCATGAGGAACCCGTAAAGAGGTATCTCTGACTTCCTTGGCTTTCTCTCCAAAAATGGCCCTAAGTAATCTTTCCTCAGCAGTCAGCTCAGTCTCACCTTTAGGTTGAACTTTACCCACCAAAATATCATTGGGACCAACCTCAGCTCCAATTCTGACAATTCCCTCTTCATCTAAATTAGCCAGTGCATCCTCTGAGACATTGGGAATGTCACGAGTCAGCTCCTCTGGTCCAAGCTTAGTCTCCACCACATCCACCTCATATTCTTCAATGTGAATGGAAGTTAAGGTATCATCTTTGACCAATCGATCAGAGATGACAATGGCATCCTCATAACCTAGCCCCTCAAAACTCATATAGGCAATCAGTAAATTTTGTCCCAAGGCCAGCTCGCCTTTGTCGCAGGCTGCCCCATCAATTAACAAATCTCCCTTTTTCACCTTTTGTCCTAATGTCACAGCCGCATCTTGGGAATAACAAGTACCCTGAGGCGAGTGGATAAACTTTTTGATCTCAAATTTGAGCTCTCCTTTACGAGTTTTTAAGCTCAAACTTTGTCCATCAACTGAGCTGATGGTACCATCCTCAGGCGCTCTAACCACCCTGCCCATATTATCTGCCACAATTCTCTCCATACCAGTTCCAACTATAGGGGCTTCCGGCAAAAGCAAGGGGACTGCCTGACACTGCATCTGGGTTCCCATCAAAGCCCTGTTAGCATCATCATTTGATAGAAAGGGAATCATCGAGGCAGAGGTACCAAAAATCTGTTGTGGAGAGATATCAATTAGGGTCACATCTTTGACTTTACCCTCAAAAAAATTACCCTGGAATCTAGTTGGTACCCGGTCAGCCAAAATATAACCATCTTCATCTTGCTCAACTGTGGCTTCAGTGATGTGATAACCTTCTTCATCATCAGCAGTCAAATAAATAATATCACTGGTTATTTTGGGTCTGCCACTTTTTAAAACAACTTTTCTATAAGGAGTCTCTAAAAAACCATATTCATTAATCCTGGCATACAG
>JACOXG010000009.1:8317-8784 GCA_016176405.1 Candidatus Daviesbacteria bacterium | reverse complement strand
GATGGGTCAAGAGCCTTTATTAAAAATAAAACAGGAACAGAAAATTATTCTTATCAAATACTTCTAAATCTATCTAAAATAGATAAAAAGAATACGTATATTGTTTATCTTAGACCTGAGGAGAATACAGGGGATAATTGGCCTAAAAATTTTACCTTTAAGATACTAAAATGGCCCAGGCTCTGGACCCAGGGGGGATTGGCAATCCAAACTTTTCTGGATCCAATTGATGTATTGTTCGTTCCAGCGCACACATTACCAATTATTAGAAAACCTGATTTAAAAACTGTAGTAACTGTTCATGATTTAGGTTCAGAATATCTGCCCACCATGCATCAGCTTAAACAAAGGCTTTATCTCTCGTTGATGCAGCAATATCAGCTAAAAGGAGCCACCAAATTGATTGCTGTTTCTAAAGCCACTAAGGAAGATCTTGTTAAAAGACTAGAAATTGATGATAAAAAGAT
>JACOXG010000009.1:0-8303 GCA_016176405.1 Candidatus Daviesbacteria bacterium | reverse complement strand
AGAGTGATTAAGGCATTTGCAATACACCTCCGAGGTGTGGGCCTGGTGAAACCTGGATCTCACCTCGGAGGTGAGCTAAAGCTTGTTATTGCAGGACAAAAAGGATGGCTCTTTGATGAAATTTATAAATTACCAAAGAAGTTAGGGATAGAGGATAGAGTGAAGTTCTTGGGTTATGTAGCTGATGAGGAGTTGCCAGCCTTATATTCTGGAGCCCAAGCTTTAGTATTTCCCTCCCTTTTTGAAGGTTTTGGCTTACCTATTTTGGAGGCTCAGGCTTCTGGTTGTCCGGTGATTACTTCAAATATTTCCTCTATGCCTGATGTGGCAGGGAAAGGGGCAATTTATGTGGATCCCTATAATACTGATGATATTGTAGATGCTATGATAAGGGTAAAGGGTAAAGAGGAAAGGGAAAAGTTAATAAAGAAAGGATTTGAAAATATTAAAAGATTTTCTTGGGAGAAATGTGCTGCTCAAACACTGGAAGTGTTTGAGCAAGTATATAGATGAAAAAAGCAATTCTGGGTATAAAAATAGATGATGTCACCTTAGATGAAGCCACCCAAATGGTGGAGAATTGGTTATCAAAAGATGGAAAGCATTATATTGTCACTCCCAACCCTGAAATAGTGGTGATGGCCCAAGACGATGAAGAGCTGAAAAAAATTATCAACAGGGCAGATTTGGCTATCCCAGATGGGGTTGGTTTAAAACTTTCTGGTGATATAGTATGTATCATTCCGGGAATAGATCTGATGGAGCAGCTTATTGAGCTTGCTGCAGATAATGGCTTTACAGCAGGCTTTTTAGGAGGAAGAGATGAGGTAGCAGAAAAGACTAGGGAACGCTTGCAAAAAAAGTACCCAAAACTTAAGGTGACTTTTGCAGAAAGTGGTGGAGAGGTGGATAAAGATGGGAATATGACTACCGACTACCGACTACCGACTACCGACTTACTCTTTGTAGCTTTTGGTCCGCCCAAGCAGGAAAAGTGGATAGCCAAAAATTTGCAAAAGTTAGATGTTAAAGTGGCTATGGGAGTGGGAGGTGCTTTTGATTATCTGTCAAATAAAATTCCCAGAGCCCCAAAATGGATAAGAGGCATGGGTTTGGAGTGGTTATTTAGACTGATTGTCCAACCTTGGAGATGGAAAAGACAACTGAGACTTTTAAAATATCTTTTCCTATTGACTAAAAACTAAATAATGTTAAGCTGAAAGCATGGTCAAGACAATTTTTCGTAAAGATATTAAAAATGTACTGATGCAACCAGACAGTCGAGGAGTCAAGGAAGCTTATTATCTGATTTTGGCCAAGCATCAGACTATTTTTGTAGTTTCCGCTGGATTAAACGGTTCGGAATTTAACAAAACAGCCGGATTTATTTCTCAAACCCAAGGCATCCAAATCTACCAGTGTTTAAATGGTCAAGGTTTGATGCTTTTACAAAGAAATGATGAAGAGGGGAAGGCTAAGGAATTTAAGGTGATGACATTAAATCAGGGTAAACAGGTGGAACTGCCTACTGGCTGGGCAATCAGTTTGATTAATATTGGCAAGAATTTTTTGGTAGTGGTGGCAAATATTAATGTAGATAATTCTGAATTTACTACCAAGCCAATTGAGGAAAAACAAGGACTGGTATATTATGTACTAGAAAAGAAGGGTGAGATTGCTTTTGAACAAAATTCTAACTACAGTGTCTATCCCCAGATTACCACAGAATAATTAGCAAAAAGTATTAGTAGAGTGCTTAAGGTTAGTAAGAGGTGGTGGCAGCTTCAGTGGCTGGGGTTTTTTGGGTGATGCCAAGCAACCAAAGAACAGCTTCTTTTTTGTAGCGACGGTCTCCTCGGGAATTAATCCTGATGGCTGGTAATTTGCCTCTTTTACCCCATCTCTTGATAGTTAAAGGAGAGACTCTTAGAATTTCAGCTACTTCTTTGACAGTCAGAAGATCAGGGAGATTTTCCAGTGATAATTTATCAGCCATATTTATATGGTCTGAGAAGATCTTTTTAGATCTTCATCTGCCATTCTATTTCTTTGTATATCATAAAGAAACAGATGGTGTCAATAGGCGATGTTGACGGTCTAGCTCGTCACATCAAAAAGCACCGTTCGACTAGAAATTCTGAATCATTTAGTTTATTCTCTAGTCTCACTATGGGAAAGTTTTATGACGAGCATCTAACACATAAAACTTTCTAATTGCTTTTATGATTGTGACTTCGCTATCCCTAGATAAGTATTATTGTAACTCAACTGTGCCTCCGGCTGCTGTAAGTTTAGTTTTTGCTTCTTCAGCTGCTGTTTTAATCCGAGAACGAAGTTCTCACAAGCAAACCCAACTTAAAGGTCGGATTACTGAAGTTCTACGGTGCCCCCCGCAGCTGTAAGTTTCATCTTAGCTTCTTCCGCGGTTTGCTTATTAACAGATTCTAAAACTGGTTTGGGAGCTGCTTCTACCAAATCTTTAGCTTCCTTCAAACCTAAAGTTGGGACTAGCTCTCTTACAGCTTTTATCACTGCTATTTTATTGGCTCCTCCGGCTGTTAAAACAACATTAAAGGTGGTTTTTTCTTCAACTGGTTCACCATTGCCTGCTGGAGCTGCGCCTGCTGCCACTGCTACTGGAGCTGAAGCTGAAACACCAAATCTGTCTTCTAAAGCATGAACTAAATCAGCCAGTTCTAAAACAGATAATTTTTCAATCTGCTCAATAATTCCTTTTAAGGAATTACTCAGCGGAGCGCTAATTTTTTCTAAATTAGCTGGAACAGGTTTAGAAGCTTTGGGAGTGTCTTTAACTTCTTCAACTACTTCCTTAACCTCTTCTACGGCCTCTTTAGTTTCTTCTGCAGCTTCTTTTACCTCTTCAGCAGCTTCTGCTACTTGCTCTGCTGCTTCCTCTACTTTTTCTTCTGCTTGTGCTTTTTGATCATCTGCCATGAATTAAACACCCCCTCTCTGTTTTTGTATCTCTGAAAGTGCATATACTAGATTTCTTAAATTACCCTGGAGTACAGAAACCATGCCTTGGAGGGGAGCCACCAAAACTCCCACTGTTTGGCCACGAAGCTCATCTTTAGTAGGTAGACTAGCCAGCTGTGTAATTCTGGCTTCATCCAAGCTTTCTGTGCCTAAAAATCCTGCCTTAACCTTACCCAGAGCAGCATCTTTTAAAGCTTTAACCAAAACCTTGATTGGGGAAATTTCATCATCATAGGCAAAGAGGGTGGCGGTGGGACCATCAAATTCGGATGTCGGAAGTCGGAAATCGGAAGTTGGAAGTGCCAATTTAAGTAAATTATTTTTGGTAATGGTAAATTCAGCATTCTGTTCAGAAAGCTTAACCCGTAGATCAGAAAGCTGCTTCATAGTTAAACCTTTATAGTCTGCAAAAACCAAAGCCTTGGCCCGGCTTAGTTTATCTTTTAAAGCCTCAATTATTTGTTCTTTTTGAGCTCTAGTTTTAGCCATATTTTCCTATTAAAAAAGCGCCCTCGAGGCGCCCTTAATACTTAATACTATATACTAAATACTAATTTATGCCTCGGTGAGACTTATGTCGAAGCCTCGACACTCACTGTCTTAAGCACCACTCATTGTAAGCTAAACTGAATAATTTGTCAATTTAGATAATTGCATAAAGATTTACCAAAAGCCTACTTATTGCAGGACGCATCTTTTTACCCAGTCTATATTCCAAATTACGCTTACCTTCACCTCTTGTAATTTGTAGGACTGGTTGACCATTCTCTTGTAAAGAAATTCTTACTCCCACTCTATCTGGTAACCTGCTGCGAAATGTTTGAAGGAAAGACCTAGTTGGATCATCAGGCTCTGAGCCCCTGAAAAGAAGCTCATCAGATGAGATACCACTGATGTTAAGTTGCCCATTGGTGCCATATGTTTCAATCAGGCTTGTGGCCATTCCATTAGGTTTTACTTCTATTTCTGCTGCCATATTTCGGATTTATATCATAAATACTAAATAAAGTATATATGAAATTTATATCACAGCCTCAAGTGGTTTAACTTGTTGATATTACAATCCTGGTATCCAGAGCCAGTAGCCTGAAGGATTACCTCCGGTGGCTGGTTGATTTAATGAGGCAGAAGAAGTGGCACTGGGTATGGGGGAAGTCCAGGCTCCGGAGTCTCCGGTTTTGCCGAAATTTTTCAGAATATAGCCTAGATCTAGAGAGTTAATAACTCCATCTTTATTAAAATCAGCATTGTCATTCCAATTGGCTGAACCTGATTTTGAACCTAGAAGTGATTGGGCCAAGGAAAAATCTGCCGAATTGATGACATTATCTTCATTTAAATCTCCTGAAAGTAAGGTTAGGGCATTGCCGTCATTTAGCTTGGTCAGAGCTGGAGACATCAAAAAGGCAGAGGAAGTGGCAATCTGCGCAGGGCCTTTAAGGATAGCAGTATAGTTTTTATTAGTATCTAATCCAGCCAAAGATAACTCATCAGATTCTCCAGATTCTGGGATATCAAAATTGAAAATCAATAGATAATCAGGATTGATAGTCAAAGCACCCTCAATTATCCCCACAAACATTCTGGCTGCCTGATTTCCAGCAGGTCTGCCTTCTAGATTGACTTTAAAGGTTAAGGTGGGTCCATAAGAGGTATCAATTGAGGAAGAAGGTTCTTCCCTAGGGGATGGGGTGGGAGTGGAACTGGTCTCGAATTGCAGTTTGGATCCAGCACCTTTTGACAGGTCGGATGAGTCTGAGACAGAAGCCGAGGGGGTGGCTGTGGCAGGTTTTTTTGGAGCTTCTTTGGCACTTTTGGCTCCGGTTTTAAAAATTTGTTGTTGAGAAGCCAAATAAGCTCCAATGGGAATGGAAAGAAGTAAGAAGATGTAAACGCCCAGCAGAATTTTGGCCTTTAATGAATAAAACATACATTCATTGTACAATGATTACATAAGCTATGGTCAAGATCTTATTTAATTTATTGTTTGGGGTAATCCTAATCTTGGTCTGGCTGAAGTTTGTTGATGTTAAACAGATCGTTAACACAATCTCTGGTCTTAACCCGAAGAGTCTAATTTGGGTGTTTATTTTCCTGCTGCTTTCTCCCATCATTCGTGCCATCAGACTGAAAGTTTTTCTATCTGAAATCAAAAAAATTCCCCTGAAAGATTTAATTTTTTTAAGTGGAGTGGCAGTGATGTTAAATTTTTTTATTCCCATTAGAGCTGGGGAAATTGCCAAAGGGGTATATTTAAGCAGTAATTATGGGTTGAAGTTTGGCAAATCAATCATCTGGGTATTTTTGGATCGATTTGTGGATTTCATGGTGGTTTTGCTAATGTCTGTAATCTTACTAGTAGTTATCCCGACCGCCCTTAATATAACTTTTATAATGATTATAACTGTTATATTCATAGCGGCTTTGGGATTATCCTATTTTGCTATATTCAAAATTGGTTTTGCTAAAAAATTAATCAATTTTTTGAGCCATCTGTTAATATTTAATAGTATTAAGAGATATTTTGATAGTTTTAGTCACTTCATTTTAGACTCCTTTTTAATCTTAAGAAGGCACCCAAAAGATTTAAGTTTGATGATTATTTTAACCGTACTGGCTTACGGGGCAGATGCAGCTATTTGGTATTTTACGTTTGTGGCCCTCAATGCTCCGCAAGATTTTTTGAAAATGTATTTGGGACAACTATTATCTGCCCTGACTTATCTAATTCCATCAGCTCCGGGATATGTGGGCTCGGCTGAGGCTTCTGGTTTATTAATTTTGTCAGGAGTATTTAGTATGGAGACCAATTTAGCCTCAGCCATGATTGTGTTATCTCATATCCTGATAGCCATCTTTGTGCCAGCTTTCGGATTAATCTCAGTTTTTAGCCTAAAGGTAGATTTAGGGGTGATTTTAAGAAAGGCTTTAAAAAAGGGAGATTAGAGAGATATGGGGAATCAGGATGATCAGGGGAAGAAAAAAGCAGGGTATGAATATCTGTTGGCGTATAAAGTAACAGTGCCGATTTATGATTATACAATGGAATTTGTGAAGCGCTGGGTAGATCCATATTCCAGGTCCAAGGATCAGATGGAGCAGGGAGCCAGGTCTGGGACTCAAAATATTCCGGAGGGGTACAAACAACAGAGTTTAAGTGGATATATCAGGTTGGCTGGAGTTGCCAGGGGTTCTTTGGAAGAACTTTTAAAAGATTATTTAGCCTTTGCTAGGCAGAATAGAGTGGAAGTTTGGGAAAAAGAAAGGGTGATGAGGGAGATAGGAGAGATAGAGGAGATTTGGGAGATTTTAAAGAAAACCCCCACTCTCCCTTCTAACCCAAATTTCCCCGATCTCCCTAAGGATAAACAGAAAGCTGTTAACCTTTTAATAACCCTTATTAATCAGGCTAACTACCTGATAGATAAGCTTATTTCTTCCCTAAAAGAAAAGCATATGAAAGAAGGTGGACTTTCTGAAAAACTTTATAAAGCTAGAAAAAAGTTCAGAGGCTACTAAGATCAAGCTTTACTGATGGGCCCATAGTGGGAGAAAGAGAAGTTAAGCAGCGTTTCTGTAAGGGTATAGTGAGCTGAGGCCATCTTCATAGCCATGATAATCAACATAAGCAGAAAATGTTCTTAAACCGCTCGTGCCATGCAAATCGCTTCTATTTATAAGAGACATAATCTGTGCTGGATTATCCAGTGATACAGCTCTTATATATGAAGGATCAAACTCAGCTCTGTCTGCTCCTAAGGATCCGGCATTGATTTCCTCAGATGATTCTGCGACCCTAGCTGTCATAATAAATCCTATGGCACTAACATCTGGCTCTAAAATCATAGCTGCTATCCTGGAATGTTCAGGTATTAAAGTAAGCTTTAATTCTTCTCCACCTACTTTATTAACGGATCTGCGAAGAGTGTCAAAAGGGGATTCATCTCTTACTCCGTGCATTTGTTCTTCAATTGTTGTTGCAAAGCCATTTGGATAATAATCAGCATCAGGTGGTTTTTGAGTTACAATAAGTTTCCCATCAGAGGTGGTGATTGCAACATGGATTACGAGATTGTTAGGATATGAATCAAATACATATCCCTCAGCAGTTCTTCTTGGTAGTATTGTATCTCTGTACCCTTCAGTATTCGGAAACTCTCTGCCATTAAATGGTAAACCTTGAGGGAGTCTGCCGTCTCTAAGTCCCATACCTAAAACTCTCATTCTGTGCCAATCATAAGAAGAGACTTCTAAAGTGAGATTTGTATCTGTTAAAACTCTGCTGTGTCTGTATAATGCAAGCTTAGAACCATTAAAATCTGCTTTTCCTGCATCACTATTTGTATATTCCTGGTATAGATTCCATAACTCTGATCCCTCCGGAGGCATGGTGGGACCAGTTTTTGTCATATTTACTTGAGCCTCGGTATACCTATCTTTTACATCTTTGGTCCAAGTCTCAAAAGGAGCATTTAAAACCAAAGCATTATCTCTGATCCAAGCCATTCCCAAAGTATCAAGTATTCTTTGATAATTTCTACTAAACCACTCTTGGGCAATTCCTGGAGTTGCTCTATTAAATAACCAAGTAGCAGGATCTCTTGATTCTACTGTTGTCATATTATGGGATTATATACCTATATTTTTTGCCTAGAGTTTGGAGTAGGACTTTAATATTTTGCTCGAGCTCCTCATTTGGCTGGTTTAATTTACCGAGAGCCAGGTGAATTACCGGTGCTTTAGCTTCTGTTTTATATTCTGTTTTTCCAGCCTGATAAGATTCCACTGCTTTTTTCAAATCCTCTGTGATAGTGCCATTTTTGGGATTGGGCATCAGCCCCTTTGGTCCTAAAACTTTGGCCACTTTGGCCAATTTTGGCATCCATTCAGGAGTAGTAATTACTAAATCAAAATCAATTTTTCCTTTATTTATATCTTCAATAGTAGAATCATCACCCATTAAAGTAGCACCGCTGCTGGAGGAACCTTTACCAAAGGCCAGGATGCGTAATTTTTTACCGGAGGCATAGGGCAGCTGAAGAAAACCGCGAAGGCCCGTTTGCACGGTATTTATATGGGCCTCTATGGTGGCATTAAATTTAGAATAGGATAATTTTTTGATTAAGTCAACTGCCTCAGGAATAGGGTAGGTTTTGGATCTGTCTAGATCCTTGGAAACTTCTTGGTATTTCTTACTTCTAGGTTTAGCCCTGCCTGGTTTAGTAGCTTTCTTTGGAGTTTCAGATGTGGGAGATGGGACGTGGGATGTGAGATCTTGAGATGGGATGTGAGATGCTTCTTTCTCA
>JACOXG010000008.1 GCA_016176405.1 Candidatus Daviesbacteria bacterium | reverse complement strand
GGTACAAAGGTACACTTAGCGCGTAAGGAAATCGCGCATCAAGCGTAAAGGTATAAAGTGTGCTTAACTGCAAGGCAAACAGGCCAAGCAGATACGAAAGTAGGTCTTAATGATCCCCTGATACCATATGGAAGGTACAGGGCTTATCGGATAAAAGCTACCCCGGGGATAACAGGCTAGTCTTGCCCTACAGTCCACAAGGACGGCAAGGTTCGGCACCTCAACACATCGGGGTGTGGCAGAAGTAATTCTGTAGTACTGTTATAACTTGGAATAAAAAGTCTTTTTGTAAAATATTACTAGCTAAAATCGGTGAAACCCTCTTCAGCAATGGAAGGGTAATACCGAGGGAACCACAATCAGTTTACATGATTGTGGCCCGTAACGACTTGGTCGGAATTTCGACCAGATTCAAGGTGCCAGATAGTCTGGATTAAAACTTGAATAAAAGGCTAGCTCCCGAAATTTCGGGATGAAGGTATAGTCTGCGCCACACGAAATTGTGGAATTTAGTACGATGTCGGCTCATCGCATCCTCCTGCTGAAGTAGGTGGGAAGGGTCGGGCTGTTCGCCCGTTAAAGCGGTACGCGAGCTGGGTTCAGAGCGTCGTAAGACAGCTCGGACTCTATCCAGTATGGGCGTTTTGATTCTTGAGGGGAGTTGCCTATAGTACGAGAGGACCTAGGCGAGGAAACCTCTAGTGTGCCTGTTGTACCAAAAGTGCAGCGCAGGGTAGCTACGTTTCTTTTTGATAAGTGCTGAAAGCATCTAAGCACGAAGCAGACCCCAAGATGAGGAATCTTTAAGATCGGTGGTAGACTACCACCTTGATAGGAGAGCGGTGTAAGATCTGTAAGGATTTTAGCCTACTCTTACTAATGATCATCGTTGAGATTTTTTGGCAGAAGCTTTCTTACTAATACGTGTTCACATTTCAGAGTGTAAATAAATACTTCCTAAATTCTGCTAGAATAAACTTCCGCGGACTAAGAGCCCGCGGAAGTATGTAATTACTAGTTAATTGAATCCAGCTTTGACAAAGCTCATGTTTCTTGTAATTATAAAGATAAATACTCTTGCCCAAATGTTTAAAGCAGAATTACTAGAATTTTTAAGTCTGATTATTTCTTCAGCCATAGTTCTTTCTCTTATCTACCTTAAATTTTCAGTCACCACTTTACAACAAATCATTGCCCTACTTTTAATCTTGCTAATCTTTTTAGCCAGGCTATTTTTTACTCCCTTAAAGCCTAATCCCGCCAAACTAGTCCGTCTAAGCTTAATTTTTCTAAGTTCAATGTTTGTGCAAGTTTTGGTTATCTCCAGCGGTGGATTTTACAGCCCGTTTTTAATTCTAATTCATCTTTATGCCCTAGCCACCTCTTTCTTACTAAACTTACAATCATCCATCTCATTTTTGGGTTTGACTTTGCTGGTATTAATCCTCGGTTTGTTTTTGGATCAAAAAATGTCCCTGCTTTTTCAGGAAGATCCAGGCTCTGTAATTTTATATGGTATTTCCTTTTTAATTATTATCCCTTTGGCCCAATTTTTAATGCAAACTTACCACATCAAAGATACCATCTCTAAAATGTTAATAGAACGTTCCAGACTATCTCAGATTAGAGAAGAGTCAATCTTGCAAAGTTTGGCTGAAATGATTTTGGTAACTGATAAAAATCTTCGGATTTTATCAGTCAATGAAGCTTATCAGAAATTATTTCATCAAACAGGTAGTGAGCTGATCAATAAATCTCTAGTTGAAGTTTTGCCTCTCAAAGACAAAAATGGCCAACCTATTGAGCCTAAATCATTATCAATTGAAAATATTCTAACAGATAAAGTCACCCGGATTATCAAAGGTTACTATCTATCTACTGCTAACAATCACTCAACAGAGGTAATTATTCAAATTAGGCCTATTACAGACTCAGCCAATCAGGTCAATCAAATGGTTTTTGTGATCACAGATGCCAAGGAAAAAGATAAATATGGTTTGGGACACCCTGATCTAAACTTAACTTTGACCAAATACAGATCAGGCATAGAAGATCTTAAAAAAACTTTAGTGGCTACTAATCTGCCGGAGCTTCAATCCCGCATCGAGATTTTATCTCATATAGAAGAAGATTTGTTAACAGCCATGGAGCTGGAGGATCACCCCATCCAAAAAAATACCACTCTTGAGGATATTGCCTATCTTTGCAAAAAAATTGCTGATGGTAAAGGTCTATTTGCCCAAAAATTGGGGATATCGTTGCAATTTAATCTACCAGAGGAGGAGAATGCTGAATATACCCTGATTCAACTAAGGGATAAGAATATCTCCCAGAAGGTTTTGGGTATTTCAGTTTTTACCACCCCAGTTGATATTAAATGGTTTCAGATTGCCATTAGCAGGCTAGTGGATTTGGCCATATTTTTAACTTTGGGTTCTGCTAAACCATCAGTAGAGGTAAAATTAGCTCTTGATCAAAACCAAAATGTGTCTGTGTTAATTAGTAGTCAGGCTTTAATTTCGGAACAAGATAAGAGCAATCTATTTGTTAAGTATTATGACGGCTTGGAAGCTAAAACTAAGCTTTCTTTGGGATCAGGTTTGGAAGGATTTATTGCCAAAAGTATCACTGATCAATTATTTATTCCCTTAAATGTTGCGTTAGGAAAATATCCTGATAGAGTAATGTTTACCTTGCAACTGGCCAAAAATATTGTTTAAAATGATTATATCCAATGAAATCTGCTTTGGGCTTTACCTTGATTGAACTGCTGGTGGTGATTGCCATTATTAGCATCCTATCTGCCATTGGCATAACAGTTTTTAATGGAGTTTCGAAAAAAGCCAGGGATGCTAAAAATAAAGCAGATATTGATGCCATCACTAAAGCATATGAGGTGCATTATGACCCATCTACAGGTAATTATCCCCCCCTACAAGATAGCTGGTTTGCTGCCGGTCAAATTCCCACTCCAGAGAGAGGTTTTTCTCTAACTCCAGCCATTGGCGGTTTCCAAGTTTGCACCACTTTAGAAGATAGTTCATCATATTGTCAGGAGTCTTCCCAAGTTAGATTTATAGCTGTAGCTACTGCTGCTCCCACACCAACCTCATCTCCAACTGCTGGTCCCACCTCTACCCCAGCCCCCACCCCAACCACTTTAGTTTCAGATAGTTTTAATCGAACCAATTCTAATAGTTTAGGTAATACAGATACCGGACAACCATGGATTATAGCCAGAGGGGAATGGGGAATCTCTGGTAACAGTGCCTACCCGGTCAATGGTTGTCCTGCCCCTGGGTTTGCAGTGGTAGATGCTGGAATTTCTGATGCCACTATCAAAATAACTTTAAGCGTCAATCTTCAGGATGCTGGTATACCTTTTCGCTTTGTAGATAGTAATAATACATATTCAATTGATAGAATGGGTGGCTCACCTGCCTATTATCGAATTAGTAAGAAAGTTGGAGGCGCGGTCACCCAGCTGGCCGCTACCAGTATTGCCCCTGCAGATGGTGACAATTTAAAAATTGTTCTTGATGGAACCAATATTAAGCTGTATGTGAATGAAACATTGGCCGCCAGTGCCGTAGATAATAGTTTAAATGGTACAAAGTTTGGAATTGGGACTTGGTGTAATGGCTCCATTAGATTTGATGATTTTTCTGTTTCCACCAATCCCATTCCCACCCCATACCCCTCATTTGAACCTGTTGCTACAGACACGAGCTACGACATGAAGGTGTTAGTCTTAAAATACTTTCCCTTAACGGAAGATGGACAAAATATTGATATAAATGTGACAGGAGATGTCGGTGATTTATATTCTGTCATTAGGCAAAGGACAATTGATGTGACAGAGGCTTTAAGAATACATTTGGAAAAATCCACTAGTTACTTAGGTTACAGTAATCCTTCAGCTCCTTCAGCCTTAAGATATCAAATAGTTAATACTTATGAATACACTCAGGCTGTTCCCTTTGATCCTACCACCCGCAGACCGTTATATGATCAAATCTTAACTGCCCACAATATTTGTGATTATGTTAATAATCAAGGAGTAAATGAAGTGTGGATGTGGGCTTATCAAGGACCAACCTATCCTGGCTCATCATACCCTTATTTAAATATTTCCGAATCAAAAATGTCCGGACCTTTTGGTGATATTTCCAACAGTTACAGAGGTAATGACATGCCCCTTTGTGACCACACTTACAGATTATATGTCTTTAATTATAATTCCGGCACAGGTAGCGCTATGCACTCTTGGGGCCACCAGATGGAAGCTGAAATGAGTGCAGTAGATAGCAATTTATGGAGTATTTTTCAAGGTCCACACAATGGCAGAAATTCTTCTCTAACAACCAGATGTGGTGATGTGCACAGTCCACCTAATGCTTCTGGAGATTATGATTATAGAAATACCTCCTCTTGGAATTCAGATTGCTTGGATTGGAATCCTGATGGTTTGGGGAACACAACTTCCATCAGTTGTACCACTTGGAGTTGTTCTGATGGCGATATTATTAATAATACTGCTGATATTAAATATTTTGTTTGGATGTGGCAAAATATGCCGGGAAGGAATAACCCCAAATCTTATCAGGGTAAACAGTTGAGAAATTGGTGGGATGTGCATGGTGATTTTGATAATGTGATGGGAAATAGTAGGAGGTTAACAGTCCAATGAGATCAGAAAAAGGCAATATATTAATAGTGATTGTGATAGTGATTGTGGCTTTAATTATCGGTTGGATATTGATATTTAAGGGAAATCTGTCTCTTTTTAATTTTAATCAGCCACCAGCTACTCCCACCAAAAGGCAAGGGGAGGCAATTGATTTGACCAATAAGCCTGCTGAAGCAAAATATCTGCCAGATTTTATTAATCATTGTCAAAATACCCCGGGCTACAGATGGACAGGAGAAGAATGTGTGCGTGAATGAAGGTTGGTTAGCATCCCGGCAGTGAGGTATTTTCACAAGCCCTTGCGAGCTCATTATCGTCCCCGCTGAAGCGTTTTACGACTGAGTTCGGGATGGGATCAGGTAGAACCACTTCGCACAAACCACCGAGAAAAACATTATACCATACCCTCAACATGGCCGTCTTATTTGACTTCTCTTCAGGTATCATCAATACTAAATATATATACTAAAACTATGAACTCTGCCCATAAATCAGGCTTCACCCTGATTGAACTTCTGGTTGTGATTGCCATTATCGCTATTATCTCCGTCATTGCTATGGTTGTTTACACAGGAGTTCAGGAAAAAGCCAGGAAATCAAAAATAATGCAAGATTTCCAGGCCATGGAGAAAAATATCCAGATTGCCCGCTCTGTTGACAACAAGCTGTTAAAAGATATCACAGGCAACGGGTGCTCAATGTGCGAATGTAAAAATGACATTGTGCAAGAAGATACAGCTTGTATTCAACAACAGATTAATTCCTATGCCTTAATTACCACTGCAGAGCTACCCAGGGATCCTTGGGGAAGTGTTTATGGCATAGATGAAAATGAACTTGAGTTGGCCAGTGATGATTGTCGAAGAGATACCTTACATACTGCTGGAGCAGATAAAACCATGTGGACAAGTGATGATTACTATTACAGAGTACCTCCGCATTTTTGTATCACCTACACTCCTCCGGGAGATAGTTATAGAGGAACGGATGTCACTAATGGTTTTCCATAAACATATGCTCAAAAGATCCGGTTTTACCCTAGTTGAACTATTAGTAGTAATTAGTATTATTGCCATTTTGGCTGTGATTGGCCTGACCATTTATACCAGAGCTCAACAAGCAGCCAGAGATGCCAGAAGAAGGGCAGATATAGAAGCTATTGCCAAAGCCATGGAGCAATATAAAGTTATTAATAGCTCTTACCCTACTGGATGTGACAATATCCCCAGCGATAATGCTGGCTGGACTTTAAGTAGTTGTGGTTTATCAGGTTATATCCAAGACATGCCAAAAGATCCTCTTAACAGTAGAGGAGGTATAGCCAGTTGTGATACCACTCCTGGTTGTTATTTATATAAAATATGTATAGACACAGGTATATTTGTAGTAGCAGCTAATTTGGAAACTACCACTTCAACCACTTTACCTACTAGTGTAATTTCTGATTGCGCCATGGGAGGAGGGGCAGGATCAAGCTATGTTTTCTGGATCAGGAGTCAACAATGAATAAAAAAGGCTTCACTTTAGTTGAGCTATTAGTGGTCATAACAATTATTGCCATTTTATCTGTCATTGGTCTAACTATTTTTACCAAAGCCCAACAGGCAACTAGAGATGGAAAAAGAAAAGGGGATGCTGAAGCTATTAGAGTAGCATTAGAGCAGTATAGATCGGCAACTGGTGCCTATCCTTGTTTTGCTACATGTGGTTGGGCTATTGCAAGTAGCTTAACAGCCCTTACCTCAGAATATATAGCAAAAATACCTGATGATCCCACAGCAGTGACAACATGTGACTCATCCACATCGCCTGCCCCTTATCTGTATGCATCAGATGGGATTGTTTTTACTTTGTATATCAAGTTAGAAAATACCAATGACGCTAGTGCCCAAGCAGTCAAAGGAGCCCCGAAACACGTCAATAGCAGCTCTAGTTCTGATGGTTATAAAACAGTTACTATTAATTCTGGTGCAGGTAGTACTTGTGCAAATGAGGTCTATAATTATTGGGTTAATAGCCAACAATAAAAATCACATTTAGATATTGACAATTTTGTAACCGTTGTGTATACTATGGATACTTATGAAAACAGTCATTCATATTAAGACTGATAAGGAAGTTAAGGAAAATGCTCAAAAAGCAGCCAAAGATTTAGGGTTGTCCTTATCTGATGTGATTAATGCCTCTTTAAGAAATTTTATCAGAACCAGAGAAGTGATCTTTTCTGATATACCCCAGATGACTCCTGAATTGGAAAAAAGATTGGAGGAAGTGGAGGAGGATATAAAACAGGGCAGGAATCTTTCTCCCAGCTTCAAAAATGTGGACGAGGCTATTGCTTACCTTAAGAAACAAAAAAAGTGAGGATACAGTAATTTTTGTGGCTATAGATTCACACAGCAATTTATATCGTTGACACTATATTACCTTTAGACTAATAATTAACTTAATGCCCACTTCGATTACTCTCAGTGTAAACAAAAAAGGTTTCACTTTAGTTGAACTTTTGGTAGTTATTACCATTATTGCCATTTTAGCCACCATTGGATTAACTATTTATACTTCTGCCCAAAAACAAGCCAGAGATGCCAAAAGACGCTCAGATATAGATGCTATTGCTCAAACCATGGAAATTAATTACTCTCGTTCGACCTTTCAATACACCCAATTAGCAGATACTATGTTTCCTTCTGGAAAAATACCAAGAGATCCTTTAGCTGATCCAAATAATAACTACGTTGGACCAAGATCCTGTTTGGGTAATAATGAGTGTTATTATTGTTCAAGAACCTCTGATCAAACTTATGGGAATTGTACTGGTTCAGATGATCGGATACCTACCCAGACTCCATTTTCTGGAAGTCCTGGGAAATTTGTCATATGTGCTAATTTAGAAACTGGAAACCAAACTTATTATTGTAGGTCAAACCAAAGATGAATAAAGAAAAATATAAAAAATCTGGGTTTACTTTAGTTGAGCTTTTGGTGGTAGTGGTGATTATTGCTATTTTAGCTACTATTGGGTTGGTGCTTTAGCTAAGGCTTTGGAAACTAAAAAAGGAACTAGTACTTATCAAGCACTTTCCAGCACAGATTTTACCAATGGCATTCCTATTGATCCTCTTCAATCAACTTGGGATGACTGGGCTACTGAGGGAAAGTGTGGTACAAAAACCAGCGGTTATCCAAGCCGTTGTTGGTACTGTAAAAATAATAACAACTCATCTGTTAGAAAGACTTCCCCAGGTAATTGTAATTCAGACGATTGGTCAACTGGTGATTCCAATTGGGGAACAGGAGTTACTGATTGGATAATTTGTGCCAATTTAGAAACAGGTAGTCCTAGTTATTATTGTAGATCTAATCAAAGATGAAAAAAACGGGTTTTACCTTAGTTGAATTACTGGTAGTTATTACTATTATTGCTATACTTGCTGCAGTAGGATTAACTGTTTATAAAGGTGCTGAAAAACAAGGCAGAATTGCTAAAAGAGTGGAGGATTTAAAAGCTATTCAAACTGCCTTAGAACTTTATTATGCTAATAATAAAAGTTATCCAGTAGTTACACTTGGTACAAATACTGGCTGGCGTAGTGAATGTCAATCCTGGGGAACAAAAGCTTCTAATGATGTGGTACCTACATCCACAAATTTTGTACCAAATTATATGGTAGCTTTTCCCTCAGACCCTCAGATGGATACAGCAAATAGCAGGTCCTGTTATCTATATACATCTGATGGGTATAATTACAAGGTACTTGTTCACGATGTTGCAGAATTTAAGGATAGTGATTGGGTAAGTCAACCAAATTTAATAGATCCAAATAGAGATAGTGGATCGAATGGCTGTATAGTGGATTTGCCAGATAATGATGGTACTGATCGGGATATCTGGTCATGGGCTGTTTGGTCGTCCTCCACCTCTGCTTGTTGGTAATAAATCCTTGTAGCATAAGGACCTGCTGCGCTCGCAGTATGAGATATTTTACTGCTCGCTTGCAGAACCTTGCCTTTTTGACTTCGTCAAAAACGTAATCCCTTATATCTTTAAAGAAAGTAGGTGCAAGCCTAGATGACACTTGACAAATCCCAGAATTAGTATTAATATTGGGATTATGATACCAAGATTAATTGAAGATCTCATACTCTCCAATCTAAAATCTTCTGGAAAGATTATTTTGGTGTTAGGAGCCAGGCAGGTGGGGAAGACCACTTTAGTAAAAGATATTAGTAGAAAATTAGAGAAAGAAGGAAGGAAGGTATTATATCTAAACTGTGATCTGGCCGAAGAAATGGCAGCAGTTAACACCAACTCAAAGGCTGTCTTAGAAAGATTACTCTCAGGCATCGATGTTTTACTGATTGATGAAGCCCAGAGATTGGATAATCCAGGATTAACTTTAAAAATTATTTATGATAATTTTTCCAAAGTAAGGGTACTAGCTACCGGTTCCTCCAGTTTTGATTTAAAAAATAAACTCAGCGATCCATTAACCGGGCGGTATTTAGATTTTACTTTATATCCTTTTTCCTTTACTGAGGTTTTACAAGCAGGTGAGAAAACGGGGAGCGAGGGCTTGCTTCGTAACCAAGCAAATGCGTTGCTACCACAAATTATGCTTTATGGTCTATACCCGGAAGTCTATTTATCAAATACATCAGAGCAAAAACAGGCTCTCCTTCAGCGGATTGTGGAAAGCTATCTTTTTAAAGATATATTAACTTTCCAAAGAATTAAAAACTCCCAAGCCATTAAAGATTTAACAAAGGCCTTATCTTACCAAATTGGCTCAGAAGTTAATGAAAACGAGCTTTCCAGCAGACTTAAGATAGACAGAAAGACAGTGGTCAGCTATTTAGATATTTTAGAAAAATCCTATGTTATTGAAAGTTTACATCCCTTTTCCAAAAACCCCCGACGAGAAATTGGAAGACAAAATAAAATCTACTTTGTAGATTTGGGGGTTAGAAATGCCTTGATTGGCGATTTTAACCCGATTGATTTAAGGGCTGATGCAGGATCTCTTTGGGAAAACTTTCTCTTTATTGAAAGAAAAAAGTACTTTGCCAATATCGGTCAGAGGGTTCAATCCAACTTTTGGCGAAGTTACTCAGGAGCGGAGGTAGATTATATTGAAAAAGCTACTAATGATAAGCTTAAGGCTTTCGAGTTTAAACTAGGAAGTAGATCTTTAAGTAAGGGTGCAAGTTCTTTTACCAATCAATATGGAACAAAAGTAAGCTTGGTTAACCAAAATAACTATTTGGATTTTATTGGCTAGTAGATAGTGGTAATTTTATAAAAGAAAACCGCGGCTTTTCAAGTCGCGGAAGTTTATAGTATAATCCCTTTATCTTATAAAGAAAGTAGGTGCAGATGGATGGATATTATGGGGAAGCTGTTAGCTTCTCAACAAAATAAACCTCTTAAACTTTTCCGTGGTCAGGAAATAGAAGGTGAGATAGTTAGTATTACTGATAAAGAAATTACCCTTGATTTAGGAACTAAGTCAGAAGGCATCATACCTACTCATGATATATCAAAAGATCAACTAGAACAATTAAAAGTAGGTCATAAAATTAAATCATTTGTAGTGGTGGTAGAAAATGAATCCGGTCAAGTCTTGCTTAGCCCCAACCCCTATTCTGCAAAATCAACTTCAAAAGGTAAAAGATCTGATTGGAACAAGTTTATTGACGCCAAAAATCAAAAAACTAAATTGAGCGGTAAAGTAATGGAAGTTAACAAAGGTGGTTTGATTATTGAAATAGGTGGAACTCGGGCCTTTTTACCCAACTCCCAAATTGGATTTGAACTACTCAGCAGGCTTAAGGAAGGGATGGACAAACTGGTTGATCAACAACTGAGGGTATCTGTGATTGAGGTTGATCAAGACAATAATAAAATAATTCTTAGCCAGCGCGGACAGGTTTCAGATGATTTATTGGACAAACTAAGATCATTTAAGACTAGTCAAAAAGTTCAGGGTAAAATTGTGGCCATTTTACCTTTTGGTTTGGTAATAGATATTGATGGAGTAGAAGGGCTAATTTTTATTGCTGATGTCTCTTGGGAAAGAACTGAAGATTTATCAGGCTTTAGTACAGGAGATGAGGTAGAAGCTCAGGTTTTAGGGGTGGACAAAGACTTTGGCAGATTGAATTTATCCTTAAAGCATCTATCAGAGGATCCTTTTGTGCAACTGTCTGCCAATTTTGAGCCAGATAAGGTGGTTAAAGGGGAAATTACTACAGTTGATCAAGCTGGAATCACTCTGAAGCTGGATGGAGGAGTGGAGGGGTTTCTACCAGCCTCCAAGATGGATCCTACTCAAAATTATCAGGTAGGGCAAAGCATCACCTTGCTGGTTGATAATGTAGATACTCAAAGAAGAAGAGTAAATCTTGCTCCATTTGTCACCTCTACAGAGGGCTTAATCTACAAATAGACTAATGTTTGGGAATTGTGATAGTCTATTTTAGATGCCTATTAAACCAATATTTAAGGGGTTAATAATTCTTAGCCCTCTCATAATATTTAGTTTTTATTTAATACAGAGTCAGTATTTGGAAAAAACGGATCTGACCGAGTATAGAATGTATGAGGTATCAAAACTACTGGCCTCAACTCAGGAAAGATATCTTGAATCAACCAAAAGTCTACTAATCCTTCTCTCTCAACTGCCAGATTTAAAAAATCCCCAATCTGAAAACTGCCCAGTTTTGCTTGCCACCATTCTTAAACAATACTCACTTTATACAAACTTTGGAGTGATTGACAGTAACGGGGATTTAGTTTGTAGTTCTATTCCTCCTGATGAAAAAGTTAATCTGTCTGATCGACAATTTTTCCAAAGAGCCCTCAATGGTGAGTTTTATGTAGGTGAATATAGAATTGGTAGAGTGACTGGACAAGAGATTATTAGTCTAGGTTATCCTATTAAACTAGTAGGACAAGAAGGTGGGGTGGTCTATGCATCCATAGGTCTGTCCTGGTTAAATGATCTAGTTTCCCAACAGAGTTTAGAGGAAGATCATACACTGATGGTTTTGGATAGGAAAGGTAAGATTTTAGCCTATCCAAATAATGAGGAATTTATTGGTAAATCAATACCTGATAAAGCCTTATTAAGAGGAATATTTGAAGCAAGGGAGGGTGTGACTTTTGATGAGGGATTAGATGGTAGGGAATACATCTATGCCTTCACCGCTTTGATAGGATCAGATGACAACTTATACTTAGTACTAGGGCTACCTAGACAGGATTTAGTAGCTGATCTCAATACCAAATTGAGTAATAATCTATTTTTTCTTATCGGAGCAATTGTTTTATCTCTTATTCTCTTCACAATCAGCCAGGCACGGCTTAAGCAGGCAAGCCAGGCTGCTTAGGCATTGATTAAGCTCTGCATAGGCAGTCTGAGGCTGTACCCATATCCAAACTATGGGATACCACTATGATAATCTATAGGATAACTTTTTAAAGTGAAAAACTACTGTTATTCATGTTATAATTAGTTAATGTATAATTGGTCAGTAGATGAAAAAAAATTTAAAAAAGAAAACCCTAAAAAGTATAAATTATGGAGATTAACAGAGCTTATAAATTATGGTTTGGATGGAGAAAGGCTGGATAGAGAGGAGGTCAAAAAAGCATGGCCTAAAATTAAAGATCAGCTTGATCCATATGCCAAAAGGGCCATAGAATTCTTATTATGGGGAAAAGTATACTCACTTCCAAACAACTTGACTTTCTGGAAATTGCACAAGCACAAGAATTTATTAGCAAAAAGTTCTATTTAACAGGTGGAACTGCTCTTTCGGAATTTTACTTCCACCATAGGCTATCTCAAGATATAGATTTATTCTCTGAAGATGAGGTAAATACTAAAGCTGTTGAATCCTTCCTGCAAGCTATATCAAAGAAATTAGGAATTTCTAAAATAATAAAACAAAATTATCTTGGATTATATACATATAAACTTCAATATTATGACGGAGATCAGCTAAAGGTTGATTTTAATTATTATCCATTTCCTAAAATTGAGAAAGGAGTATATTTTAAAAAATTAGAAGTAAGTAGTATTTATGATATTGCAGTTAATAAAATACACACTATTACCATGAGATCTAGACCCAGGGATTATATTGACTTATATTTTATATTCAAACAAGTGGCTTCTGATTCAGCACAGTACCTTCAGAAAATCCGTCTCGATAGTCAGGCAAAATTTGATTGGCCTCTGGAGACTAAAAACTTAGTTGCCGCACTATTAAAGGTAAAAGACTTAAAAGATGAAGATTCCCCCAAGATGTTAATACCCCTTAATAAAAAAGATATGGAGAAGTTTTTTCTCGATCTTGCCAAATCTTTGGAGAATGAGATTTTTAAATAGCTAGGATTATCAGCTACCCGAATTAAAACCCGAAACATGAAGAAGTTGCTTGGTATGTGGGTGAGGGCTATGTGTGGGTGTGTGTGAGGTGTAAACATATACCAAAGAGACGTTTTTGGGGCTTTCTAGGGGCTGATAAGTTCATTTTCTCAAGGGTTTTAACCAGAGAATTCTGCAATATAAACAGTTTAGCTTAAGTCGATTTAAGTGCGTCAAGATCAAAAGAGGGTATTTCATATAAGATTAAAAGCTTCATGAAAGTGTCAATCTTAGCCACGATGATCAAGCTTTGCATAGGTGGAATTTTTTATAAAAGTCTTTTTGGAAAAATTTTGGGTGATCAACTGATACATAGGTGGGAGACTTTTAGAAATTTAGAAAAAAAATTTTAAAATAAGGATTTAACTGATCAACCTTTGCATAGGTGAGTAAGTTGAAAATTCCTAACTGATCTAAATAACTTAGTTAAGTTAATTAGGTGATCACTTAATTAAGAGATATTTTCAAGGATGTGACCAATTTTATTGTTACATAGATACGGACAGCTTTGCTGTCAAGTGGTTGAGTAGTAGTTGATGTGGGTATCCATTAATACATGTTTTTGTTATAGTCCTTTATAATAATTGATAATAATACCTATCTTAAAATTCAATTAGTCATCAGAAATAGCTATTTAGTTAACTCCACCCTGTTAATCTCAACTGATATATTTTGAGATATTTGATAATTTGTGATGATATATTATGATATATTTATGAAATTGACTGTTTTTAGTAAAAATTTTAAACAAAATAATACTAATAATTGTAATAAAATGTTATAAAACCAACTTTATTTTTCAAACTAATAAGGACTAGTAAGACATGATTACTAATCTGATAGAGTGAGAAGTTGTATCTAGATTACAAGAAATATGAAGCTTTTGAGACAGCTTTAAGTTCAGATAAGTATAATCATGATAGTAATTGTAGGCTAAATTGGCTTCAATAGTCATCAGTCATAGGATAAAATTGAGGATAGAATTGTGGGTTTTAGCCAATATTCATAAGAGAAAAAATAGAGATTTTTCAAAGAATTTGAGATTTAAATTTAGAGATTAAAAGTGTAATTTTGAATTCACTCCCTTGTCAAAAACTGCTCATTACTGACACTTTTTGCAAGTGGATCTCGCGCGCAAAGAAATATGGCGCGCTCCGATAGATCAAGCTTTGCATAGGTGCTAGTCGAGTGGAATTTTTTTATGTTTTCTGAATAATTTCTGATAATTTGAATGTTTACTTGATCTATACTTTATATTGTTAAGAAATCAAGTTTTGGAGTAATCAAACCTTCTTTTAAGGTTAAGCAGTGATTAAGTGACCAAGCCATGCATAGGTCAAGTTAGATCAGATGATTTAGTATGATATAGCCATTTCAGGCTATCATTTTAAAAATTTATTAGAAGCTATTACAGCAGAATTAAAATCTGTAACTGGGAGGGGTGAACTCTGGTAGGGATCCAAAAGCCGGAAGTGTGATATGGGAAGTAAGAAGATAGATAATGATGTGAGAAGTGAGATAATCCCACCTCTCATTTCTCTAACTGCTGGTTTGCATTAAAAGAGCCATTTTCTAGTGTTCCAAGGGCCTTAAAATTATTCTGGATGGAGTATTCATGGAATTATTTAGGTAATATTTACCACAGAAGTACCAAAAAGGTTCTGCCAGTAAGTGAAAGAAACAATCTGTGTAATGCCTCTTTTTTGCATTAAGCAGGCATTGAGAGCTTCTCTTAAGGTAAGTTGACGGTCCCTGTTGGCTCTTAACAGCCGATGAGCTACAATCAGATCAGCTTTTTGGGGAAAAAGTATCTCCATATCAGATTGCAAACAGGCTTGCAGAAAATCCAAGGCCACTGCTATACCGGCTTCACGAGAGAGGGCAGTATAAACTTCAGAAATAGCTTGTTGACTGGTGTAAATTTGTGAGTTTAACCTGGCCAGATTCTCCATGGTCTTGACTGCTTTGGGATGGTTAACTTCAGATCTGTCAACAAAGGCCAAAAGTACTGATGAATCAATAAAAACCTTTTTACTTGTCATAAAAAGTCATAAAAAGAACTTTGATTTTGCTGCGCAAAATTAAAAATTTTTTTTGATTGTATTGCCATCCTTCGACTCTTTTCAGTCGCTCAGGACAAGTTTTTAGCCTCAAGTGAATAACCTTTGCATAGGTCAAGGATTATCCTTGTTCGAGCTTACTGATACTTAAACCTCGACCTTTTAAATTAAGCAGTGGATCAGCAAAAGAGAAAGGTTGAGTTTGAGTTGAGGATTGAGCTTTGATAGGTTTTGAGTGGGGAATAAAACTTTGAGTAAAGCTTCTTAAATCCTCCAAAGCTATCCTGATATTCCCTCCCACTCGGTATGCTTTAAGTTTACCCTCCTTGATATACCTTCTGACAGTTAAAGGATGAACCTTAAGTGTACGTGCAGCCTGTTCTACTGTGTAAAATTCTTCCATATACAATAATATACAATTGTATGCATAAATTAACTGAGTTTGTCAAGTGTTGACATTATTATAATAGATAAGAGAAACTAGATTCAACAGGCGGAAAATTATTACCTATGCATTGGTTAACCAATACGTAGGCAAACAATGAACGATAGCCTGCCTAAACAACACAAACTAGTTCTCATCTCCGAAGCAGCCTTAATCTTGGGTGTTTCCATTGATACAGTCAGAAGGTGGGATAAGGCAGGCTTACTCCACTCAGAAAGACCTGATGGAAAAAATCGCTATTTTTCCATTGAAGAGCTGGAACAGATCAAACTAGGTCAACCTTTGTCCATCTCAGAGGCTTCCAAAAGGCTGGGTATTTCTGCCACCACCTTAAGAAGATTGGAAAAAAGAGGTCTTTTAGTACCAGAAAGAAATAAAGCAGGGGAAAGAGCCTATACCAAGGAGTCTTTAGAAAAATTCTTAAACAGTGAGTACTTCCTTCGCCAAAAACAGGTTGAGCAAAAGATTTTAGAACCACTTAGGCATGAGGCTGAGGAGGAAAAAGAGGAAAAGAAGGCAGAAGTAGTTGAGGAGCCTTCGACCACCACCAAGATTTTGGGAGCAGCTCAAGAAGAGATCAAGGAAGAAGTTACCAAATTAGTCTCTTTTAAGAAAAGTTTTTATGGTTCCGGATTATTTTTAGCCACCACCGCAATTTTGCTCGTTTTTATTATCACAGTTTTGTTCTTACTTTTCCCAGAAGATACTGCTTTATTTTTTGGTTATAAAAAGCCTCCTTTGGCCAGCATCAAACAGCCTCAACTAACTTCAGACAATCAAAAATCAGATGAAGAAGAAATGCAGGATCAGGTATTAGGAGCCAAGTATTCACCTCCGCCTAAGAGCGGGCCTGGTCAAGTTTTGGGAGCAGCTTTAAAACCTTTAAGCAATCTCTCTTTAGGGATTGTTAAAACAATTAGTCCGGATACTTACCAAAAAATTGTCCCCCCAAAAATCATTGCCGATGTCAATGATATTTTGACTATCGATGAAGAGGGTAATATCACTCCTTTATATAGCATTAAATTTCCGGATAGTTCATATATAGAAGTGCCTGATACGGGGCTGGTGGAAAATTTTAATGCTTCATATATCAGAGGTAAGGTGATTGGCGATGGTGAGGGAGAGATTGCCCTCATCCAGTCTGATGGGACTATTGAGAATTTAATAATTGATGAGAGTAATATTTCTCCTAATTCTATATTAACTATAGGTATTAAAGATGGAGCAGTGACTACCTCCAAGATTGCTGATGGAGCAGTCACTACAGAAAAATTGGCATCAGGTTTATCCGTTTTATCCAATGATTCAGTATTATCAAAACATATCAAAAATGGGGAAGTTAAGGGTGAGGATATTGCTGGAGGGGTAGTAGATGCAGGTCATTTAGCTTCTATTTTGACTTTTGATAATGGAGATTTTTTGGATCTATCCAGAATTACTCATTCTTCGACAGCTCAGATGGGACTTTTACTTCCCAATAGCTCATCCTCCAGTCCTTCTAAACCATCCACTGGTGAGGGATATCTGGCCTGGGATACTTCTGGAAATCAACTGATTACTTATGATGGTTCATCTTGGAGTGCAGTTGGGGGAGGAAGTTCTGGTTGGACAGATGATGGGACTACTGTCCGATTATCAACCATCACTGATAATGTGGGAATTGGGACAACTTCTCCAGATTATAAATTACATGTCATTGGCAATGTCGGGATAGGTTCATCTCTAAGTGTGACTTCAGGTGTTACTTTTTCCTCTTTTGTTAATGTGGGATCGTTAATTGGGGCAGGATTAAGCTCCTGTTCTGATGGTACTAGCTCCAAGTTGCTGTGGAATGCTCAGACAGGTCAATTCTCTTGTGGGTCAGATCAAAATTCTGGTGGTAGTGGAGGAGCTGGAGGCTGGATAGATTTTGGTACCACAGTAGGTTTAGATAGTAGCACAGATAATGTGGGGATAGGCACTTCTCCTTCAATTGCCAATGCCAAGTTACAAATTCAAGGAGCTGGTAATAGTACTGGTTTGGCCTTTTACACCACCAATAATAATAACAGTTTGTTTGGATTAGTAGCTTTGGATAATGGTAATGTAGGTATAGGTACCACCTTACCTGATTATAATTTAAAAGTATCAGGTACAGGTTTCTTTACAGGCTTTGTGGGAATTGGATCCTCTTTATCTGTGACAGGTAATGTAGGGATAGGTACTTCTTTATCTGTCACCTCTGCCTCAGTTCTTGATTCATTATCTGTGACTAAATCTATCTCTACTGCCACCTTAGGAACAACTGGTAATGTAGGTATTGGATCATCCTTAAATGTGACTAATCTAACCCTCTCATCTGGAGGCTTAAGAGTTAATGGTCTCTCAGATTTAACAGGTAATGTGGGGATAGGAGGATCTTTAACAGTCTCTGATCCACTTAGGATAGCTGATTATACCTCCTGTACAGCCTTAGAAACAGATTCATCT